>DASSSF010000109.1:0-6330 GCA_035708565.1 Candidatus Limnocylindria bacterium
CACACCTCGTCCGGTCGTCGATCGGGTCGCCTACGCGACACGGCACGGCACGGCGGAGGCGCAGCTCTACCGCCCGTCGGCGCGGGGGCCGCATCCGGGCGTCGTGGTCTGCCTCGGCGTCGTCCCCTTCGGTGTCGAGCATCCCCAGGTGCCGCGCCTCGGCGAGGCGCTCGCTCGCGCCGGTCTCGCGGTGCTCCTCCACTGGTCCCCGGCGATGCGCGACCTCCGCATCGAGCCGGAGGACGCCGACGACATCGGCTCCGCCTTCGAGGCGCTCGTCGCACGACCGGAGATCGACCCCGCGCGGAGCGGCCTCATCGGTACATGCGTCGGTGGGGCGGCCGCGCTGATCGCGGCGTCGCGCCCGCGGATCCGCGATCGCGTGCGGTTCGTCTTCGCCTACGCGCCGTACGCGTCGATGTGGACGTTCGCGCGCGACATCGCGAGCGCCTCGCGAGCGCGGGACGGCACGCGCGAGCCCTGGGACGTCGATCAGCTGACGCGCAGGGTGTACGTCCGCTCGGTCACCTCGCTCGTCGAGGGCGACGAGCGCGCCGCGCTGCGTGACGCCTGCGCCGAGCGGCGCGAGCGGGCGTGCGTCGAGGCGAGGTCGGAGACGGCGAAGGCGATCCTGCCGCTGCTCACCGCGCTCGACGTCGCGGGAGCGGACGCCGCGCTCCGCCGGCTTCCGGCGCCGCTGCGCGAGCGCCTCGACGCCATGTCGCCTCTGACGCACCTGGGCGGCATCCGCGCACCGCTCGTGGCGATCGTTCACGACCGCGACGACGGCGTGATCCCCGTCAGCGAGTCGCGCGCGCTGCGCGACGTGCTCGCGGGCCGGGACGGCGTGCGCTACACGGAGCTCACCGCGTTCCGCCATCTCGACCCGGCGAAGAGCGGCGCGTCCCCGCTCGCCTTGGCGCGGGAGTTCGTCCGGTTCGCGGGCGCCGTCTACCCGATGGTCAGGGCCTCGACCGCCCCCTGACCGCTACAGCGGCTTCGCGAGCATGAGGACGAGGATCACGAGGACGCCGCCGATCACGACGGCGTCGAGGACCCTCGCGCGGCCGCGGGCGGCGAGGTACGCGGGATCCTCCGGGCCGCCGCGCTCGAGGGCCGCGAGGCGCGCGCGCGAGACGGGCCGGTACGCGACGAAGCCGAGGAGCGCGACCGCGAGGTAGATCGCGATCGACGCCGCGAGCCACGTCGACGTGAGCGGGAACCCGCCGGCGAGGGCGAGCGCGAGCCCCGAGAGCGCGGCCACGGCGTATCCGGGGATGGCGACGAACCGGTCCAGCCAGCGCACGCGCCGGAGGACGAACGGGAGGTGCGCGGGGTCGCGCTCGCCCGCGCGCACCCACAGCGGGAACGTCAGGTTCGTTCCGAGGGCGAGCACGACCGCGAGCAGGTGCACGAGGAGCAGCGATCCGTACGGCACCGGTCCACGCTAAGGCGACCGGGGCGTGCGGCCGCCCCGTCCCCGACGCCGCTGACAGCGGATCGACATGATGCGTCCCTAGCGTCCCGCCCATGAGCGGTGCCGCGCCCGTGTGGGTGCCCGAGCTCGACGCGCTCCCGGCGACGATGCGCGCGGCGACGTTCCAGGGCGGCGGCCGGCCGCTCGAGGTGCGGACCGTGCCCCGTCCCGACGCGGGGCCGGGCGAGGTGCTCGTGAAGGTCGCGGCGTGCGGGCTCTGCCACACCGACCTCCACTACCTGGACCACGGCGTGCCGACGTTCAAGGCGCCGCCGCTCGTCCTCGGCCACGAGATCTCCGGGACGGTCGCCGCGGTGGGCGCGGGCGTCGACCCGGCGCTCATCGGCGGCGCGGTCCTCATCGCGCCCGTCACGACCTGCGGCGCGTGCTCGCCCTGCCGGACCGGGCGCGAGAACGTGTGCGAGGCGCAGAAGATGATCGGCAACAGCGTCGACGGGGGCTTCGCCGACATGGTCGTCGCGCCGGCGCGCGACGTGTTCGCGCTCCCGCCCGAGCTGCCGCTCGAGGAGTCGTGCGTGATCGCCGACGCGCTGACGACCGCGTTCCACGCCGTCGTACGCCGCGCGCAGGTCGCGCCGGGCGAGGTCGTCGTGGTCTACGGCTGCGGCGGGCTCGGGCTCAACGTCATCCAGGTCGCGTCGCTCGTCGGCGCGCGCGTCCTCGCCGTCGACATCGACCCCGCGAAGCTCGCGCTCGCGGCGGAGATGGGCGCCGAGACCGCGATCGACGGACGCGCGGGCGACGCGCCGAGGCGCGTGCGGAAGGAGACCGGCGGCGGCGCGCACGTCGCGATCGAAGCCATCGGCCTGCCCGCGACGCAGGAGGACGCGGTCGCTTCGCTCCGCACGGGCGGGCGTGCGGTCTTCCTCGGCTCGAGCGCGAAGCCGATGTCGCTCCAGGGCGGGCGCGTCATGTACCGCGAGCTCACGGTCATCGGCACGCTCGGGTGCCGTCCGGTGGACTTCCCCGTCGTGCTCGACCTCGCGCGCCGCGGCAAGCTCGACGTGCGGCGCCTCGTGACGCACCGGCACCGCCTCGAGGACGTCGCGGCCGGGTACGATGCGCTCCGCCGCGGCGAGGGCGTGCGGCACATCGTGGTGATGGACGGGACCGCCTGACGACGCTCCGGTGCGAGACGGCGGACGGCATCGTCCGGATCACGCTCGCGCGGCCGCCGCTCAACGTGCTCGACACGCGCACGCTCCTGCTCCTCGCCGAGGCGATCGAGGCGGCGGAGGGCGTGCCGGAGAACCGCCTCATCGTGCTCCGAGGGGAGGGCCGCGCGTTCTCCGCGGGCGTCGACGTCGGCGAGCACCTCGGCGATCTCCTCGCGCCGATGCTCGGTGCGTTCGAGCGCGCCGCGCTCGCGATGGTGCGGTCCGAGCTGCCGACGCTCGTCGTGGCCCACGGCGCGGCGCTCGGCGGCGGGTGCGAGCTCGTCGCGCTCGCGGACCTCTCCATCGCCGCGGAGGACGCGCGCCTCGGCTGCCCCGAGATCGGACTCGGCTGCGTGCCCCCGGTCGCGATCGCCGCGTTCCCGCGCCTCGTCGGCGCGCAGCGCGCGGCCGAGCTCGTGCTCACCGGCGCGGTCCTCTCCGGCGCGGAGGCCGCGCGCATCGGCCTCGTGACAAAAGCTTTGCCGGCCGACCGGCTCGACGCCGCGGTCGAGGAGACCGTCGCGCGCTTCTCCTCGCTCTCGGCGTCGGCGATCCGCCTGGCACGCCGGACGGCTCGCGCGGTCGACGGCGGCGCGCTCGAGCGGGCGATCCGTGAGGCGACGGCGCTCTCCGTCCGCGGCCTGCCCGCGATGCGCGACGCGACGGAGGGGCTCCGGGCCTTCCTCGAGAAGCGCGCACCCGTCTTCACGCACCGCTAGCGGGCTGTCCGGCGAATGCCCCCGGCGACCCTCGCGGCGCCGCCGTGAGCGGCCGCACGCGCCGCGGGACATTCGCCGGCCGCCCGGGGACGATCGGCCCACGGCAGCGCGGCCGGACCGTCGCATGGTCGGCGTAGCTACGGGAGGTGCCGCATGAACGCCGCCGTGCGCTTCGCGGGGGAGACGATCTCACGCTGCCAGGAGATGCGCGCCGCGCGAAGCGGGCCGCGCCGGGCGAAGCGGGCCGCGCTGGGCGGCGCACGGGTCGCGCCCGTGCTCGTGCTCGGGGCGTTCGGCGTGGCGGTCGCGGGAGCGGTCATCCGCGCCGCGCGCGGCCGCGCGCGCGCCGAGCGCTTCGGGTGCCGCCGCCGGCTCGCGGCGTATCTCGAGAGCGAACGTGTCGCGTACGAGCAGCGGGTCCATGACGCGGCCTACACGGCGCAGGGCATGGCCGCGGCCGATCACGTGAGCGGCTGGAGGGTCGCGAAGGTCGTGATGGTGATGGCGGACGGGCTCCTCCGCATGCTCGTCGTCCCTGCCCCCGAGCGGATCGACCCGAGCCTGGTGCGGGAGGCGCTCGGCGCCGAGAGCGTCCGGCTCGCGCGCGAGGCGGAGTTCGCGAGCGCGTTCGCCGACTGCGACGCGGGGGCGATGCCGCCCTTCGGGAACCTCTACGGGCTCCCGACCTACGTGGACGCGGACCTGGCGCGCGCCGGCCAGATCGCGTTCAAGGCGGGGGCGCACACGGTGACGATGCGGATGCGGTACGACGACTACGCGCGGCTCGTGCGGCCGGTGGTCGCGCAGCTCGCGGCGGTCACGCCGGAAGCGGATCTCGCGAGGGTCCGGCCGTGATCGGCTCGCCCGAGGCGTCGTTCGTGACGGTCGTCGCCCTCGCCCTCATCGCTACGACGGCGGCGATCGTCCGTGACGTGCGCGCCCGCGCCTCGCTCTCGAGGGAGGCCGCGGCTCAGCCGGGCTGATCCGCCGCCGACGCGTCCTCGGCCCGCGCGGCGTTGAGGAGGCCGCCCGCGAGGACGATCTCGCGCTGGCGCGGGGTCAGCCCGTGCCGGACGGGGATGCGCGTGCCGCTCGTGTGGTCGAGCACGCTGAGCTCGGGCTCGCCGGCCGCGAGCGCTTCGCGCGCCCGCTCGAGCCGGATCCGGTGCCCCGCCGAGAAGCGAGCCCCGTCCGCGGGATCCGCGAGGACGAGCGGCAGCACGCCGAAGTTCACGAGGTTCGCGGCGTGGATCCGCGCGAAGGACGCCGCGATCACCGCGTGGATCCCCAGGTAGCGCTGCGCGATCGCCGCGTGCTCGCGTGAGCTCCCCTGGCCGTAGTTCGCGCCCGCCACGATGAAGCCGCCTCCGGCCTCGCGCGCCCGCTGCGCGAACGTCGGGTCGACGCGGCAGAAGGTGAACTCGCTGATGCGCGGGATGTTGGATCGGAGCGGCAGCGTCCGCGGGCCCGCCGGAAGGATCTCATCCGTAGACACGTCGTCCCCGGCGACGAGGAGGATCTTGCCCTCGGGCTCGTCGGCGAGCGGCCCGAAGACCGGCAGCGGGGCGACGTGCGGCCCGCGCACGACGTCGAGCGACCGGTCCGCCGCGAGCAGCGCGCGGTCGTCGACGATGTAGCGCGCCGGCACCGCCTCGACCGAGGGATACGCCACGCCGAGGTCGCGCGGGTCGCGGATCGTGCCCGCGATCGCCGCCGCGACGCACGTCTCGACGCTCGCGAGGTGCACGAGCGCGTCGGGCGTCCCGGAGCGGCCCTGGAAGTTGCGGTTGAACGAGCGCAGCGAGACCGCGCCGCTCGCAGGCGACTGCCCCATGCCGATGCAGGGACCGCACGCCGACTCGAGGATGCGGACGCCGGCCTCGATGAAGCTCTCGATCGCCCCCGCCGCCTCCGCCATGAGGTAGGCCTGGCGCGAGCCGGGCGCGACGCACATCGAGACGTCGGGGTGCACGGTCCGGCCGTCGAGCATCTCCGCGGCGACCTGGAGGTCGCGGTACGACGAGTTCGTGCATGACCCGATCACGACCTGCTGCACCGGCGTGCCCGCCACGCTGCGCACGCTCACCACGTTGTCGGGCGAGTGGGGCAGGGCGATGAGCGGCTCGAGCGCGTCGAGCGCGATGACGAGCTCCTCGTCGTAGCGCGCGCCGGGGTCCGGCGCGAGCGGTCGGTAGGCCGCGCCGCGGCCCTGCGCCTCGAGGAAGTGGCGCGTGCGCTCGTCGCTCGGGAAGATCGAGGTCGTGGCGCCGAGCTCGGCGCCCATGTTCGCGATCGTCGCCCGCTCGGGGACGGAGAGCGTCGCGACGCCTTCGCCGCGGAACTCGAAGACCTTGCCGACGCCTCCGCCCGCGCCGACGCGGCGGAGCAGCTCGAGGATGACGTCCTTCGCGGTGACCCAGGCCCGGAGGCGCCCGGTGAGCGTGACGGCCACGACCGTCGGCATCGCGAGCGAGAACGGCCTGCCGGCCATCGCGAGCGCGACGTCGAGGCCGCCGGCGCCGATCGCGAGCATGCCCGCGCCGCCGCAGGTCGTCGTGTGCGAGTCGGCGCCGAGAAGCGTCTTCCCGGGTTCGGAGAAGCGCTCGAGGTGGACCTGATGGCAGATGCCATTGCCGGGGCGGGAGAACCGCATCCCGTGGCGCGCGGCGAACGACCGGAGGAAGCGGTGGTCATCGGCGCCCTCGGGCCCGGTCTGGAGCATGTTGTGGTCGACGTACGACACGGCGAGCTCGCTCCGGACCGTCTCGAGCCCGAGGGCGCCGAACTGGAGGTCCGCGAGCGTGCCAGTGGCGTCCTGCGTGAGCGTCTGGTCGATGCGGAGCGCGATCTCCTCGCCGGCCTCGAGTCTCCCGCCGACGAGATGCTCCTCGATGATCCGGCGCGCGAGCGGGCGTGTGGACACGACGCGGATGATCGATCAGCCCACCGCTCTCGG
>DASSSF010000110.1:0-25258 GCA_035708565.1 Candidatus Limnocylindria bacterium
GGCACCGCGCGGTCGCCGCGGCGATGCAGCACGAGCACGGGTACCGAGATCGTGGGCAGCACGTGCTCGACGTCGATCTCGGAATTCATCCTCGTGAGGGCGACCGCCGCCGCGGGGCTGGCGCTCGATCGCAGGTAGCCGCCCCACCACCGGACGAACCGCTCGTCGTCCATCGCGCTCGGCGCGCGCGCGGCGAGGCCGAACGAGCCGCCCCACTCGCGCGGGATGCGTTCGAGGAGCCGGGCCACCTCATCGGCCGTCTCTACGCCGATGGGACGGTCCGGCGAGCGGAGGCGACGCGCGTAGCCGCCGATCACGACGATCGCCGCGGTGCGCTCCGGGTACGTCGCGGCGAACAGGAGGCACAGCGGTCCGCCCTCCGACACTCCGACGAGCGCGGCCCGCCGCGACCCCGCGGCATCCATGACGGCGCGCACGTCGTCCATCCGCTCCTCGAGCGACGGCAGGTGCTCGACCGGCACGCGGTCGGACAGGCCGGTGCCGCGCTTGTCGAAGAGGATGAGCCGCGAGAACGACGCGAGCCGGCGCAGGAAACGGGCGAACGACGGCTCGGCCCAGAACTGGTCCATGTTCGAGACCCAGCCCATGACGAAGACGAGGTCGATCGGGCCGCTGCCGAGGCTCTGGTACGCGATGTTCACGGCTCCGCTCGGCGCGTACCGGGTCTCGGGGTCCATCAGGTCGAGCCGCCGGTCATGTCGCGGCCACGGTCACGGGACCTCGTACTGGAACCGCTCCAGCTTGTCGGCGACGGGGGCGAGGAGCTCCCGCCGGATCCGGTTGTGCTCCTCGTCCGTGTCGTACGCGCGGTACGCGGCCGCGTCGACGAACTCCGCGACGAACGCGTACGGCATGTTGCCGTCTCGCAGGCGGAGGTCTCGCGCGAGGTCCCAGCTGATGCAGCCTTCGAAGCGGATCGCCTTCATGGCGCGGACGATCGCGTCGAGCTGCTCGGGTCGCGTCCCAGGCTTCAGGCTGAACAGCACCACGCTGCGGATCACGGCGAACGGTCCATGCGCATCCGATGTTGCGTCGCGAGACGCGCGCGTGGCAAGCGGTCCCCGTCAGGTCTGGCATCTATCCTGATGGCCACAGCGATATGTGCGGCATCGTCGGCTACGTCGGGCCCCGTGAGGCGCAGCCGCTCCTCCTCGGCGGGCTCCGCCGGCTCGAGTACCGAGGCTACGACTCCGCGGGCGTCGCCGTGCAGAACAACGGCCGCCTCGTGGTCACGCGCGCGGAGGGGAAGCTCGACAACCTCGCGACCGCGCTCAAGAGCGAGCCGCTCGCCGGCCACACCGGGATCGGGCACACGCGCTGGGCGACGCACGGGCGCCCGACCGAGCAGAACGCGCACCCGCACGTCGACTGCGGCTCCGTGACCGCGGTCATCCACACCGGGATCATCGAGAACTTCGCCGTACTCAAGGAGCCGCTCGTCCGGGGCGGCCACCAGTTCACCTCCGAGACCGACACCGAGGTCGTCGTGCACCTCGTCGAGGACGAGCTCAAGGCGGGCCGCTCGCTCGAGGACGCCGCGTTCCGCGTGCTCCCGCGGCTCGAGGGCGCCGCGGCGCTCGTGTTCATCTCGTCGAAGGACCCCGGGAAGCTCGTCGCGGCGCGGCTCGCGAGCGCCGGCGGCGTGATCGTGGGCTTCGGCGAAGGCGAGAACTTCATCGCCTCCGACATGCCGGCGCTCCTCGAGCACACGCGGAAGGTCGCGTTCCTCGAGGCGGGCGACGTGGCCGTCGTCACCAAGGACCAGGTCCGCTTCCATCGCACCGACGGATCGCCGATCGCCCGAGTCCCGCAGACGGTGACCTGGGATCCCGTCGCCGCGGCGAAGTCGGGCTACAAGCACTTCATGCAGAAGGAGATCCACGAGCAGCCGCGCGCCATCAACGACACGCTCCTCGGACGCGTCGACCGGAAGACCGGCCTCGTCGTGTTCGACGAGAACGTGAAGATGGACGAGGCGTTCGTGCGCGCGCTGCCGCGCGTCACGTTCGTCGCGTGCGGCACCGCGTACCACGCCGCGCTCGTGGGGAAGTACCTCGTCGAGCGGATCGCGAAGGTCCCGGCGGACGCGGAGATCGCGAGCGAGTACCGCTACCGCGAGCCCGTCGTGACGAAGGGGCAGCTCGTCGTCGCGGTGACGCAGTCGGGCGAGACGGTCGACACGCTCGCGGCGATGGAGACCGGACGCCAGCGCGGCGCGCGCCTCATGTCGGTCGTCAACGTCATGGGGAGCGAGGCGAGCCGTGTCGCCGACGACGTCGTGTACCTGCACACCGGGCCGGAGATCGCGGTCGCCTCCACGAAGGCGTACACGGCGATGCTCGTCGACCTGTACCTGTTCGCGATCTACCTCGGGCAGCGGCGCGGCACGGTGACCGCGGACGAGACCGCCAAGCTCCTCGCCGAGGCCTTCCATCTGCCGACGCTCATGGACGCGGTCCTGCGCGAGGAAGGGAAGATCAAGGCGCTCGCGTACCGCTACCACCAGGCGCGCGACTTCCTCTACCTGGGCCGCGGCGCGAACTACCCGACGGCGCTCGAGGGCGCGCTCAAGCTGAAGGAGCTCTCGTACATCCACGCCGAGGGCACCGCCGGCGGCGAGATGAAGCACGGCATCAACGCGCTCATCGACGAGGACATGCCGGTCGTCGCGATCGCGCTCCGCGACTCGACGTACAAGAAGATGGCCTCCAACATCCAGGAGGTCCGCGCGCGCGCCGGGGTCGTGATCGCGCTCGCGAACGACGACGACGAGGAGATCGGCGGCAACACCGACGAGGTCATCCGCATCCCGCGGACGAACGAGCTCCTGTCGCCGGCGCTCGCGGTCGTGCCGCTCCAGCTGCTCGCGTACCACGTCGCCGACCGGCGGGGGAACGACGTGGACCAGCCGCGCAACCTCGCGAAGGCCGTGACGGTCGAGTGACGACGCCCGAGACGGGCATCGACGTGATCGAGACGGCGCGCATCCGCGGCGTGCTCGAGCGGCATGGCCCGCGGTTCCTCGGCCGCGTGTACACCGAATGGGAGCAGCGCTACTGCCGCGGGAACGTGCTCCACCTCGCCGGCCGGTGGGCCGCGAAGGAGGCCGTGTCGAAGGTCCTTGGCCTCGGCGTGCGCGGCGTCGGCTGGCGCGAGATCGAGATCAAGCGGACCCCGGCGGGCCAGCCGGTGGTCGTGCTGCACGGCCGCGCCGAGCGCCGCCGCGAGCAGCTCGGCCTCGGCGCGCCGCTCTCCGTGAGCATCAGCCACATCCGCGAGCTGGCCGTCGCGGTCGCCGTCGGCCTGCGCTGAGCCGGGTGGCAACCCGCGGCGCGACGGCGCTCACCGCCCGCACCGCGCGCTCGCTCCTCGCGCCGCTCGACCCTTCCGCGGGGAAGGAGGCGCGCGGGCGCGTCCTCGTCGTGGGCGGGTCGCTGCGCTACCCGGGCGCGCTCCTCCTCGCCGCGCGCGCGGCGCTCCGCTGCGGCGCCGGCGTCGTCACGGTCGGCGCAGCGACGACGGTCACCACGGCGCTCGCCGGGCGCGACCCGAACGTGACGTTCTTCCCGCTGGCCGAGGCCTCGCCGGGGGTCGTGACGCCCGCCGCCGCGGCCCAGCTCGCGGCGTTCCTCCGCGAGCGCATCCGCGCGGTCCTCCTCGGGCCCGGTCTCGCGCACGCCACGGGCACCGACGAGTTCGTCGGCGCGGTGCTGCGCAACGCGCGCGCGGTCCCGACGGCGATCGACGCCGACGGGCTCAACGCCCTGGCCCGGACGGAGGACTGGCCCTCGCTCCTCCCGAAGCCCGCGGTGCTCACGCCGCACGACGGCGAGGCCGCGCGCCTCGCGGGCCGCGTCGTGCCGAGCGCCCCGCAGGCGCGGGTCGCGTTCGCCGAGCGCGCGGCCGCCGACTGGAAGTGCGTGGTCGTGCTCAAGGGCGCGACCACCGTCGTGACCGACGCGAAGCGCACGTACGTCCACGACGTGCCGAACGTCTCCCTCGGCGTCGGCGGCTCGGGGGACGCGCTCGGCGGCGCCGTCGCCGCGTTCCTCGCGCGCGGGCTCGCGCCGCTCGCCGCGTCCGCGCTCGCGGTCTGGACGCACGGACGCGCGGGCGCGCTCCTCGCGGCGGAGATCGGCGAGAACGGCGTGCTCGCGAGCGACCTCGTCGACGCGCTCCCGCGCGCGCTCCGCGAGCTCGTGGCCGAGCGATGAGGTCCACGCGCGTCGACATCGACCTCGACGCGATCGCCGCGAACGTGCGCGCGCTCGGCGACGCCGCGCGCGCCGAGGTCATCGCCGTCGTGAAGGCCGACGCGTACGGCCACGGCGCGGTGCCGGTGTCGCGCGTCGCGCTCGAGGCGGGCGCGGCGATGCTCGCCGTCGCGACCGTCGAGGAGGGCGTCGTGCTCCGCGCGTCCGGGATCCGCGCGCCGATCCTCGTGCTCCTCGGGCCATCGGACGCCGACGACGCCGCCGCCGCGGTGCGGCACGGCCTGGCCTGCGCGGTCTGGGACCTCGAGCGGGCGCGGCTCCTCTCCGCGACCGGCGGCCGCGCGGCGGTGCACTTCAAGGTGGACACGGGCCTGACCCGCCTCGGCGCGCCGGCCGAGACCGCCGCCGCCACCTACAGGGCGGTCCGCGGGCTCGAGGGCATCGAGATCGAGGGCGTGTTCACGCACTACGCCACGGCCGACGAGCCCGGCGACACGTTCGCCCGCGAGCAGCTCGGGCGCTTCGAGGACTTCGTGCGCTCGATCGGACCGACGCCGCGGTGGGTGCATGCGGCGGCGAGCGCGGGGACGGCAGCGCTCGGGCATCAGGCGCTCTGCAACGCGATCCGGCCAGGCCTCGCGCTCTACGGGCTCTCGCCGGGGGCGCACCTCGACGCGCGCGTGCGCCTGCGGCCCGCGCTCTCGTGGCGGTCGGCGGTGCACCGCGTGGTGGACGTGCCAGCCGGCACCGGCGTCTCGTACGGGCACGAGTACCGGCTGCCGCGGCCGGGGCGTATCGCGACCGTGCCGGTCGGCTACGGCGACGGCCTGCCGCGGAGCGCGCGCGGCATGCCGCTCCTCGTCCGCGGCCAGGCGACGCCGATCGTCGGCCGCGTGTGTATGGACCTCGTGATGCTCGACGTGACGGGCACGGCCGTGGCGCAGGACGACGAGGTCGTCATCGTGGGGGAGCAGGCAGGCGCGCGCCGGAGCGCCGAGGACGTGGCGCGTGACCTCCGCACCATCAACTATGAGGTGGTGACGAACATCAGGCCGCGCGTCCCGCGCACCTACCGGCGCGGCGGACGCGTGGTCGCGCGCCAGACGCTCGCCGAGGGTCACGTCGAGGCGTGAGGCGCGCGCTCGTCCTCGCGACCGCGATCCTCCTCGCGTGCGACGTGGTCGCGCCACCGGTCTCGCGCACGACCGCGCCCCCCGGCGCGAGCGGCACGGCGGCACCGAGCGCGTCGCCCGCGCGTGCCGTGGAGGACATGACCGCGCGGCTGCGGGCGAACGTCCTCCCCGAGGCGGACCCGTTCGAGCTCGTGCGCACCGTGAAGGGCAGGAGCGGCACGCCGGAGCGCGCGTTCGAGCCCGTGCGGACCGAGCCGATCGCCGAGGACGTGGGCTCGCGCGAGTCGTTCTGGGTCTACGACTTCGACCGGAAGAAGAACGACCGGACGCCCGCGACGCTCCGGCACGTGAGCCCGAGCGCGAAGTGGTGGGTCGCCGACGGCGCGACGGTGCGCGACGACGACCTCCAGCAGGTCGCGCAGGTGTTCGAGACGCGCGTGTACCCGCAGACCCGCCGCGCGTACGGGACGGAATGGACCCCCGGGATCGACGCGGATCCCCGGGTGAACGTGCTCTTCGCGCGCATCAGCGGCGGCGCCGCCGGCTACTACTCGTCGACGGACGAGCAGCCCCGGTGGGTGTACGAGTTCTCGGCCGAGCGCGAGATCTTCGTCATGCACATCCCCGGGAGCGGGCGGCTCTCCGGCGAGGCGCTCGCGGGGACCCTCGCCCACGAGCTCTGCCACATGATCCAGTTCAACAAGCGGAAGCGGTCGATCGTGTGGTTCAACGAGGGGCAGGCCGAGCTCTGCTCGCGGGTCGCGACGAGCCAGTCGCAGGCCGCCGGCTTCGAGAACCTGTTCCTCCAGCAGCCGGACACGCAGCTCAACGACTGGCCCGAGCTCGGCGACTCGTCGGCGCCGCACTACGGCGCGTCCTACCTGTTCCTCGAGTTCCTGCGGCAGAAGGCGGGCGGCGAGGCGCTCATCAACGAGTTCCTCGCGCGCGGGATCGACACGCCCGACCACATGGACGAGGTGCTCCGGGCCCGCGGGCAGCCCGGCTTCGAGGAGCTCTTCGCCGACTTCGTGGCGGCGAACGCCCTCTACGGCTCGGATGCCCCGCAGAAGTTCGCGTACTCGGCGGGCACGCGCCTCGCCCGGCCGGCGCAGCCGGCGCGCCAGGACCGGGTCGCCGCCGGGACGACGGTCCGCCAGACGGTGAAGCAGTACGCGGCGCGGTACCTCGAGCTCCCCCAGGCGTCGACGCGCATCCGCTTCGAGGGCGCGACGACGGCCCGGGTGATCCCGACCGACCCGCACTCGGGCCGGTCGTTCTGGTGGTCGGACCGGGCCGACGACTACGACGCCCGGCTCGAGCGGAGCGTGGACCTCCGGCGGGCGGCGGCTCCGAAGCTGTCGTTCTGGGCGTGGTACGACATCGAGGCCGACTTCGACTACTTCTACGTCGAGGCGTCGGCCGACGGCGGGAAGACCTGGCGGACGCTCCGGACCGCCGCGTCGAGCACCACCGACCCGAACGGCACGAACCTCGGGAACGGCCACTCCGGGCCCTCCGGCGGCGGCCAGGAGCCGGCGTGGGTCCGCCTCGAGGCCGACCTCGGGCCTTACGCGGGGAAGGAGATCGTCCTCCGCTTCCAGTACGTCACCGACGGCGCGCTGAGCCTTGGCGGGGTGGCCATCGACGACCTCGAGATCGCCGCGGCGGGCTTCCGGGACGACACCGAGACCGACAACGGGTGGTCGGCGAAGGGCTTCATCCGGTCCACGAACGTCGTCTCCCAGCGGTACGTCGTCCAGCTCCTCCGCTTCGGGTCCCAGCCCACCGTCGAGCGGCACGTCGTGGAGAACGGCGTCCTCGAGCTGGCCTTCGACGCGGCCGGCGACCGGCGTCCGCCGATCCTCGCGGTGAGCGGTCTCGCGGCCCGGACGACCCAGCCGGCGGCCTTCAGCGTCACCGCGCGCTAGGGGATACCATTTCGCTACCCCCTCTGGATGGCCTGACCTTAGGTCGGCACGCCCGGACGGGGGAGGGCAGGGAGGGGGCATCACGACGAACCTGCGGCAGGTCGCCATCGATCAATTGCTGCGTCTCGCGCGGATGGCCGTCATCACGCTCGTGGTGGGCGGCCTCGCGTGGTCGCTCGCCGTCCCGGGCGGCGCCGGCCTCGCGCTCGCGGCCTCGGGCGACGCCCTCCGGGCGGCGCCATCCTCCCGCTTCCAGCCCCTCGAGGCCGCGGCCGGGGTGCCGGTCCACGTCGAGATCGACGGCCTCCGCCTCGCGACCTCCGCCCAGCGCGGCCAGGACGCCGCGAGCCTCCTGCGGTCCCTCGGGATCGCCCTCGAGCCGAGCGACCGGCTCTCCGTCCCCGCCTCCGCGCCGCTCGTCCCGGGCATGCGGATCGTCCTCGACCGGGGCGTCCCGGTCACGCTCGTCGACGGGGGCGTCCTCGCGGGCGGTCGCGCCCCCAAGGGGACCGTCGCCGAGCTCCTCGCGGCCCGCGGCATCGCCCTCGGCCCGAACGACAAGCTGAGCGTGGCCGCCGCCGCCGTCCTCCAGCCCGGCGCCGAGGTCCGGATCACGCGGACCCTGGACCGCGAGGTTCGCGAGCGGACCGCGCTCCCGTTCCAGGTCCGCCAGGTCCCGGACGCCGACCTCTTCTTCGGCACGTTCGCGGTGGACCGCGCCGGGGTCGCCGGCGAGGTCGACCGCACCTGGCTGGTCCGGTTCGTGGACGGCGTCGAGGAGGCACGGACGCTCCTCACCGAGGAGGTCGTCCGACCGGCGATCGCCGAGGTCCGGCGCGTCGGCCAGAGGGCGAAGCCGATCCCGCCGGCGCCCGCCGAGATCGAGAAGATCATCCGCGAGGCCGCCGAGCGATGGGGCGCGGACCCCGACCAGCTCCTCCGGGTCGCCTACTGCGAGTCCCGCTACGACCCCTACGCGTTCAACCCCAGCGCGAGCGACTCGGGGCTCTTCCAGTTCATCCCGGCGACCTGGGCCCGGAACTCACCGCGCGCCGGCTACGCGGGGGCGAGCCCGTTCGACGCCGTGGCCGCGGCGAACACGGCCGCGATGCTGTTCGCGGAGGGCAAGGCCTCCCTCTGGACCTGCAAATAACGACCTAGCCTTCGCGCGATGGACGTCGCGGACCCGCGCGAGCTCGCGCGGGCGCTCGGCCGGCACGGCGCGCGGGCGGCGAAGAGCCTCGGGCAGCACTTCCTCGTCGACCGCTCGGTCCTCGCCGCGATCCTCGACGCCGCCGAGCTCGGTCCCGGCGACCGCGTCCTCGAGGTCGGCCCCGGCGCCGGCGTCCTCACGCGCGCGCTCGCCGAGCGTGCCGGCTCCGTCACCGCCGTCGAGGTCGACGAGCGCATGGTGCGGCTCCTCGCCGAGACCCTCGCCGACCGCCCGAACGTGCGCGTCCTCCACGCCGACGCGCTCAAGGTCGACCTCTTCGCGCCGGAGCCGCCGACGCGCGTCGTCGCGAACCTCCCGTACCAGATCACCTCGCCGCTCCTCATGCGCTTCCTCGGCGACCCGCGGCGGCCGCCCCTCGTCGTCGTGCTCGTCCAGGAGGAGGTCGCGCGGCGCATCGTCGCGCGGGAGACCGACGCGAAGGAGCGCGGCTTCCTCTCGATCTTCGCGCAGTCCTTCGCCGACGCGAGGATCGTGCGGCGGGTGCCGCCGCGCGCCTTCCGCCCGCCGCCCAGGGTCTCGTCGGCCGTCGTCGTCCTGCGCACGCGCGTGGTCCCCGCGTTCGCGCCGCTCGCGCGGGAGCCGTTCCTGCGGTTCGTGAGCGACGTCTTCCGCCACCGCCGCAAGCAGCTGCGGAGCGCGCTCGGGCACGAGGCGGGCGTCGACCGCGAGCGGGCCACGGCGGCGCTCGCGGCGGCGGGCATCGAGCCGCGGCTCCGTCCCGAGGAGCTCTCGCTCGAGCGCTGGGTCGCGCTCGCGCGCGCGGTCGGGGTGCCGGAGGCGTGAGCCGGAGGGTCACGGTCGACGCGTACGCGAAGGTGAACCTCACGCTCGAGGTCACCGGCAAGCGCGACGACGGCTACCACGAGCTGCGCAGCGTGTTCGCGACGATCGACCTCGCGGACCGGGTGCGCGCCGGGCGCGCGAGGACGCTCGACGTGCGCGTCACGCCGCCGCTCGACGTCCGCGAGGACCTCACCGAGCGCGCGGCGCGCGCGTTCGCCCGCGCGCTCGGACGCGAGCCCTCGGCCTCGGTGCGCACGCGCAAGCGCATCCCGGTCGCGGCGGGCCTCGGCGGCGGGTCGTCGGACGCGGCGGCGACGCTCCGCGCGCTCGCCGCGCTCTGGGGCGTCCCGCCGCCGGACGCGGACCTCGCCGCGTCGCTCGGCTCCGACGTGCCGTTCTTCGTCTCGGGCGCGCCGGTCGCGCTCGTGGAGGGACGCGGCGAGCGCGTGCGTCCGCTGCGCGAGCATCCGCTCTGGCTCGTCCTCGTGCCGCCGCGCGGCGCGCTCGCGACGCCGGCCGTGTTCGGCGTGCTCGAGCGCGGCGAGTGGAGCGATGGATCGCGCAGTGCCGCCCTCGCGCGCGCGTTCGACGACGGGAGCGTGACGCCCGCGCTCGTGCGCGAGCTCGCGCGCAACGATCTCGCGGGCGCGGCGGAGCGATGCGCGCCCGCGCTGCGCGATCTGCGCGAGCGCGCGACGCGCCGGGGCATCGCGCTCCACGTGTCGGGGAGCGGGCCCGCGATGTTCGCCGTCGGCGACGACGAGCGCGACGCGATCCGGATCGGGCGCGCGCTCCGACGCGATGGCATGCGCGTTCGCGTCCTGCGTGCGGCGACGTCGTTCGCGCGCTAGCGAGCGAGCGCTCTCCTCTTACGATCGAGGCGTGGATGACAAGGAAAAGGGTGAGCTGACCGTGCGTCAGGCCGGCGCGAAGGGTGGCAAGAACACCGCGGACCGCCACGGCTCGGACTTCTACCGGCAGATCGGCCGCAAGGGCGGGAAGGCGCGGAAGGACCAGCTGGGCGCGGGCGGGTACGCGGACCTCGGCCGCAAGGGCGGAGAGGCACGCAAGACGCAGCTCGGGAGCGCGGGCTACGCGCAGCTCGGCCGCAAGGGCGGTGAGGCGCGGAAGAGCCAGCTCGGGAGCGAGGGCTACGCGCAGCTCGGCCGCAAGGGCGGGCGGCGCGTCGCGGAGCTCATCAAGCGGGGGAAGTCCCCGCCCCAACGCTCGAACGGGGAGACGGCCGCCTAGGCCCGCGCCGGCCCAGGACGAGGGGTACGTGATACGCGAGCATGCGTGAACCGTTGAGCGACGACGAGGTCAAGCGCATCGCGCGCGCGACCGCCGATGAGACGCTCAAGCGCGTGCTGGATCTTGTGCTCATCACCGCGGTGTCGCTCGCTGCCCTGGCGGTGTTCCCAATGCTCATCGTGATGGCCGTGAGCTCCTTCGCGCCGCCGCCTGGCCTGACCGCCAACCCGCTGATGGGTGCGTTCTTCGTGTTCACGTTCGCAGTACTTGCGATGGTCGTCGTGCGCTCCTGGAGCAGCCTCCGGCGCCGCTGACCCAGCTCACGCCGACCGTCGTGCACCAGGTGTCGCGCGCTTGACCTCCTCTCGTACGTCACGCCGACGATGCAGCGAGCGGCCGCGGTCGGCCCGACGCCACGCCGACGTACGCGGAGGATCGGCCCCGGCGATGAGTGGGTCGCCCTGCCGGAGGATCGAGCATCCACACAGACATGCGATGAGCGACACGTCGGCTCATAGAGTGCGCGCGACCGGTCTGGGGAGGGACCGTTCGTTGAGCGCCGTCGCGGCACGGTAGGAACAGAGGAAGTGAGTCCATGCGAAAGAGACAACAGATGGTCGGCGTGATCCTCGCGCTCACGATCGGATCCTTGGCGGCGACCGCTGGTGCACAGGAATTCGACCCGCATCCGCACATGCTGGTCGTCGGAGTCGAGTTCAACGAGGCGGGCGCGCCCATCGGCTACCAGACCTGCGTCGATCTCGCGGCCGGGCAGGCGCTCCCAGTGAACACGCAGCACGAGCACCTTCACTTCGGGACCGCCGGTCAGTACCTGGCCGCGAAGGCCGATAGCTACGTCGTCCCGGGCGCGCCGTTCCCGGCGCCCTTCGGGACCCCGCTCCCCTGGAGCAACTGCGAGGAGCTCATCGCGTTCTTCTTCGGTCAGTAGTCCGCACCGCCGCAGAGGGCCTCGGGTGCGCCGAGGCTCTCTGCTGCTCGACGTTCTTTGAGTTCGATCCGCCCCGCTTCCGAGATCGGGTACGTCCTCGTGACGCTGACGTCCCGGAACAGCGACATGCACCCAGATCGCTGCCGCCTTCGGTCGCCGTAGCGGCCCGGAAGGACCCCGCGACGGCGCAGACCTTAGGCTTTTCCCGGGCATTGGGGCGTGGCCAAGCGGTAAGGCAGGGGACTTTGGATCCCCGACCGATGGTTCGAATCCATCCGCCCCAGCAGTGACCCCATCGACGGACCGGTAGCATGTGCCTCTCTTGAGCCATAACGCGGTGGCGTTCGTGCTCGCCGCAGGGCTGGGCACGCGCATGAGGTCGAAGACCCCCAAGGTCCTCCACCAAGCCGCCGGCCTACCGCTGCTCGGCCACGTCCTGGCGGCGTGTGCCGCAGTGGGCGCCCACCCGGTCGTCGTGCTCTCGAAGGAGAGCGAGCGGGCGCGCTCCGCCGTGCCCGCCGGCGCGACCGTGACGCTCCAGGAGCCGCCCCGCGGCACCGGGGACGCGGTCCAGGTCGCCCTGCGCGCGACCGACGCCCGCGACGGCCTCGCCTACGTCGTGTACGGCGACACCCCGGTGCTTCGCCCAGAGACGCTCCGCGCGCTCGCCGACCTGCTGCGCGAGCGGAAGGCCGTCGTCGCGCTCCTCACCGCGGAGGTGGGCATCGACAACGGCTACGGCCGCATCGTCCGCGACGACCGCGGCAACGTCCGCCGCATCGTCGAGATGCGCCTCGCGACCTCCGAGGAGAAGCGCCTTCCCGAGTCGAACCTCGGCGCGTACGCGTTCGACCTCGCGTGGCTCCGCTCGGCGGCGGCGAAGCTGCGCCCGAACGACACGGGCGAGGTCTTCCTCACCGACCTCGTGCGGGTCGCGATCGACGAGGGCCGCACCGTCGCCGCGCACTGCGCGCCGGACCCAGCCGAGGGGATGGGCGTCAACACGCGCGCCGAGCTCGCGGCCGCCGACGCCGCGCTGCGCCGCCGCATCCGCGAGCGGCACATGGAGGCTGGCGTCACGTTCATCGACCCGGACTCGTCGCTCGTGGACGCGACCGTGGAGATCGCGCCCGACGCGACGATCCACCGCGGCGCGGTCCTCGAGGGCGCGACGCGGGTCGGCGCGGACAGCGTGGTCGGCCCGTACTCGATCGTGCGTGACAGCACGATCGGCCAGCGCTGCCGCGTCGAGGCGTCCGTCATCGAGGGCGCGACGCTCGAGGACGACGTCCGCGTCGGCCCGTTCTCGCACCTGCGTCCGGGCGCGTACCTCGAGCGCTCCGTCGAGATGGGGAACTTCGGCGAGGTGAAGAACGCGCGCCTCCGCGCGAAGACGAAGATGCACCACTTCTCGTACATCGGCGACGCCGACGTGGGCGAGCGCGTGAACATCGGCGCGGGCACGATCACCCTGAACTACGACGGCACGCGGAAGCACCGCACCGAGATCGGCGACGACGCGTTCATCGGCTCCGACACGCTGCTGCGGGCGCCGGTCAGGGTGGGGAAGCGCGCGCGCACCGGCGCCGGCGCCGTCGTGACGAAGGACGTGCCCGACGCGACCCTCGCCGTCGGCATGCCCGCGCGCAACATCAAGAAGCTCGAGCAGCCCTGATGGACCCGGTCGCCGTGCAGCTCCTCGCGGTCGAGCTGATCCTCGTCCTCCTCCTCGCGGTGCTCACCGCGGCCGAGGCCGCGATCCACGCCGTGCGCCGCCCGCAGCTCATCGAGCAGCTCGCGGGGCGCGGCCGCCGCGGCCGCCGCGCGGGGCAGCTCGGGGAGCGGGCGGTGCGCTACCTCGCGGCGATGCAGGTCATGGAGTTCTTCACGATCTTCGCCTACGCGGGGATCTCCGCGGCGTTCATCGCGCCGCGGCTCTCGCACTACCTCGACCTCGTCGGCATCGAGACGACGCTCTCCGACTGGGCGGCGGTCACCGTCACCGTCGCCGCGCTCACGTTCATCGCCGTGCTCTTCGGGATCTTCGTGCCGCGCGCGCTCGGCGCGCGCTACGCGCAGCCGGTGCTCCTCACGCTCGTGTGGCCGGTCGAGCTCATCACCTGGCTCACGCGCCCGATCGTCGCCGTGTTCTTCTTCCTCACGCGCGCGATCACGAAGCCGCTCGGCGCCGACCCGAGGGCCGAGACGCTCGTCTCCGAGGAGGAGATCCGCGCCCTCGTCGAGACCGGCGAGGAGCAGGGCGTCCTCGAGCAGACGGAGCGGGACATGATCCGCGAGGTCCTCGACCTCGGGGACCGCCGCGTCCACGAGATCATGGTCCCGCGGCCCGACATCCTCGGCGTCGACGGGCACACGCCGCCGGAGCTGCTCCTCGAGACGGTCGTGTCGATCGGGCACTCGCGGATCCCCGTCTACGAGGGCTCGCCCGACCAGGTCACGGGCGTCCTCTACGTGAAGGATCTCTTCCGCCAGTACGCGCGCGGCGACCGCGTCCCGGAGCTGCGGAAGCTGCTGCGCCCGGCCCACTTCGTGCCCGAGACGAAGAAGCTCGACGAGCTCCTCCGCGAGATGCAGCGCGACAAGATCCACATGGCGATCGTCGTCGACGAGTACGGCGGCACGGCCGGGCTCGTGACGATCGAGGACATCGTCGAGGAGATCGTCGGCGAGATCCGCGACGAGTACGACGTGGAGCAGGAGCTCGTCGTGCCCGTCTCGAAGGACGAGGCGATCGTCGACGGGAAGACGCCGTTCCAGGACATCTGCGAGACGTTCGGGCTCGACATCGAGCCGTCGGACGACTACGACACGCTCGCGGGCTTCATCGTCCACGCGCTCGGGCGCTTCCCGCGGCCGGGCGAGGAGGTCCGCGCGAGCGACGTGCGGTTCATCGTGGAGACCGTCGAGGGGCGGCGCATCCGGCGCGTCCGAGTGGTGCGCGAGCGGGCTCGCGTCGAGGCGGTATGACCCTCAGCCCCGGCGACGACCAGCTCGTGAAGGTCGCGGCGCTCGCGCGCGAGCGCGCGTACGCGCCGTACTCGCGCTTCAAGGTCGGCGCCGCGCTCCGGACGAAGCGGAACAAGGTGCACACGGGCGCGAACGTCGAGAACGCCTCGTACGGGCTCACGATGTGCGCCGAGCGGAGCGCCGTGTTCACCGCGGTCGCGTCCGGCGACCGCGACTACGAGGCGATCGCGATCGTCACCGACGCGCCGACGCTCACAGCGCCGTGCGGCGCGTGCCGGCAGGTCCTCGTCGAGTTCGCGCCGGACCTGCGCGTGATCCTCGCCTCCACGCGCGGCGAGCGCCGCGCGACGAGCCTCCGCGAGCTCCTCCCGGATCCGTTCACGCCGAAGGACCTCCAGGCCGCCACCTAGCCGGCGTGACCGAGCTCTATTCGCCGCCCGAGCCGCACGACGCCGGCATGCTGGACCTCGGCGGCGGCGCGCTGATGCACTGGGAGGTATCCGGCGCCAAGGCCGGGCGTCCGGCGGTCGTCTTCCACGGCGGGCCCGGCTCCGGCCTCTCCGCGTCCCTGCGCCGGGTGTTCGACCCCACCGCCTACCGGGTCGCGCAGTTCGATCAGCGCGGCTGCGGCCGGAGCGCTCCGCACGCGAGCGATCCGCGCACGGATCTTTCCACGAACGACACGCGCCACCTCATCGCGGACGCCGAGCGCCTCCGGGCGCATCTCCGCGTCGAGCGCTGGCTCGTCCTCGGCGGCTCGTGGGGCAGCACGCTCGCGCTCGCGTACGCGGAGGCGCATCCCGAGCGCGTAACGGGCCTCGTGCTCTTCGGCGTCACGACGGGTAGGCACAGCGAGTGGGACTGGACCTTCCGCGGCGGGATCGCGCGCTTCTACCCGGAGCAGTGGGCTCGCCTCCGGTCGGCCGTCGGCGCCGAGGGGGACGACGTGCTCGGCGCGTGCGAGCGGCTCGTCGCGAGCGCCGACGCGGCCGAACGCCGCCGGGCCGCGGAGGCGTGGTGCCGCTGGGAGTCCGCGATCGCGCGGTGGCCGCCCCGCGACGGGCTCGCGCCGCGGTTCCGCGACGAGGCGTACGCGGTCGCCTTCACCCGGCTGGTCATGCGCTACGCGCGGGCATACGGGTTCATCGAGGACGGCGCCCTTCTCCAGGGCGCGCACGCGCTCGCCCGCACGCCGGGGATCATCGTGAGCGGTGGACTCGACCTCCAGGCGCCGCCCGAGAACGCGTGGCATCTGAAGCGCGCGTGGCCCGGCGCCGATCTCGTCACCGTCGACGCCGCCGGTCACGCACCCGGACCGGCGGTGCTCGGCGCGCTCGTGGACGCGACGGACCGGCTCCGCTAGCCCAGGCGCTCCCAAGCGAGGCGCGCGGCGCTGCGCGCCTCGGGCCAGTGCAGCAGGCTCACCGCCTCGTCGATCGCGCACCAGCGATACGCGTCGTGCTCCTCGTTGAGCACGGGCTCCCACCCGGGCGGCGCGACGACGGCGAAGCTCTCGACCTCGCAGTCGCGGACCCCGTCCGGGTACTCCCAGAGGTCCTCGTCGGGGATCGGGTAGACGATCGCCGTACCGACCGCGAGGAGCGGGGCGTCCGCCGCGAGGCCGGTCTCCTCGCGCAGCTCGCGCGCCGCCGCGTCCGGATATGCCTCCCCGTCCTCGACGACGCCCGCGGCCGTGTGCCAGATCGCCTGCCGCACGCGCCGGAGCACGAGCACGCTGTCCCCGCGCCTGACGAAGACCGCGACCTCGCGGCCGGTCCTCATCCCCTAGACGCCCGGCGAGCGGGCTCCGGTCTCAGGCGTCATCGCGTCCGTGAACATCCGGTAGAACTCGCTCGCGCGCGTCATCTTGAGGTCGCGCAGGCCCGCGGAGATCTTCTCGTCGCTCATCTCGCCCGCGGTCTCCACGTGGATGACGCCGTAGTCGCGGATGAGCGAGAGCGGGAAGGGCCGGGCCAGCTGCGCGTCCTGGATGTGGCCCAGGAGGAGCGCGGTCTGGTGGCGGTTGAACACGCCCCAGCGCGTCACGACCCGTCGGTCCGTCAGGATGAACCAGCGCGCGCGCCACGAGACCCAGCGGATGAGCAGCCACAGCGCGAGGGCGACCGCGGCGAGCGCCAGCACGCCCGCGAGGAGCGGCTGGTCGTTCCCGAGCACGACGGCGAGCACGACGAGCACGAGCAGGCCGAGGACCCAGAGCTCCCACAGGACGAGCGGCCGCGAGGCGATGAGCACGCGCTCGTTCGGCTCGAGGATGACGTCGCCGGGGATCCGGTCGGGCACGCGGGGATATTAGGCGGACGACGCGGCGGGCTCGGGCACGCCGGTCGCGGTGGCGATGAGCTGCTCGAGGAGCGCGAGCGGCTCGCGCGCGCCGGAGATCGCCTCGATCCCGTGGAGGCCCGCGAGCGCCCGCTGGCGATGCTGGGCGATCTCGCGCTCGATGAGCTCGCGCGCGCCGAGCTCGTCGAGCGTCTCGCGGATCGCCTCGACGTTCGCCGGGGGCAGTGGAGCGGGCGGCGCGTACAGCTCGACGAGCCGCGCTCGGGCGCGCGGCGAGGCGCGCTCGAAGGCGAGCACCACGGGGAGCGTCTTCTTCCGCTTCGCGATGTCGTTCATCTCGACCTTGCCGGTCCGCTCCTGCGTGCCCCAGATGCCGAGGAGGTCGTCGTAGGCCTGGAATGCGTGCCCGAACTCGTCGCCGAAGCGCGCGAGCGCCCGGCGCACGTCCGCCTCGTCGGTCGCGAGGATCGCGGCGCCCTCCGCCGCGGCCGCCCAGAGCGCGCCCGTCTTCTTCGCGGCCATCGCCCGGTACCGCTCGGGGTTCACGTCGCTGCGCGACTCGAACGAGATGTCGAGGAACTGCCCCTCGCAGACGCGCACGCAGGCGAGGTCGAGCAGGCAGGCGAAGTCGAGGATGCGGTCGGAGGGGAAGCCCCGGTCGCGCAGGCGCTGCACCGCGAGGCGCGAGCAGGCGTACATGCCGTCGCCGGCGTTGATCGCCTGGGGCTCGCCCCAGACCGACCACACGGTGGGCCGGTGGTGGCGCGTCGGGTCCTGGTCCTCGATGTCGTCGTGGATGAGCGTGAAGTTGTGGAGGAGCTCGAGCGCCGCGGCCGCGGGGAGCGCGGGCTGCGCGTCCCCCGCGAGCGCCTCGTACACGAGCGTGAAGAGCACCGGCCGCAGGCGCTTCCCCGACGAGCCCTCACCGCCGAGGCCCAGGTGGTACAGCATCATCCCGTAGAACGGCTGGAGGCTCGGGTCGGCTTGCGCGAGGACCGACCGGATCTCCTCGTCGATCGCGGCGACGCGGGCCTCGAACGGCGATGCGCTCCGCACCCGAGATCGATGATATGCCGCTACCATCCTCCGAAATGGCCTCACGCACGTACCGCGCTGAGGCGATCGTCCTCAAGACACTCGACCTCGGCGAGGCCGATCGGATCCTCACGCTGCTCACGCGGCACTTCGGCAAGGTGCGCGTCGTCGCGAAGGGCATCCGACGCCCGACGAGCCGCATGGCCGGCCACGTCGAGCCGCTCTCGCACTCGACGTTCCAGCTCTACCGCGGCCGCGAGCTCGACGTGCTCACGGGCGCGACGCTCCTCGCGCCGTACCACGCGATGCGCGAGGACCTCGTGCGCATCGCGGCCGGCTGGTACGTCGCGGAGCTCGCGGACCGCCTCACCGTGGACCGCGCGCCGGCCGCGCCCACGTTCGACCTCGTGGAGACCGCGCTCCGCCACCTTGACGCCAGACGCTCGCCCGGGCTCGTCTGCCGCTGGTTCGACCTGCACCTGCTCGACCGCTCCGGCTTCCGCCCGGAGCTCGGGCGCTGCGTCCAGTGCCGCGGCGAGCTCGCCGAGACGGCGCACATCTGGAGCCCCGAGGCCGGCGGCGTCATCTGCGGCGGCTGCGTGCGCGCGCCGATCGCGCCCGGGATCCCGCTCAGCGTGCGCGCGCTCAAGTCGCTGCGCTTCCTCATCGTCAGCGACTTCGACGCGGCGGCGCGGCTGCGCGTGGACGACGCCCTCGGACACGAGCTCGAGCGCGCGCTCCGCGGGTTCCTCCAGCACGTCCTCGACCGCGACGTCGCGTCGGCGCGGCTCATGGACGACATCGCGCGACTGCCCGCGCTCGCGCACTGATGGCGGTGGCCGCCGGCCCCGACGTCTTCGAGAAGCTCGTGTCGCTCGCGAAGCGGCGCGGGTTCGTGTTCCCGTCGAGCGACATCTACGGCGGCGCGGGCGCGACGTGGGACTTCGGCCCGCTCGGCGTCGAGCTCAAGAACAACGTCAAGCAGGCCTGGTGGCGCGCGATGGTGCAGGAGCGCGACGACGTCGTGGGCATCGACGGCGCGATCCTCATGCACCCGCGCGTCTGGGAGGCGTCGGGCCACGTCGAGAACTTCACCGACCCGCTCGTCGAGTGCCGCAACTGCCGCAGGCGCTTCCGGCTCGACGAGCTGCCCGACGGCGACGCGCTCACGACGGCCTGGCGCTCGAACGCGCTCGACCTCGCCGCCGTCGCCTGCCCCGCCTGCGCCGAGAAGAAGCTCGCCGACCCGCGGCGGTTCAACCTCATGTTCAAGACGTTCGTCGGGCCGGTCGAGGACACGGCGTCGGTCGCGTGGCTCCGCCCCGAGACCGCGCAGTCGATCTTCGTCGACTTCGAGGCCGTCCAGCAGGTCACGCGCCGCAGGCTGCCCTTCGGCATCGCCCAGATCGGGAAGGCGTTCCGGAACGAGATCACGCCGGGCAACTTCATCTTCCGCTCGCGCGAGTTCGAGCAGATGGAGATGCAGTACTTCAGCCGCGCCGCCGACGCGTCGCGGCTCTACGAGGAGTGGAAGCGCACGCGCCTCGCGTGGCACGTCGCGCAGGGCGTGCCCGAGGCGAAGCTGCGCTTCCGCGACCACGCCGCCGACGAGCGCGCGCACTACGCGGCCGCGGCGACGGACATCGAGTTCGAGTTCCCGTTCGGCTGGAAGGAGTTCGAGGGGATCCACTACCGGACCGACTACGACCTCCGGCGCCACGCCGAGTTCTCGGGCAAGGACCTCGCGTACTTCGACGACCTCACGAACGAGAGGTTCATCCCGCACGTGGTCGAGACGTCGGTCGGCGCGGACCGCGCGACGCTCGCGATCCTCTGCGCGGCGTACGACGAGGAGCCGGACAAGGAGGGCATTCGCACGGTGCTGCGCCTCCGGCCGCACCTCGCGCCGTACAAGGTCGCCGTGCTGCCGCTCTCGAAGAAGCCGGAGCTGTCCGCGCTCGCGCGCGAGGTGTGGGCGGCCGTCCGGCCGCACTTCATGTCGACGTACGACGAGACGCAGGCGATCGGCCGCCGCTACCGCCGGCAGGACGAGATCGGGACGCCGCTCGCGGTGACCGTCGACTTCGACTCGCTCGCCGACCGGGCGGTCACGGTGCGCGACCGCGACTCGATGGCGCAGGTGCGCGTGCCGATCGCCGAGCTCGTGCCCGCGCTCCGGGAGCGCCTCGGCGCCCCATGAGGCGCACCTACGAGATCGGCGCGGAGCCCCGCGGCCACACCTACAACGACCTCCTCTACCGCTCGTTCCCCTGGTGCGCCGAGCTGCTGCTCGTGGTGGTGCCGCTCGCGGGCGGCGCCGACCCGCTCCTCCCCGGCGGGCGCGCCGTGCTAGAGGAGCTCGCGCCGTTCCTGCGGACCGTGACGGACGAGCGCGAGTGGCCGGGCACGCGGCTCGAGGGCGGCGCGACGGGCCGCGTCCACCGCTACACGCTCCACCCCGAGGTGCTCGACGTGCTCGCGCGCGCGACCGACCGCCTCTACGGGTGGACCCCGCCGAGCCTGCCGCAGGACATCGCCCTCATCAGAGGCGACGGCGAGCCGTTCCTCGCGACGGTGACGCTCGAGGCGTGGGCGTCGCTCTCGCTCGAGCCTGAGGAGCACGCGCAGCTCGCGAGCGACCTCCCCGAGCTCGCGCTCCGCGACCTCTGGGGGTGATGGTGCCCGGAGGTTGACGAGCGCCGGCCGAGTGGGATGCTCCGGGCGCCTCGCGCAGAGGAGGGGCGGTGCGGACGATGCGGGTCTCCGCGTTCCTGGCGGCGGCGTCGCTCAGCGCGTCCGCGTGTCTCCCGCTCGCACGACCGGCGCCGACCCCGTCGGCCACGCCGCTCACGGTCAAGATCGTCTCGAGCTTCCCGCTCCAGGGGCCAGGGCGCTCCGTCGCCATCCAGCTGGTGAACGCGATCCGGATGGCGCTCGACGAACAGGGCGGGAAGGCAGGCACGACCACCGTGCTCTATGAATCCTTCGACGGCGCATCCGCCGCGCAGCAAGGTTGGGACGGCGGCGTCGAGGCCGAGAATGCACGGCGCGCGGCTCGGGACCCATCCGTGGTCGCGTACATCGGGACCTTCAACTCGGGCGCGGCGCAGGTCTCGATCCCGATCACCTGCGCCGCGAACCTCGTGATGATCTCGCCGGCCAACACCTACTCCGGCCTCACGCGGGCGGCGGAACCCGGCGAACCCGGCAAGTACTACCCGGGATGCGCACGGAACTACGCCCGCGTCGTGGCGCCCGACGACGCGCAGGGCGCGGCAGGCGCGCGGTGGGCACGCAAGCTCGGCCTCAGGAGAGCGTTCGTCGTGCACGACGGCGGGCTGTACGGGAGGGTGCTGTCCGAGGCGTTCCGGGCCGAGGCGCGCCGGGTCGGCATCGAAGAGGTCGGGTACGACGCCGCTCCGCGCGCCCAGGAGTTCCGCGCACTCGCCGATCGCGTCGCGGCGTCAGGCGCTGACCTCCTCTATTACGGGGGGACCATCGAGGCCAACCCCGGCTTTCTGCTGCGGGACCTGCGGCGCGCGAGGCCAGAGGTCTCGTTCATGGCGCCCGATGGGGTGATCGACCCGCGGTTCACGGAGCAGGCTGGCGCCGCCGCCCTCGGCGCGTACGTGACCGCGGGTCTCGTTTCGCCCTCGAACTACGCCGGCAAGGCGAAGCTCTGGGCCGAGACGTACGCGGCGAAGCACGACGCCGCGCCCTTCGCGTACACGATGTACGCGTACGAGGCGACGAAGGCGGTCCTCGCGGCCATCGCCGGCGCCGGCGATCGTGCGGGCGACCGCGCCGTCGTGCGAGATCGCCTCATGGGCACGCGCGACTTCGCCGGAGTCATCGGCACGTGGTCGTTCGACGCGAACGGAGACATCTCCCTGATCTCGCTGGCGGGCCTGCGGGTCACCGACCGCGGCGGCGCGATCGCCGCGCGTTTCGAGACGCTCCTCGACTAGCGGCGGAGCGACCGCCGGACGATCGCGGCCGCGAGCAGCACAGCGAGGACGACGGCGCCGCCCAGCACGACGCGCGCATCCGGATCGACCTGCGGCTGCGGCTCGGCGGCGTGGCGGAGCACGAGCACGCGCCATCCGGCCCCCGACACCGGCGCGGCCGCGGCCAGGCGGGCGCCGCCGCCGAGCGGATCCGTCGTCTCGCGCAGGAGGGCGTCCTCGGAACGGAGCGCGGCTGCCACGAGCTCCGTGAGCCCCAGGTCGCGGAAGTAGTCGGGTTCGGACGGCCGCGAGGCGGCGAGCACCCGGCCTCGGCCGTCCACGAGGTACGCGTCGTCGCCCGGCGCGAGGGCGGCGGCGATCCACTCCCCGGCCCGTCGGAGGCTCACTTCGGCGATGAGCGCGTACGGCTGGCACGGCAGGTCGTACTTCGCGAGCGCGATCGACGGCGCGTCCCCGGCGAGCGGAGCGTACGGGGCCGAGACCGCGACGGGCGCTTCGGCGACGCGCTTCGCGATCGCCTCGCGCGTCGGGACATCCGCCGCGCGCCACTCCGCGCAGCCCGCGGCAGCGTCCGGCTCGGATCCCGCGAGCGACGCCCTCGCGCGGTCCGCGCGATCCTTCGTCCAGGCGTTGGCGAACGGCAGTGCCGCGATCTCGGCCGTGTCGTATCTCGCGATGAACAGGACCGCGACGTCTCCCGCGAAGTACTGGACCGTCCGCAGGGTCTCCGCGACGCGATGCTCGTCCCCGGTGCCGAGCAGATACACGAGGTCGCTCCGCGTGCTGCCGACGCTGACCGCGTCGGCGAGGCTCCGGATGCGCGACGCGACGGTGCCGGCCGCCGTGCGCGCGCTCTCGACGAGCGCTCGCTGGCGCTCTTCGACCGCGGCGGCCGCGCTCGCGCGGGCCTGCTCCGCGGACCAGAGGGCGGCTCCGGCCATCCCCGCGAGGAAGAACAGCGTGAGCGTCAGGTACACCGCGCGCCGGCGGAGCGCACGCGCCGCTCTGCGCTCGGAGGCCGCGAGGCGGCGCGCCGCCTCGAGCTCGCGCTCGCGCACCTGTTCGCGCTCACGCGTCTCCGCCTCCGCCTGCGCGATGGACGCGTCGACGTACGCGCGTTCGAGGTCGTTCAGGTCGTCCGCACGCTGGGCCGCGAGCTCTACCGCCTGCGCGAGGCGCGCCCCGCGGTAGAGCGCGCCCGCATCGCGTCCGAGCCTGTTCCAGTCGAGGGCCGCTCGCGTGAGCTCGCGGCGTGAGCGGAGCGCTTCGCGATCGTCCTCCAGCCACCGGCGCAGGCGCGGCCACTCGCGGATGAGCGCCTCGTGGGCGACGTCCACTGTCCCTTCCGACACGGTGAGCAGGCGCGCGTTGGCAAGGATCTGCACGACGTGGCCGACGCTCGTCTCGCCCGTCCGGCCCGAACGAAGCTCATCGATCGACGCTCGCCGTCGCGTGTCCTGGGTCCCGTCGCCGAACTCGGTCAAGCGTAGGAAGATCCCGCGCGCGAGCTGCTGCTCCTCGGGACCGAGGCCGGCGAACGTCGCCTCGGCCGTGCGCGCGACCGCGCCTCGAACGCCGCCGGAGCGCTCGTACGCGTCGATCGTCAGCGTGTTCCCGCGCCGTGCCTCCCAGGTCTCCCGCAGCGCGTGGGAGACGAGCGGCAAGGCGCCCGGCTCGTCGCCGGCATCGTGGAGGACGAGGTCGGCGAGGCCCGGTTCCAGCGCCCAGCCGAGCTTCGCGGCGGGACCCTCGATCGCGCGGCGCAGGTCCTCCGCGCCCATGGGGCCGATGTACTCCTGATGCGCGGCGATGGCGCCGCGCAGAGCAGGCAGGTCCGCACAGTGCCCGTAGAAGTCCGCGCGGAGCGCGATCACGACGGAGATCCTCGTGGCCCCGTCCGCCACCGCCGCCGCCAGCAAGAGGTCGACGAATGCCTCGCGCTCGAAGGCGTCACGGCACAGCGTGAAGATCTCCTCGAACTGGTCGACAGCGAACACCGCGTCGCCGGCGGATCGCCGGAGCCGCAGGCGCAGGTTGCGAGCGTCGCTCGCGAGCTCCGCCGCGAGCGCCGCGGTGGGACCGTCCGCGTCGGCCACGAGCGCCGCCGCGAGCGCTTCGAGCGGCCGCGCCGTAGGCGTCAGAACGAACACGCGACGCGTCGGCGGCCCGCGCCGGAGAGACGGCAGGACGCCGGCCCGCAGGATCGACGACTTCCCGCTCCCCGACCCGCCGAGCACCGCGAGGAACGGCTCCTCGCGCATGCGTTCCCCGATCCTCGCGACGACCGCTTCCCGTCCGAAGAACAGCGCCGCGTCCGCTTCGGCGAAGTGCCGCAGGCCGACGAACGGCGGTGTCGCGGGCGCGGGCTCCACCGCGAGGTCGAGCAGCCGCGGTCCGCTCGAGCGCGGCGGCGACATGGACGTCAGGCGCGTGTAGAGCTCTCGCGTCTCGTCGGAGGGCCCGACGTCGATCTCGCGTCGCAGCGCCTCGGCGCAGCGCCGGTAGGCCGCCGCGACGAGCGAGCGATCGCCGCGCTCGTGGTGTGCGCGCATGAGCGCGCGATACGCCGCCTCGGGCGCCCCGCCGAGGGCGATCCAACGCTCTCCCCACTCGATCACGTCGGTCCAGCGGCCACGTTCCGCGAGCGCGTCGATGAGCCGCTCCATCCTGCTCGGCAGGAGGGCCTCCAGCCGCTCCCGCTCGCGGACCGCCCACTCGTCGTAGAAGCCGGGAAGGAGCTCGCCGCCATACGCCCCGACACAGGCCGCGAGCGCCTCGAGCTCGTCGCCGGGCGCCGCGCGATCGAACTCGGCCACATCGAGGCGGTAGCTCGCGCGAGGGTCGAACGAGACCGTCAGGTCGTCGGCGCTGAGGAACGGCGTGTCCGCCGCTTCGCTCGGGATCGCCTTCCGGATCCGCCAGAGAGCTTGCCTGAGGTAGGTCCGAGCGTTCTCCTCGTCCGCGTCGGGCCAGAGGAGCGCCGCAAGCCTCTCGCGGCGATGGCGCGTGCCGGCGGTGAGCACGAGGTAGGCGAGAAGCGATTGCGCCGGGCGCGACGGGAGGTCGACGCTCCGGCCAACGATCCGGAGCTCGAATCGGCCAAGCAGCCGGACCTCGAGCCGAGGAGCGGCGATCACTGCGCTCACCGCGCCGCGAGTCTCATCGCTCCGGCGCCGTGGGACAAGGGTCCGCCGGAGGGCGGGGCGCGCGGCCCCGCCCTGGCCCGGCGGAACGTGTCACTCGCGGTACCACTGGTCGCGGATGCGGCCCGTCGTGCTCGTCGGCGTCCTGACGTCGAGATACCACGTGTCTCGCACGACCGGCTGCGCCGGTCGGAACATGGGCTCCTCGAAGTAGCGGTCGCCGACGCGGCGCGCGCCGGGCGCGTCCGACACCGGGAAGGAGAGCGAGAGCGCGGCCGTCCCGATGCCGGCCGCCGTCGCCGCGAGCGCG
>DASSSF010000111.1:0-14354 GCA_035708565.1 Candidatus Limnocylindria bacterium
ACGCGCCCCTTCGTCTCGATGCCCCGGCCGCGGTCACGCTCGACCCAGCCGCTCACGACGAGCTCCTCGTCGAGCGGGGCCGGCGCGCGGAACGTCACGGTCATGCGCGCGGTGACGCCCCAGCCGCCTCGGATGAAGACCGCCCAGCCCATCGCCTCGTCGAGCAGCGCGCTGATGATCCCTCCGTGCACCGTTCCGTCGTAGCTCTGGTGCGCGCGCGTGACGGTGTGCCGCGCGGTGATGCGGTCGCCGTCGGCCTCGACGTCGAGCCGCAGCCCCGCCGGGTTCTGGCGGCCGCAGCCGAAGCACCAGTGCTCGAAGTCGACCCCGAGCGAGCGCAGGTTCGCCATCCGGCTAGATGTCCAGCGCGGCCTTGGTCGCGTTGGCCATGATCCACTTCTTCCGGCCCTCGACCTCGCTGCCCATGAGCTCGTCGAACACGAGGTCCGCCTGCTCGGCGTCGTCGACGGTGACGACCTTGAGCGTCCGGGTCGCGGGGTTGAGCGTCGTGTCCCAGAGCTGCTCGGCGTTCATCTCGCCGAGGCCCTTGTAGCGCGCGATCGCCGGGTCGCGGCCACCCTTGCCGTCGTCGGTGCCCTCGTCCGACGACGTGGAGACGGTCTCCTCCGCGGCCGCGGCGGCCTTCGCCGCGCGCTTCGCCGCGGGGCCGTCCTCCTTGGCGGCCGCCTTCGCCTTCCGGTCCTCGCGGTTCGCCTTCGCGAGCGCCTTCAGCTCCTTCACCGCCTTGTCCCGCTCGGCGTCGCTGTAGGTCCAGCGGACCTCCTTGCCGAGCTGGATGCGGTAGAGGGGCGGCTGGCCGATGTAGATGCGGCCCGACTCGATGAGCGGCTTGAAGTGCCGGTAGAGGAGCGTCAGGAGGAGCGTGCGGATGTGCGACCCGTCGACGTCGGCGTCGGCGAGGAGGATCGTCTTGCCGTACCGGAGCTTCGACAGGTCGAAGTAGTCGCCGATCCCGGTGCCGAGCGCCGTGATGATCGACTTGATCTCCTCGTTGCCGAGCATCTTGTCCGCGCGGGCCTTCTCGACGTTGAGGACCTTCCCGCGGAGCGGGAGGATCGCCTGGAACCGGCGGTCGCGGCCGTTCTTCGCCGTGCCGCCCGCCGAGTTCCCCTCGACGAGGATGAGCTCGCACTTCTCGGGGTCGCGCTCCTGGCAGTCGGCGAGCTTGCCCGGGAGGGAGAAGCCGTCGAGCGCGCCCTTCCGGAGGACGAGGTCGCGAGCCTTCCGGGCGGCCTCGCGCGCGCGGAACGCGGTGAGGCACTTCTCGACGACGCGCTTCGCGTCCTGCGGGTTCTCCTCGAGGAACTGGCCGAGCGCGTCGTTCACCGCGCTCGCGACCTGCCCCTGCACCTCGGCGTTGCCGAGGCGCGTCTTCGTCTGTCCCTCGAACTGGGGCTCCTTGATCTTCACCGAGATGACCGCGGTGAGGCCTTCGCGCACGTCCTCGCTCGTAAGGTTCGGGTCCGACTCCTTGAGCGCGCCGATCTTCCGCGCGTGGAAGTTGATCGTTCGAGTGAGGGCCGTGCGGAAGCCCGTGAGGTGGGCGCCGCCGTCCATCGTGTTGATGTTGTTCGCGAACGAGTACACCTTCTCCGCGAACGAGTCGTTGTACTGGAGCGCGACCTCCACGACCGTGTCGTTCTCGAAGGTCTTCTCGACGTAGACCGGCTTGTGGAGCGACTGGTGTGCCCTGTTGAGGTGCCGCACGAACGACACGACGCCGCCGTCGAAGTAGTAGCTGTCCTCCGTGCCCGCGCGCTCGTCCCGGAGCTGCAGGAAGAGCCCCTTGTTGAGGTACGCGGTCTCCCGCAGCCACTGCTGCACGACGGACGCGTCCCACTCGATCACCGGGAACACCTCGGGATCCGGCGTGAAGCGCGTGACCGTCCCGGTCCCTCGGGGCTCCTGCCAGACGAGCGACGGCGGCGGCTGGAGCGCCGGCTTCGCGGTCGTGCGCACCGCGGCGACGGGCTTGCCGCGCTCGTAGGTCTGCGTGAACACCTTGCCGTCGCGATGGACCTCGACCACGAGCCGCGTCGAGAGCGCGTTCACGACCGAGATGCCCACGCCGTGCAGGCCGCCCGAGACCTTGTACCCGGCGCCGCCGAACTTGCCGCCGGCGTGCAGGACGGTGTGCACCACCTCGAGCGCGCTCTTCCCCGTCTGGGCCTGCTTGTCGGTAGGGATGCCGCGGCCGTTGTCGGCGACGGTGACCTCGTTCGACGCGTGGATCGTGACGTCGATCCGGTCGCAGGTCCCGTTCATCGCTTCGTCGATGGAGTTGTCGAGCACCTCGCGGATGAGGTGATGGAGGCCGCGGATGTCGGTCGTGCCGATGTACATGCCGGGCCGGCGCCGGACGGCCTCGAGGCCTTCCAGGACCTGGATGTCCTTCGCGCTGTAGGAGCCCGAGCCGTTCGTCGGCGCCTTGCCGTTCCCCTTCATCCCCGCCCGAGCCGCGTCCCTGCTGAGTGCCACTACGCGCCCCCTCCGACCAGTCGCTCGTAGAGCCGCTGGAAGTCGTCCGCCGTGTAGAACTCGATGGTGATGCGGCCGCGCCCGCGCTGCCCGCGGCGCTCCACGTGCACCTTCGTCTGGAGCGCGGAGCGGAGCGCGTTCGTCACGTCCGCGAGGTCGGGGTCGACCCGGCGGCCGTGCCGCGTCGAGCGCACGCCGCGCGGCTTCGCGAGCTTGCGCGCGAGCGCCTCCGCCTCGCGCACCGAGAGCTCCTTCGTGATGACCTCGCCGAGCGCCGCGATCGCATCCGAAAGCGGTAGCGAAAGCAGCGCGCGGAGATGGCCCTCGCTGATCCTCCCCTCCGTCACCGCGTCCTGCAGGAGCTGCGGCGCCGCGAGGGCGCGGAGCGTGTTCGCGACAGCGGAGCGCGACTTCCCCACCCGGTCCGCGAGCTGCTCCTGGGTGAGGCCGTACGCGTCCATGAGCAGGCGGTAGGCGCGCGCCGTCTCGATCGCGTTCAGGTCCGCGCGCTGGATGTTCTCGATGAGCGCGAGCTCGAGGCGGTCGGTCACCTCCTCCCGGACGACCGCCGGGATCGTCGTGCGCCCGGCGAGGCGCGCCGCGAGCACCCGACGGTGGCCGGCGACGAGCTCGTAGCCGTCGCCCACGCGCGATACCACGATCGGTTGCAGCACACCGTGCTTCTGGATCGAGGCCGCGAGCGCCGCAAGGCCCGCCTGGTCGAAGTGCTGCCGCGGCTGCTGCGGGTTCGGCGAGATCCGCTCGAGGGGCAGCTCCGACGCCGCGGGCCGCTCCGCTACCGCGGCGGCGGCCGGCGGCTGGGTCTGGCCGAGGAGGACGTCGAGCCCGCGGCCGAGCCCGGTGCGCGCCATCAGGACGCCGCCCCGACCGCGATAGGCGTCCGGGCGGCGATCCGCGCCGCCAGCTCTTCCGCGAGATCGTCGTAGGCCTGCGCCGCGCGGGACGATGGGTCGTACAGCTGGATGGGCACGCCGTGGCTCGGCGCCTCGGCGAGGCGCACGGTGCGCGGCACGCGGACCCGGGCGACGAGCTCCGGGAAGTGACGGTGCACCTCTTCGATGACCTGCATCGACAGGCGGTTGCGGGGATCCGCCATCGTCAGGACGATCGCGAGCACCTCGAGCTTCGGATTGAGCCGCTGCCGGACCGCGGCGATGGTGTCGAGGAGCTGCGCGAGCCCCTCAAGCGCGTAGTACTCGCACTGCACGGGCACGAGGGCCACGTCCGCAGCCGCGAGCGCGTTGATCGTCAGGAGGCCGAGCGACGGCGGGCAGTCGATGAGCACCGTGTCGTGATCGCGCTCGCCGTCGAGCGCGCCGCGCAGGCGGAACTCGCGGGCAAGCGCCGGCACGAGCTCGACCTCGGCCGATGCCATGTCGCGTGCGGACGGCAGGAGGTCGAGACCTGGGACCGGCGTTGCGGCGATGGCGTCGCGGAGCGGGCGGTCCCGGAGCAGGACGGCGTGCGTGCTCAGCTCGCGGTCCCGCGCGACGCCGAGCCCGCTCGTGGCGTTCCCCTGGGGGTCCAGGTCGACGATCAGAACGCGGGAGCCGCGCCGGGCGAGGGCCGCGCCGAGGCTGATCGCGGTCGTCGTCTTCCCCACTCCGCCCTTCTGGTTCGCGATGCAGATGGTGGTCACCGCGACACCGCCGACGCGATCGTCGCACGTGGAACACTCGGCCTGGACGGGGCGTCTCGGAGCGGCGCGAGGAGCGTCAGAACGTAGGCGATCGTCGCTCCAGTGATGGCGTCCAGTGTACCCGACGCGGCGTCGATCAGCACATCAGTTCTTACCGAAAAAGGCTGCGCTGCCGCCGTCTCGATACGTGCGGCGTTACATCCCCGTGTCATGATCGTTGGCCGAGTGACAGCTCCGCTCAAGCGCTATGCGCCCAATGCTGGTAGCAGAACGCGGATCGAGGGAGGCGGCGTGCGTATCGCGCTCGCGGCTGCGATACCGATCCTGGCGGCGATCCTCCAGGCCTCCGTCGTTCCGACCCTCCCCGTCGCCGAGGCCCGTCCTCTGCTACCTGTCCTGGTAGCGGCCTCATGGGCCGTCGCGACCGGGGTGGGGGAGGCGTCATGGTGGGCGTTCCTCGGAGGACTCGCGACCGACCTCCTGTCCGGCGGCCCGCTCGGCGCCTTCGCGGTCGCCGCGCTCCCCGCCGTGGCGGCCGTGGGACTCGGTGAGCGTCCGCTCCAACGGCCCATTCCGGTCCTCCCCGGCGCGGCGATGGTCGGGCTCGCGGCGCTCATCGCGAGCCTCCTGTACGTGGCGGTGCTCGCCCTCATCGGCCGTCCGCTACCCGATCTGGTGCCGCTCGTGGCATCCAGTGTCGGCGCCGGCATCACGACCGGGATCCTCGCGCTCGCCGTCTACCCGGCGGCGCGCAGGCTCCGCCGGTCGACCGAGCAGGAGTCCCCGTTCTGATGCGGGAGCCTGTGGTCCTCGTCAGCCCGCGGCGGCTCACCTCGGTCGCGCTCCTCGTCGTCGGCGTGCTCGTCGTGCTGTCGGTACGCCTCTACGACCTCCAGGTCGTGCGCGGCCCCTACTACCGCGAGCTCTCGGAGCAGAACCGCGTCCTGCGCATCCCGGTGAGCGCGGACCGCGGGCTCATCCTCGACCGCAATGGCACCGTGCTGGTGCGCAACGTCCCGGCGTTCGCCGTGAGCATCGTCCCCGTCGACGTACCGCGCTCGCAGCAGGTGAGCCTCGCGGAGCGCCTCGGCGCCGTGATCGGCAGGGAGGGGCAGGAGATCCTGGAGGCGGTCCTCGCGCAGCGCATCCGGAACCCGTACGAGCCGGTGAAGGTGACGAAGAACCCGATCTCACGCGAGACCGCGCTCCTCCTCGCCGAGCGCGCCGACCGGTTCGTCGGCATCCGCGTCACGCCCGAGACGATCCGCTTCTACGAGACCGGGCCGCTCTACGCGGCGCTCATGGGCTACACCGGCCCGATCACGCGCGAGGAGCTCGAGACGCGCGCGGAGCTGGGCTACCTCCAGGCCGATCACATCGGCCGGACGGGCCTCGAGCGTGTGTACGAGAAGTACCTGCGCGGCAGGTACGGCTGGCGCGAGATCGAGCGGGACGCGGCGCAGCGCGAGCTGCGCGAGCTCGCCGCGGTCCCGCCGGTGCGGGGCAACGACCTCGTCCTCACGATCGACGACAAGCTGCAGCGCATCGCGGCGGAGGAGATCCAGAAGGGGATGGACGACGGCCGCTACACGCAGGGCGTCGTCATCGCGATGCATCCGAAGACGGGTGAGATCCTCGCGATGGTCACGGTGCCCGGATACGACAACAACATGTTCATCCGCGGGATCAAGCCGGAGGAGATGAACGCGCTCAACTCGGACGACCGCCGGCCGCTCGTGAACAAGGCGATCGGGGAGATCTACCCGCCTGGCTCGACGTACAAGATGGTGACGGGCCTCGCCGCGCTGTCGGAGGGAACGGCGACGCGGCGGACGGTCGTGAACGTCACGAGCAGCGTGCTCACGGTGAACGGGTTCAACTTCTTCGACTGGCGCGCGCACGGCAGCGTCGACTTCGTGAACGGATTCGCGTACTCGAGCGACATCTACTTCTACACGCTCGGCGGCGGCAATCCGTACACGGGCCAGGGGGGTGTCGGGCCGGAGGCGCTCACGAAGTACGCGCGGGCGCTCGGGTTCGGCGAGCCCTCGGGGATCGACCTGCCCGGCGAGGAGGTAGGCAACCTGCCGGACCCCGAGTGGAAGAGGAAGACGCTCAAGGAGGAGTGGACGCTCGGGAACACGTACCACGCCTCGATCGGGCAGGGCTTCGTGACCGTGACGCCGCTCCAGCTCCTCACCGCCTACGCCGCCGTGCAGAACGGCGGGTCGCTCCTGCGGCCCCACCTGCTCAAGGAGGTCCGCGCCCCGGACGGCACGGCCGCGGTCACGGTGAAGCCGGAGGTGCGCCGCGAGCTGCCCATCGCGCCCGACCACCTCTCGGCGATCCGCGAGGGCGCGCGCAAGGTCGTGACGAGCGGCATGGCGTTCATGCCGAACGCGAAGCTGCCGGTCGCCGGGAAGACCGGGACCGCCGAGTTCGGCCAGGCGAGCGGGCGCGACAGCGCCGGCCGCAACCTCCTCGGATTCCACAACTGGTTCGTTTCCTGGGTGCCGAAGGGGGACGAGACCGGCACGGACAGCGACATCGCGATGATCGTCTTCACGTTCAACTCGAGCAAGGGCGCGTGCGCGTCGTGCATCAGCCCCGCGGTCACGACGAGCCAGGCGATCTACGAGCGGTACGCGGGGCTGCGCTAGCGATGGCCGCAGGGACGATCGCCTTCTCGCGGACCGCGTCGCCGCTGCACGACCGGCCGCGCGTCCGGCGGATCGAGCACCTCGATCCCTATCTCCTCATCTCGACGCTCCTGCTCATCGCCTACGGGATCGTGATGACGTACTCCGTCACGATCGAGGACCGCGCGTTCAGCGGCGACATCATCCAGCCGATGTCGCGCGCGTTCCTCTACGCGCTCATCGGCATCGCCGTCATGTGCGTCGCGGCGTTCGTCGACTACGCGTGGCTCGGCACGTTCGCGCCGGTGCTGTACCTCGTCGCGCTCGGCGTCCTCGCCGTCGTCCTCGTCATCGGCACGACCACGCTCGGCGCGACCCGCTGGGTGCAGCTCGCGGGCTTCAAGTTCCAGCCGAGCGAGTTCGCGAAGGTCCTCATGATCATCGTGCTCGCGAAGTGGTTCGCCGACCGCGCCGGTCGCATGGGCTCGCCGCTCGTCATCGGCGGCGCGCTCGCGATCCTCGCACCAGCGGCCGGGCTCGTGTTCCGCCAGCCAGACCTCGGCACGAGCCTCGTCTTCGTCGCGATCTTCTTCGGGATGGCGTTCCTCGCGGGCGCGCGACCCTGGCAGCTGACGGCGCTCGTCGCCGCCAGCGTGGCCGCGCTGCCGGTCGCGTGGGGCGTGCTCAAGGACTACCAGCGCGCGCGCCTCACCGTGTTCCTCGACCCGTACGCCGACCCGCAGGGGGCCGGATGGAACATCATCCAGTCGCTCATCGCGGTCGGCTCGGGCCAGCTCACGGGCAAGGGCCTCACGGCGGGAACGCAGTCGCCGCTCGGATACCTGCCGATCGCGGAGTCGGACTTCATCTTCGCGGGGCTCGCGGAGGACCTCGGCTACGTCGGTGCGCTCATCCTCTTCGCCCTCTACGCGATCCTCCTCCTGTCGGCCCTGCGGATCGCGGCGAGAGCGCGCGACGCCTTCGGCGGCCTGCTCGCGGGGGGCGTGGTCGCGATGATCGGGTTCCAGATCGCCGTGAACGTGGGCATGGCGATCTCGCTGATGCCGGTCACCGGCATCCCGCTCCCCTTCATCTCGCAGGGCGGGTCGTCGCTCATCTCGACCTGCGCCGCGCTCGGGATCTTGCAGTCGGTCGCGATGCGGCGCGAGGACGCGTACGTCCGGACCTGACGCGCGCGCCCCTATACTTGAGTTCTCCAAAGGCCGCGAACGGGAGCAGTACGTCCATCCCCGCGTGAAGCGAGCCGGCAAGAGGTGCGAGGCCGGCGCGCGGGAAGGCGGAACTCGTCCGGGAGCCGCGCGGGCGAACGCCGACTAGCCCGCGCCGGGGTCACGCCCCGTTACCACCGTGCTCGAGCGGAGAGCGTCGGGGCTGTGGCGCAGTGGGAGCGCATCTGCATGGCATGCAGGGGGTCGTGGGTTCGAATCCCACCAGCTCCACCGGGCTCTCAACCGGGGTGGTACCGCGGAAGGCCCTTCCGTCCCCAGTGGGTGGAAGGGTCGAATTCGTTCCGGGAGGTGCCGCCGTGGTGACGAAAGAGAAGCCGCGCATCGAGCGCTACTCGCCGGCCGCGATCGAGCGGAAGTGGCGCGAGCGATGGGACCGCGACGGCCTCTACGCGACGCCTGACGACGACCCCGATCACCCGAACTTCTACTTCGTGACGATGTATCCGTACCCGTCCGGCGTGCTGCACGTCGGCCACTGGTATGCGATGGCGCCGTCCGACGCCGCGGCGCGCTTCACGCGCATGCGCGGGCACAACGTGCTGTTCCCGATGGGCTTCGATGCGTTCGGCCTCAATGCCGAGAATGCCGCGATCAAGACGGGCGTCCATCCCTCCGACAGCACCGAGGCGAACATGGCCGGCATGCGCCGCCAGTTCCGCGAGATGGGCACGATGATCGACTGGCGGCGTGAGGTCGTGACCTGCCACCCCGACTACTACAAGTGGAACCAGTGGCTGTTCCTGAAGCTGTACGAGAAGGGTCTCGCGTACCGCGCGACCGCCCCGGTCAACTGGTGTCCTAAGGACCAGACCGCGCTCGCGAACGAACAGGTCATCAACGGCCTGTGCGAGCGCTGCGACACGCCGGTGACGAAGAAGGACCTCACGCAGTGGTTCTTCAGGATCACCGAATACGCGGACGAGCTGCTCGGGTTCGAAGGCATCGACTGGCCCGAGCGCGTCCGCGTGATGCAGACGAACTGGATCGGCCGGTCGGAGGGCGCGCGCCTCTCGTTCGACGTGGCCGATCGGCCCGGGACGCGCATCGACTTCTTCACGACACGGCCGGACACGATCTTCGGTGCGACGTTCATGGTGCTCGCGCCCGAGCACCCGCTCGTCGCCGAGCTGACCGCGCCCGCGAAGAAGAGGGCCGTCGAGGCGTACGTCGCGCGCGCGCGCGCGGCGACCGAGATCGAGCGGGCGTCGACCGAGCGCGAACGCATTGGCGTCGACATCGGCGCGTTCGCCGTGAACGCGTTCACCGGCGAGCGAGTGCCCATCTGGGTCGCGGACTACGTTCTCGCGACGTACGGCACCGGCGCGATCATGGGCGTCCCCGCCCACGACGAGCGCGACTTCGACTTCGCGAAGCGGCACGGGCTCGAGATCCGCGAGGTCGTGTCGCCCGACGGCACGGAGCACGGCCCGCTGTCGGAGGCCTACATCGGTCCGGGCACGCTCGTCCGGAGCGGCCGCTTCGGCGGCGTCCCGAACGAAGAGGCGAAGCGTGCGATCGTCGATGACGCGAAGGCGCGCGGCATCGGCGAGCCGTCGGTCACCTATCGGCTGCGCGACTGGCTGATCTCGCGGCAGCGGTATTGGGGCACGCCGATCCCGATCGTCTACTGCCCGAAGGACGGTATGGTCCCTGTCCCGGAGGACCAGCTCCCGGTCGAGCTCCCCTATGACGTGGAGTTCACTCCGGGGGGCGCGTCACCGCTCACGAAGAAGCGCGACTTCGTCGAGACGACCTGCCCGAAGTGCGGCGGGCCGGCGGAGCGCGATCCCGACACGATGGACACGTTCGTCGACTCCGCCTGGTACATGTACCGCTACCCGGACGCGCAGTACGAGAAGGCGTTCATGAACGAGGCGGCAGCCCGCAAGTGGCTACCTGTCGATCAATACACGGGTGGGATCGAGCATGCGGTGCTGCACCTGCTGTACGCGCGCTTCATCGCTAAGGCTCTCGCGGACATGGGCTACCTCTGGTTCCGCGAGCCATTCAGGCGCCTCCGGAACCAGGGGATGATCGTGTTCAAGCAGCGCAAGATGTCGAAGTCGCGCGGCAACGTGCTCGGTCCGGACGAGTATGTGACGAAGTACGGCGCGGACACGCTGCGCCTGTTCGTGATGTTCATGGGCCCGTGGACCGAAGGCGCCGACTGGGATGACGCCGGCATCGAAGGCGTCTACCGGTTCCTGCACCGCGTCTGGGACGTTGCGCTGACGAAGGCGGCCGATGGCCCTCGCGACGCCGACCTCGACGCGCTCGTGCAGCGGACGATCGGCAAGGTCACCGAGGACGTCGGCGCATACCACTTCAACACGGCGGTCGCCGCGTTGATGGAGCTGACGCGCGCGCTCTATCACTCGAGCGGGCCGAGCCGCGAGGACGGCGTGCGGGCGCTGCTCCTCATGCTCGCCCCGCTCGCGCCGCACATAAGTGAGGAGCTGTGGCAGCGCCGCGGCGCGACGCGCTCCATCCACCTCGAGGCGTGGCCGGCCTACGACGCCGCGAAGGCGAAGGCGAAGGAGATCACGCTGGTCGTTCAGGTCGACGGCAAGGTGCGCGACCGTCTCCAGGTCCCGGCCGGGATCTCCGCCGGCGACGCGGAGAAGGCCGCGCGCGCCAGCGAGAAGGTCCGCGCGTACGTCGAAGGGAAGCCTGTCGTCGACGTCAGGTTCGTGCCCGACCGCCTCGTGAACTTCGTGACGGGCGCGTGAGCGCGCCCGAGGTCCGCCTCGCGGTGCTCTGCGACCACGCGATCGTCGGGCAGGACGGGAAGGTCAGCGTGCTCGGCGTGTTCCGGAACATCAGCGTGATGGGGCTCCCCGCGCAGCACCCGCGCATGTACCTCGTCGCGATCCTCGGCCTCGACACCGGCGGGCACGCCGTCGAGGTGCGGCTCCGGGGTCCGGACGGCGGCGCGGCGATGGCCGAGCCGCCGCGCATCGAGGTGCGCGCGACGGCCGGGCAGGACGTGAACGTGATCGTCGAGCTCAACAGCGTCGCGTTCTCCGCCTATGGCGCACATCGCTTCGACCTCGACGTCGATGGACGGACGGCCGTCAGCCTGCCGCTCTCGATCTCGCAGATGCCGGCACCGGGGCAGCTCCGGACGAACTAGCCGGGCGCCGCGTACGCCGTCGTCGCCGAAAGAGGCGACCGCGTGTCACCACAAATGGCGACGGGACAAGACGCGCCTGACGCGCCGAAGATCGACGGGTGCCACGGATCGCCCTCACCGCCGCGGTCGTGCTGCTCGCGGCCGGCGCCGCCCTCACGCTCCTCCCGCGGCCCGCCGCGCCCGCGGCGGCCATCGACCTCGCGCCGACCGAGGCGCCGGCGACGGCCGTTCCGCAGATCGTCGTCGACGTCGTGGGCGCGGTCGCGCGTCCCGGTGTCGTGAGGCTCGCGCCGGGCGCGCGCGTCCTCGACGCGCTCCTCGCCGCGGGCGGCATGACCGGAGACGCGGACCTGTACGCCCTCAACAAGGCGGCGCCTCTCCGGGACGGCGACCGGATCTACGTGCCGCGTCCCGGCGAGATCCCGCCGGCCCGCACCGCGGGCGCGCCGGCCGACGACCGCGTCGACCTGAACCGCGCGTCCGCGCGCGAGCTGGAGTCGCTCCCCGGCGTCGGGCCGGGGATCGCGGCGCGCATCGTCCGCTCGCGCGAGCAGCGGCCGTTCGCGAAGGTCGAGGAGCTCCAGACGCGGGGGATCCTGAGCGGCCGCGCGTTCGCCGACGTGCGCGATCTCGTGTTCGTCCGATGAGCGCGGCGACCCGCATCCCGCTCCTGCCGGCGGCGATCGCGGCCTGCGCCGCGGCGCTGGTGCCGCTCGCCGGCGCGGCCGCGGCGCTCGTCGCGGTCGCGCTCGCCGGCATCGCTCTCGGCCGCCGCCGGAGGCTCGCGTGGACCGCGGCGGCCGTCGCGGCCGCCGTCACGGCCGCGCGCCACGCGCTCGCGCCGCCGGGCGTGGACGACGTGCTCGGCCCCGCGCGCGCGGAGCTCGTGCGCTCGCTCGCTGCGCTCGTTCCCGCGCCGGAGTCCGAGCTCGCGATCGCGATGCTGCTCGGCGAGCGGAGCGGGATCCCGCGCGAGCTCGCCGACGCGTTCGCGCGCACCGGCACCGCGCACCTCCTCGCGATCTCCGGCTTCAACATGACGCTCGCCGCGGGCTCGGTCGCGTCCGTCCTGAAGCGCCGGGCGCGTCCGGCGGTCGTCGCGGCCGCGGCGCTCGCGTCCGTCGCGACGTACGCGGCGCTCGTCGGACCGCAGCCGAGCGTCCTCCGGGCCGCGGTCATGGCGAGCGTCGCCGCGGTAGCGCTCGGCATCGGCCGCACGCCGATGAGCGCGAACGCGCTCGCCGGAGCCGTCGCGCTCATGGTCGCGCTCGATCCGTCGATCCTCGGCTCGCTCTCGTTCCAGCTGAGCGTCACCGCGACCGCGGGGCTCATCGCATTCCAGCCGCCGCTCGCGCGGCGCTTCGCCGGGCTCCCGGGACCGATCGCCGAGGGCCTCGCGACCACGCTCGCCGCGAGCGCGCTCACGGTCCCTCTCGTGGCCGCGGCCTTCGGCCGCGTCTCGCTCGTCGCGCCGCTCGCGAACCTCGTGGCCGTGCCGATCTTCGCGCCGCTCCTGCTCTTCGCGGCCGGCGCCAGCGTCGTCGGAGCGGTCGACCTCGACGCGGCGCGCCCGCTCGCGCTCGCGACGTGGGCGCTCGCGGCCGCGCTCGGCGCGGTGGTCGGATCCGCCGCGGCCATTCCGCTCGCCGCCGTCGAGATCCCGCGCGGTGCGCTCGGCACGTCGGTCGCGTGCGCCCTCGTCGGTCTCGCCGCGCTGCTCGTGCGGCGACGGTGGGACGTGCCGGCCTTTCGGGACCTCGCCGGGCGCCTGCGCGCGCGCCCGGTGCCGCGGCTCCCGCGGCTCCCGCGGCCGCCGCGCCAAGCGCTCGCCGCCGCCATGGCCGTGCCGCTCGTCCTCGGAGCGGCCTTCGTCCTCGACACGCCCGACGCTCGGCTCCGCGCCCTCGACGTCGGCCAGGGCGACGCGTACCTCCTCGAGCTCGGCGACGCCGTCGTGCTCATCGACGGCGGCCCCGAGCCGAAGCGGCTCGTCAACCGCCTCGGCGCGGCGTTCCCGCCGTGGCGCCGGCGGATCGACGCCGTCGTGCTCACGCACGCGCACCTCGACCACGGCGCGGGGCTCGTCGACGTCTTCGGCCGGTACGACGTCGGGCTCGCGATCGAGCCGCGCGGCATGGAAGGCGGCTCCCTAACGGAGCGCTGGCGCGCGGCGGCGGCCGCGGCGGGCGTGCCCGTCCGCTCGCTCGGTGCCGGCGATCGCCTCCGGCTCGGGGACGCGACGCTCGAGGTGCTCGCGCCGAACGACGACCCCCGCGTGGAGCTGCGCTGCCTCGTGCTGCGCGTGACGCGCGGCGCTTTCAGCGCGCTCTTCACGGGCGACGCGACCGACGCGGCGCTCGCGGACCTCCTGCTCGAGCCCGCGCGTCTCCGGGCCGCGATCTACGTCCCGCCGCATCACGGCGCGGCGACGCCGCACGCCCAGGCGCTCGTCGAGGCCGTGCGCCCCCGCGTGGCCCTACTCTCGGTCGGCGCGTCGAACCGCTACGGCCATCCGGCGCCCGCCACGCTCGCGGCGCTCGGGCGGATCCCGACGTACCGGACCGACCGCGACGGCACCGTGGAGGTCGCGCTCGATGGCACGCAGCTCACCGTCCGAGGCCGGACGGGCGCTCTTCCTCCTGATCGGGGAGGATCCGTACCGCGGGCGCCTCCGGCTCGCTGAGCTCGTGCACGCGCTCGCCGCCGGGCGGCCGACGGCGACGGCCGGCGTCGAGCGGTGGCCTTCGCCGGACCTCGGCACGCCGCTCGGCGTGACGCGGCACGACGCGCGTGCCGACGCGTCCGCCGCGATCCTCATGAGCGGCCGCTCGCAAGGGCTGTTCGCGGCGGTCGACGAGCCGCGCGTCGTCGTCGTGGAGCACGCCGAGGCGCTCGCGGACGGCGGGCTCATCGCGGAGTTCCCCGAGGACGCGTCGCTCGTGATGCTCACGGCCGAGCGCGTCGCCCCGGCGCGCCGGGCACGGGGCCGCGCGCGGGCCGAGGCCGGCCCCACGGACCTCGCCGGCGCCGTCGAGGCGGCGGGCGGGACGATCGAGCGGATCGCGCGTCTCCTGCCGCCGGAGATGCCGCGCTGGATCGTCGCGCGGGCCGCGCTCCGGGGCGTGGACCTCGAGCCGGCGGCGGTGGCGGAGCTCGCGGCCGCCGTTGGCAGC
>DASSSF010000112.1:0-7159 GCA_035708565.1 Candidatus Limnocylindria bacterium
CGCGCGCGAGCTGGACGATCCCGCGCCGGCCACGGGGGGCGAGGACGATCAGCTCGGCGCCGCCCGAGCGGAAGCGCGGCAGGCGCCCGAGCGCGAGCTCCGCGTCGCCCGGGAGCGAGAAGCCGAAGCCCGGGCGATCGCGCGACGCGAGCGCCGCGCGGTAGCGGCGCACCGCGGCCTGGTCGCGCCGCGCGGCCTCGTCGAACGGGGCGGCGCACGTGACGACGACGCGCCCCTGCGCGGCGCGCGCGATCCCGACCTCGAGGATGCGGCCGTCGGCACCGACGGACCCCGCGACGATGCCGTTGCCGACGTCGAGCGGCTTGTACGGACGCGCGGGATCGAGCGCTATGAGAGGGCGGCGCCGCTCTCGGCGTCCATCCAGCGGACGAGCGACGGCGGCGCCTCGAGGCGCACCTCCTGGTCGGCGCGGACCTCGGTGTCGACGGGCACCTGCACCTTCACGGGCGTCTTGCCGACGAGCGCGGTGAGGAGCGTGTGCGAGCCGAGCGGCTCGACCACCACCACGCGCGCGGGGATCGCGCCGCGCCCGAGCGCGAGATGCTCGGCGCGCACGCCCATGAGCAGCGTCCGGCCGTCGGCCCCCGCGGGCGGCGCGACCTCGAGCGCGAAGCCCTCGCCGGCGAAGCGGCCGCCCTCGAAGCGCCCCTCGAGGAAGTTCATCGGCGGCGAGCCGATGAACGAGCCCACGAACTGGTTCGCCGGGCGGTCGTAGATCCGCATCGGCGTGTCGACCTGAACGATCTCCCCCTCGCGCATGACGGCGATGCGGTCGCCCATGCTCATCGCCTCGACCTGGTCGTGCGTGACGTACACGGTCGTCCGCTTCACCTCGGTGTGGAGGCGCTTGAGGTCCGCGCGCGCCTGGAGGCGGAGGAGCGCGTCGAGGTTCGAGAGCGGCTCGTCCATGAGCAGCACGGGCGCGTCCATGACGAGCGCGCGCGAGACGGCGACCCGCTGCCGCTGCCCTCCGGAGAGCTGCGCCGGGTAGCGGTCGAGGAACGGCACGAGCGCAAGGAGCTCGGCGCCCTCCCGCACGCGCCTCGCGATCTCCTCCTTCGGCCGCTTCTTCATGCGGAGGCCGAAGCCGATGTTCTGCTCGACGGTCATGTGCGGGAACACCGCGTACGACTGGAACACCATCGCGATGTTCCGGTCGCGCGGCGGGAGGTCCGTCACGTCGCGGTCGCCGATGCGCACGCGTCCCCGGTCGAGGCGCTCGAGGCCGGCGACCGACCGGAGGAGCGTCGTCTTCCCGCAGCCGGACGGACCGAGCAGGACCATGAACTCCCCGTCGCGGACCTCGAGCGAGACGTCCTTGAGCGCGGCCGCCTTCCCGAAGGTCTTGCTGACACCCTCGATCGTGATCGCGGCCATCTACTTCCCTCCCCATAGGTTCAAGAGGTAGCGGCGCATGAAGAAGATGAAGACGATCGCCGGGACGACCATGAAGAACCCGCCCGCGAACTTGTAGTAGAGCGGCGAGTCCGAGAGCGTCGTCAGCACCTGCGCCGGCAGCGTGCGGTTGCGCAGCGTGAGGATCGTGGACGCGAAGACCTCGTTCCACGAGATGACGAACGTGAAGATCGCCGCGGCCGCGAGGCCGGGCAGCGCGAGCGGGAGCGCGACGCGGACGAACGCGCCCCAGCGCGAGCAGCCGAGCGTCTGCGCGGCCTCCTCGAGCTCCTGCGACACCGACACGAAGACGCCGCTCGTCACGAGGATGATGAACGGCAGCGCCATGGCGGTGTGCACGAGCGCGACCCCGATGAGGTTGTCGTAGAGGCCGAGGCGCAGGAAGGTGACCGCGAGCGGGATCGAGAGGATCGCGATCGGGAACATCTTCGTCGCGAGGACGACGAGCGAGAACCCCTCCCGGCCGCGGAAGCGGAAGCGCGCGAGCGCGTAGCCGGCGGGGGCGCCGAGCGCGAGCCCGAGCACGATGGTCATCACCGCGACGGCGACGCTGTTGATCACCGACGGGATGACGCCGCGCGACTGCACGAAGAACCGCATCGTCTCGGTCGTGAGGTCCGTGGGGAGGAACGACTTCGGGTACTCGAAGATCGTCTCGCGCGGCGTGAACGCCGCGAGCGCGATGAGATAGAAGGGCACGAGGACCCAGAGGGCGAAGAGGATCGCGACGCCGTAGACGAGCGCGCGGTCGAGCGCCTGGCCCCCGACGCGCCCGCCCTGCCGCGGCGACGGGACGGCGGTCATCGCGTGCGCTCCGCCTGCTGCACGTTGAGCACGCGCAGGTACACGAACGTCGCCGCGAGCGTGAGGCCGAGGAGGAGGACGGCGTACGCGGCGGCCACGTTCGGGTTCCGGTTGAGGCTGTACCAGTTGTAGGCCTCGCCCATGAGGACCGGCATGTTCCGGCCGGCGAGCGCGAACACCACGGCGAACGTCTGGAAGGCGAAGATCGTGCGGATGATGAGCGCCGACTGGAGGCTCGGCCGGAGGAGCGGCAGGACCACGTGGATCGTGCGCCGCAGCCGCGTCGCGCCGAACAGGTCGGCGGCCTCGAAGTAGTCGCGCGGGATGAGCTGGAGCCCCGCGATGAGGATGATCAGCACGATGGCGGTGGCGCGCCACGATTCGGCGATCACGATCGTCGTCAGGACGGTCGCGAAGTCCGTGTACGCGAGGTACGTGATCGGCTGGTCGATCGCGCCCACGCCCTGGAGCGCGCTGTTCAGGTAGCCGCGCTCGGTGAACACGGCGAGCCAGAGGATCCCCGCGGCGAGGTCGGAGATCGCGAGCGGGATCGCGTAGACGTAGAGGAACCACGCGTGGCCGCGGATGCGCGAGTGCACGAGGAGCGCCATGACGAGGGCGAGCGCGATCTGGAGCGGCACGATGAGGATCAGCAGGAGGAGCGTGTTCCGCCAGGCGTCGCTGAAGGCGACGTCGCCGGTCATGCGCTCGAAGTGCTCGGTCGTCAGGCCGCCGGCGTCCGCGGCGACCGCGAGGAAGAGCGCCTGGACCATCGGCAGGAGGATCAGGAGCGCGAGGAAGCCGATGGACGGCAGGAGGAGCGCGATCGGAAGCAGAGCCTCCGACCGCGCCTTCCACGCCGGGATCCGCGGGGTCCGCTGGAGCGCTACTTCACCTGACAAGGACCGGTGGACTTCCCGTCAGGGCCCCAGCACGGGGCGTTCGCGTCGGTCACGGCCTTCTGGAGGAGCGCGGCCTGCTCGTTGAGCACCGTCTGGACGTTCTCGCCCTTGATGACGATGCGCTGGAACGTGTCGACGATCGCCTTGTTGAAGTCGCCGCCCTTGGCGCCGAGGCCGACCGGGAGCGGCACGACCTTCGCGTCCTTCGCGGCGGACTGCTTGATGACGGCGTCGGCCTCGAGCTGGAGGCCCTTGTTGAGGTCGGTCGGCAGCTTCACGTCGATCACGGGGAAGAACGAGTTCTCGCGGAGCGTCGTGATCTGCGTCTCGGGCTTGAGCAGGTAGTCGATGAGCGCCTCCGCGCCGGCTCGGTTCGGCGTGGTCTTGGGGATCGAGAGGCCGATGACCACGCTCATGTAGTAGCGGCCCTTGGGGCCGGCGGGCGCGGGCACGGCGACGAAGTCGTCGGGCTTCGCCTTGAGCACGTTGATGAGACGCGCGACGTGATCGAAGCCGATCCAGACCTCCTCGGACTGGAGCGGCTCCTGCATGAACGCGTAGGTCGTGGACTGCGGGTTCGTCACGGCCCAGAGGTCCTTGATCTTCCCCCACATCGTCACGGCGTCGGCGCTCTTGTACGTGGTCACGAGGCCGCCCGTGTACGACGGGTAGAGGAAGCCCTGCAGGAGCCGGTGGAGCAGCGAGTTCGTGCCCGCCGGCAGGCCGATCATCTTCTTGCCGGTCTTGTCCTGGATGTTCTTGCCCCAGGCGATGAGCTGGTCGTACGTGAGCGCGTTCACGTCGGCGCCGGACGGCAGGTACTGGAGCGCCTTCTTGTTGATCGCCATGAAGTACGTCGCCTGCATCCACGGCACGTAGAGCTGCTCGCTCGTGCCGAGCTTGCCGAGCTCGATCATGTCGGCCGGGATCTTCTTGTCCTTGTGCTTGTCGAGCACCTTCGAGATGTCCGACAGATAGCCCGCCCTCGCGAGCGCCCCGAACTGGCCGTTCTCGTAGCCGATGAGGCCGATCTGTCCCTGGCCGCCGGCCTTGGCCTCGGCGGTCACGCGGTCGATCGACGCGTTCTCGGCCTCGGTGACGAAGTCGACCTGCGCGCCGGTGAACCCGGCGAGGATCTTCTGGCGCATCCGCTCCTGCTCCTCGACCGGCGTGAACTGCGTCGAGGCGAACACGAACGGCTTGCCCGCCGCCTGCTGGTCGCCACCGCCGCCGCCGCTCGGCGTGCCGGTGGTGGCGCAGCCGCCGATGACGAGCGCGAGCACGGCGAGGATGGCGAACGACGCGCGTACCCGATGGGTCATCGATCCTTTTGCCTCCCCTGTGTGGATCGGGGGAGACTACTCCGGCCGGGAACGCGGCCGCCTGGCGGGCTGTCTGCGCGACGTCTCCGGTACGTCATGGGGAAGTCGGGCTTCCAGCTGCGACCCGCCTTCAGCTCCCACGCGCCGTCGATGCGACGGCCGCGGTCGCGGAAGCGCCCTTTGAACCGCTGCGCGAAGTCGGGGTCGTCGCGCCACAGGGTCCACACGCCGCGAGCGAGCGTCATCCGGTAGACGCGCGCGACACCGCGCGAGTCGAAGTAATGCATCGCGAAGCGGCCCCTCTCGCGGCCGATGATCGCGACGGTGCCCGGGAAGGGCGGTCTCGCCGTCGTCCGCATGATGAGGAACTCGCGGCCGTCGAGCCATTCGAACCGCGCGCGCCCGCGGACCGTCCGGGTCGGGTGTCCGGGGTCCACGGCATCGACGGTCCACGTCCCGACGAGCGCGTCCAGCGGGCTCGCGCGGGTCACGCGAGGGCCTGCTTCAGGTGAAGGGCGGAGAGCCCGTTAGCGCCGTCGTCGTCGTGGCGGAAGTACGCGTAGACGTCCCTCCCGCCCTCGAGCAGCTGCCTCGCCCGCGCCGCCCAGCGGTCCACCGCGTCGTCCGGGTAGCCGTTCCGGTCGCGGAGGCGGACGTACGAGAAGCCGGCGGTCGCGCCGAGCGACTCGAGCGGGGAGGGCGTGCGCTCGCCCTCGGCGTGCACGAGCGCGACGCCGCGCGACGCGAGGATCTCGTACGTCTCCGGTACGTACCACGAGGCGTCGCGCACCTCGAGCGCGAAGCGCTGCCCGTCGGGCAGCGACGCGACGAATCCCGCGAGGAGGTCGTCGTTCCGCTTGAGCCACGGCGGCGTCTGGAAGAGCACCGGGCCGAGCCGCGCGCCGAGCGGTGCGGCGGCGTCGAGGAAGCGCGGGAGCGTGTCGGCCGGATGGCGCAGCTGGTCGACGTGCGTGATGAACTGCGACGCTTTGAGCGCGAAGAGGAAGTCCTCGGGCGTGGCGGCCTGCCACTCGGCGATCGACCTCGCCGTCGGCAGGTGATTGAAGGTGTAGTTCACCTCCACCGTCGCGAGCTTCGTCGCGTAGTGGCGGAGCAGGTCCTTCGTCTTCGTCTCGGCCGGATAGAACTTGGGCTTCCACGTCGTGTACGCCCAGCCCGACGTCCCGACGTGCGCGGTCGCCATCCGGCTAGATGTCCTTCCCGATGAGCCAGAGGTGGCCGAACGGATCCTGGACGCGGCCCTGCCGCATGCCGTACGGCTGGTCCGCGACGGGGAAGACCACGGTGGCTCCCGCCTCGACCGCGCGCGCGGCCCAGGCGTCGGGGTCGTCCACGACGAGGCTCAGGCGCACGCTCGTGCCGCCGAGCGCCTCGGGGCTCAGGTTGAACGCCCGCGGGTCCTCGTCGACGACGCCGAGCTCTGCGCCGGCGAGCTCCATGACGATGACGTGCTGTCCGGACGGCGTCGTGAGGCGCGACCGTTCCGTCGCGCCGAACGCGCGGCGGTAGAAGTCCGCGGCCCTCGCCGCGCCGCGCACGGTGAGGAACGGCGAGATCCCCACCTACGCGCCCTGCTTCGTGGTCGCGAGGTGCTGCCCGAGCACCGCGTAGCCGACCCCGGCGGCGAGCGAGTTCACGCGCTTCAGCGCGCCGAGGACGTCGAGGTGGATGCTCGAGGTGTCGATCGACTCCCGCAGCCCGTCGTGGAGGCGCGACATGTGCGTCTGCCGCAGCTGCCGCTCGAGCGCGTTCACGACGCCCTTGTGGCGGATGACCTTCTCGGCGATCGTGCGGTCGCCCGTCGCGAGCGCGGAGATCGCGAGCTCGACGTTCTCGAGGACCATGGCGTGGAGGTCGCGGATCTCGGCCCATCCCTGCTCGCTGAAGCGGTGCTGGCCGCGGATCTTCTTCTCCGCGAGCTCGAGGAGGTCCTTCTCGATGACGTCGCCGATCTCCTCGAGGTTCACGATGACGAAGAGGAGCGCGGTCTCGCGGTCCGACTGCTCGACGGTGAGGTTCTCGCGGCCGAGCCGGATGAGGAACTGCTTGATGTCCTCCTCGAGCCGGTCTATCTGGTCGTCGCGCGTCACGATCTGTCGGAGCAGCTCCCCGTCGTTGCGCTCGAAGACGCGCAGCGTGTCGCGGAGCGAGCTCACCACGACGTCGCCCATGCGGAGGACCTCGCGCAGCGCCTGGCCGAGCGCGACCGCCGGCGTGTCGAGCGTCCGCGCGTCGAGGTAGATCGCGCCGAGCTCGCTCCGGGCGGTGTCGGGCAGGAGGCGGTGCAGCGCGCGCGCCGCGGGGTCGATGAAGGGGATGAAGAGGAGCGCCAGGAACACGTTGAAGATCGTGTGCGCGTTCGCGATCTGCCGCGGCACGTCCGGCGCCGTCGTGGCCACGAGCGAGCCGAACTGCGGGAGGAACGGCAGGAACAAGAGGGCGCCGACGATCTTGAAGCCGCCGTGCGCCGCGGCCACGCGGCGCGCCTCGGGGTTCGCGCCGACCGACGCGAGGAATGCCGTCGCCGCCGTGCCGACGTTCGCGCCGAGGATGATCGGCACGGCGCCGGCGAGCGGGATGAGACCCGCCTGCGCGAGCGAGAGCGCGATCCCGATCGTCGCCGCGCTCGAGTGCACGAGGGCCGTGAAGGCGGCGGCGAGGATGAGGACGACG
>DASSSF010000113.1:0-17001 GCA_035708565.1 Candidatus Limnocylindria bacterium
GGGACCACGATCCTCGCGGACGACGGGTCGCCCCACGCCGCCGAGGCGCGCGCGCTCCTGGCGCGTATCCCCGCCCTCGCGGCGGGCGCGGTCGAGGTCGTGAGCGTCGCGCACGTGACCGCTCCCATCGCGATCGGCGTCGCGCCGACGATGCGTGACGCGGCCCGCGCGGCGCACGCCTCGGAGCGCGCGCGGGCGCTCGAGGAGCACCAGGCGATCGCTCGCCGCGGCAGCGATGTGCTCCGCGCGTCCGGGATCGACAGCCTCCCGGTCGCGCGCGAAGGCGACCCGACCGACGAGCTCCTCACGGAAGCACGGATCGCCGGCGCGGATCTCATCGTCATCGGTACGCGCGGCCGCACCGGGCTCGAGCGGATCGTGCTCGGGAGCGTCGCTCGCAAGGTGCTCACGAGCGCGCCGTGCTCCGTGCTCGTGGTGCCCACGTGGAAGGGGGACTGACCATGCTCGACAGGCTGCTGGATCGGAAGGCCGACGTCGCGGACGACGAGATGCCCGCGGGCGTCATCAAGGTGATCGAGATCGTCGGCGTGTCGGAGCGGAGCTTCGACGACGCGATCGCGACCGCGGTCGCGCGAGCCTCGGCATCGCTCCGTCATGTGACCGGCGCGGACGTGAAGCACATGACCCTCCGCGTGAAGGACGGCAAGGTCGCGCAGTACCGCGTCGACCTCAAGGTCGCCTTCGCGCTCGACGAGGAGGACTGACCCCGAACCCTCTTCCCCACCCTCAACGGACGTTCCGCCGGGACCGCAGGGTCCCGGCGGGCGTCCGGACCTAGAAAGGGACGCGCCGTGGGCGAGCTCGACGGCAAGGTCGCCATCGTCACCGGAGGCGCGAGCGGCATCGGCGCGGCGACGGTCGCCGCGCTCCTCGGGCAGGGAGCCTCCGTGGTCATCGCGGACATCGACGACGCGCGCGGCGAAGCGCTCGCGAGGCGGCTCGGGCCGAAGGCCCGCTACGCGCGGCTCGACGTCTCCGACGAAGCCGCATGGAGGCGGGTCGTCGCGGACACGGTGGCGAGGGACGGCCGGCTCGACGTGCTCGTGAACAACGCGGGGATCGGCGCGTTCGCCGACGTCGAGAAAGAGACGCGCGAGGGATGGGACAGGGTCATCGCCGTGAACGAGACCGGGGTCTGGCTCGGGATGAAGCACGCCGTGCCCGAGATGCGGAGGGCCGGAGGCGGCAGCGTCGTGAACGTGTCGTCGATCTTCGGGGAGGTCGGCGGCTTCGGCGCGTCGGTCGCCTACCACGCCGCCAAGGGCTCGATCGGCGTGATGTCGCGCAACGCGGCGCTCCGCTACGCGAAGGAAGGCATCCGCGTGAACTCGCTGCACCCGGGCTTCGTCGACACGCCGCTCGTCGCGCCGGTGAAGGGCACGCCCGTGGAGGACCAGATCGTCTCCCGGACGCCGATGGGCCGCTGGGGCCGGCCCGAGGAGATCGGCGAGGTCATCGCGTTCATATGCGGCCCCCGCGCGTCCTTCATGACGGGCAGCGAGGTGTACGTCGACGGGGGCTGGACCGCCGGGTAGGGGGCGCCTACGGACGAACTACCCCGGCGCTAGGGCCTAGCGGCACTCTCACAGGCGAGAGGCACCGGTGATGCTGCTCGGCATGACAATGACCACACCCTCCACCGACCCGCGCGCCCAGGCGAAGGCCGACACGCTGACCATCCGCGACGACCGCACCGGCAAGACGTACGTCCTCCCGATCACGGATGGAGCGATCCGCTCCAGCGAGTTGAACAAGATCAAGGCGACCGCCGACGACATCGTCGGCCTGCTCACGTACGACCCGGGGTTCATGGCGACCGCGGCCGTCAAGAGCACGGTCACGTACATCGACGGCGACGCGGGGATCCTCCGCTACCGCGGGTATCCCATCGACGAGCTCGCGGAGAGGTGCACCTTCCTCGAGGTCGCGTACCTCCTCCTGAACGGCGAGCTTCCGTCGCAGGCGGAGCAGGCGAAGTGGTCCGACGAGGTCACCCACCACACGTTCATCCACGAGAACATCAAGAAGTTCATCGACGGCTTCCGCCACGACGCCCATCCGATGGGCATGCTCATGAGCACCGTCGCCGCGCTCTCGACCTTCTACCCGGAGGCGAAACGCATCGCGGACGAGGCTCCCCGGCGCAAGCAGATCATCCGCCTCATCGCGAAGATGCCCACCATCGCCGCGTTCGCGTACCGCCACGCGACGGGCCTGCCGTACGCCTACCCGGACAACGACCTGTCGTACGCGGGCAACTTCCTCAACATGATGTGGAAGACCACCGAGCTCAAGTACAAGCCGGACCCCATCCTCGAGCGAGCGCTCGAGGTGCTGTTCATCCTCCACGCCGACCACGAGCAGAACTGCTCGACGAGCACGGTGCGGGTCATCGGCAGCGCGCGGTCCGACCCCTACTCCGCGGTCGCCGGCGGCATCGGCGCCCTCTACGGCCCGCTCCACGGCGGGGCGAACGAGCAGGTGCTCCGCATGCTCGAGGACATCGGCTCGGTCGACCGGATCCCGGAGCACATCGAGCGGGTGAAGAAGGGTGAGCTCCGCCTCATGGGCTTCGGGCACCGCGTGTACAAGAACTACGACCCGCGCGCGAAGCTCATCAAGAGGGTCGCGGACCAGGTCTTCGAGGTCACCGGCCGCAACCCGCTCCTCGACATCGCGCTCGAGCTCGAGAAGATCGCGCTCGAGGACGACTACTTCGTCAGCCACAAGCTGTACCCGAACGTGGACTTCTACTCGGGCCTCATCTACCAGTCGATGGGCTTCCCGGTCGAGATGTTCCCGGTGCTGTTCGCGATCGGCCGCACGCCCGGCTGGCTCGCGCAGTGGGAGGAGGGGCTCCTCGACCCCGACCAGAAGATCGCGCGCCCGCGCCAGCTCTACCTCGGCCAGGGCGAGCGCCACATCGCCCGCTAGCCCCCAGTAGCGCGCCAAGGGGGACCGCGCGGGACACCCGCGCGGTCCCGCTCTTCTAGCGAGCGGGGCGGCCGCCGCCGGGCTCACGGAGCGCGAGCCCGAGGCAGGCATAGGGACGCTCACGGAAGCCGATCTCGCGGAAGAACGGCGCGAGCGCGACGTCCGAGCGGTGCACGAGCGTGTAGACCTCGGCGGCACCCCGACGCTCGAGCTCGCGCAGGAGCGCGGCGACCAGCCGGCGCGCGACGCCGGCGCCGCGCCATCCCGGCTCGACCGTCACGGCCTCGATCCACGCGTCCGTCGACCCCTCGCAGCCGCAGATCGCCGCCCTCGCCTCGCCGATCGTGCGCCCGCGCTCGTCGGCCGACGCGAGCACGGTGCGCCCGCCGGGACAGTGCGACGGGCGCGGGTCGGGCCCCACGTGATGCTCGCGCTCCTCGACGCGGATCCGGACGCTAGCCATCGCGCCGCCCGAGCAGCCGTCCCGCGGTCCACGTCATCACGGCGGCCCAGACGAGGGGCAGCGCGAGGAGCCCGGCGAGAGCGGGGCCGGCACCGAGCCGCTCGCTGAGGATGGTGCCGGTCGCTCCGAGCACCGGCGCGTCCGCGCCGAGCGCGAGCAGGCCCGCGAGGCGCGCGGCCTCGACGGGATCGAGCGCCGCTGCCGCGAGGAGCGCGGCGCCCCCGCCGCGGAGCGCCGGCGCGAGCGCGAGGAGGGCGAGGTCAACGCCGATCGCGAGCACCGCCCACGCGGCGACGGCCGCGGGGAGCGCCTGCGCGCGATCGCCCGCGAGCGACGCGACGGCGACGCCGGTCGCCGCGAGCGCGCAGCACGCGAAGAGCGCGGCCGCGACGATGACGGCGAACGGCGCGAGGTCCGCGGCGCGGGCGGAGCCGGAGAGGATGGCCGCGGCGCCGGCCGCGGCTGCGGCGGCGACGAGCGCGGCGCCCGCCGACGACGCGATGACCTTCGCGAGCGCGAGATCGCCGGCGGCCGCCCCGCGCGCCCGGAGCATCGCGCGGAGGGGCACGTCGCCCGGCGCCCCGAGCGAGGTCGCTCCGAGCACGACCGCGACGAGGGTCGGGACCAGCATGAGGAGATCGAGGAGCGCGAGCGCCGACGGCGTCACCGCGCGGAGACCGAGCTGCCGGAACGTCACGGCGCCGAGCGCGGCGACCACGATCCCGCCGAGCGCGGCGACGAGGATCGCGACGGCCAGCGCGCGAGAGCGTGTCGCGACGCGGAGCTCGAGCCGCGCGTAGCGTTCAGCGACCATCACGCGACCGCCTGCACGCAGCGTCCGCCGCCGACCAGGTCGACGCGGCGGTCGGCGGCGCGGGCGAGCTCGTCGCGATCCGGCGCGGGAGCGGTGACGAGCACGGTCGTGCCCGCGTCGCGAAGGCGCGCGAGCCAGGCGAAGAGCGAGGCGCGCGCCGGCCCGTCGAGGTCGGCCGTCGGCTCGTCGAGGAGCGCAACGCGAGGGCGCGGTGACAGGGTCGCGAGGATCGCGACGCGCTGGAGCTCGCCGCCGGAGAGGCCGCCGATCCTCGCGGTCGCGGGCGGTAGCCAGTCCGCGGGCGCGTCGCGCTCGTCGGCGCCGAACAGATCGAGGATCTCGCGGACCGTCGTGGCGCACGGCAGCTCGACCGACTGCGGCAGGTATGCCACTTCGCCCCCGCGCGCGCGGCCAGGCGGGGCGCCGAGCATGCGCACCTCGCCCTCGCAGCGCGCGAGGCCGGCGAGGCAGCGAAGGAGGGTCGACTTGCCGCTCCCGTTGGATCCGGCGATGAGGACGATGCTCCCCTCCGGCGCCTCGAGGTCACACGCGTCGAGGACGACGCGCGCGCCGTACCGCTTCGTGAGCCCGCGCGCGACGACGCTCACCGCCGCCTCCTCGAGAGGGCGAGCGGCACTCCCGCCGCCGCGCCGCCGAGCGATGCGAGCAGGAGCCACGGCGCGGCGTCGCCCGCGTCGCGGGCGGGCGCGACCGAAGCCACCGACGGAGCGGCGAGGGGGACGCGATCGACCACGCGCGGACCGCTCCCGATCGACCACGCGCGGGCCGCGCGCTCGAAGAGACGCCCCGCGAGCGTGCCCGTGAGCGCGCGAAGGTCGCTCGGGGCCGCGGCCCCGGAGACGTGCGGGACATCGCTCACGGTGTCGCCGTCGAGGTCATACCCGCGGTGGTCGCTCCAGTAGTTGCCGACGCCGCGGTCGCGCCACTCGGCGCGCGAGCGCCCGCCGCGGACCTCCACCTGGTGGAGGTTGTCTACGAACGCGTTCTGCGCGAACACGAGCGCGGCCGTGGGAAAGAGCTGCGCGCCGACCGCGTTGTACGAGAGCTCGTTGCGGAGCGCCTTCGCGGGCGCCTCGCCCGGCTCGACCCCCTCGGCCTTGAGCCCGATGACGTTGTGTCGCACGACGTTCTCGACCAGACGCGGCTCGGTGACGTCCTTCAGGAGCACGCCGTACCCCGTCGCGGCAGCCCGATGGTCCGCGATGACGTTGCGCGACGCCTCGACGCGCCGCCCGTACATGAGCACGAGTCCCGACGCGTTCGCGGTGATCGTGTTGCCGAAGATCGTGTGGTCCTCGCCGAACATCGCGTGGATCGCGTACCGGCTCCCGGTCACGCTGTTCGAGTCGACGAGGACCTCGGACGCATATGAGAGGTAGATCCCGTCGCGGACGCCGTCGATCTCGTTCTCGCGCACGAGCAGGCCGCGCGAGCCCCACACGGAGATGCCGTCACCGACGGAGCCGGTCGGCGCGTGATCGTGCGCGGCGGGATCCGCTGCGTCGCCCGAGAGCCCGCGGGGGCCGAGGATGCGGTTCCCCACGATCCGGACGCCGTCGCTGTCGCGGACGAGGATCCCGGTGTACGAGTCGGTGACGAGGACGTGCTCGACGGCGGTGCGTCCCGCGAGGACGGCGACGGCGGCGGCGTCCTCGATCTGCCCGCCGCTCCCGCGCACATGGAAGCCCCGCACGGAGGCGCCGGGCGCCGCCAGCGTGAGGACCGTCCCGCGGCCGCCGCCATCCAGCACGACGTGCCCGTCGGCGACGAGCGCGACGGCGCGCGCGATGGTGAAGTGCCCGCGATACGTTCCGGCGGGGACCCGCACCTCCGACCCGTCTCGGGCCGCCGCGAGCGCGCCCGCGAGGTCGAAGGCTGCCCCCGCGAGCTCTGGCGCGGCGAGCCACGGCGCACCGCCGGCCGCGTGCGGCGCATGGAGCGAGGCGGTGCCGTGGCCATGGGCCGTCGCGGGCGCGCACGCGCCGAGGACGAGGGCGAGCGCGGCGGAACTCGCGGCGACGGCCAGGCGCGGCGGCGGTGTCGCGTGCGGGGCGCGGCGCGCGAGCGTGATGACGAGCGCGATGAGGACGAACGCGACGAGGGCGGGCCCGGGGTACGCCTCGATGCGGAAGTTCCACACTTTCGTCGGCCCGAGGACGAGCGGCGTGAACGGCTCGAGCCGGAGCGCGGACTCGGGGTCGAGATCGTGGCCGAAGCGGTGGAGCCAGCGCTGGATGTCCGCGAGCGCAACGACCGGGGCGGCCCACAGGCCGAGCGTCGCGAGCGCGCCGAACCGGCCGCGGAGCGCCAGCCCGGCGAGCGCGAGGACGGCGATCGCGCCGAGCGCGAGGGGGTAGAGCGCGAGCTCGGGGATCATCGTCTCGTCGAGCGGCCGCATGCCGACGTAGTGGTTGAGCGTGTTGATCTCGGTGATGTCGCCTTCGAAGCCGTCGCCGTAAGCGCGGAGCCAGAGTCCCTTCGGGTACTGGGGCGCCGCGAGCCTGGCGATCCACAGCGGGGCATCCGCGGCCCAGGCGAGCAGGCCCGCGGCGGCGATCGCCGCCGCGGGCCGCGCGAAGCGCGAGAGGAGCTCGAGCCGGGCCCTCATCACTTGACCGTGAGGATGCCCTTCATGCCCTGCTCCTTGTGGCCGGCGACGGTGCAGAACACGTCGTACTGGCCCGGCTGGAGCGCCGGCATGGTCTTGTAGACGGTCCGCGCGGTCGGTGCGAGCAGCTTGAAGCCCGCGACCTCGATGGAGAAGTCGTGCTCGACGCTGCCCTTGTTGACGAGGGTGACCTTCGTCGCCACGCCGGCGCTGATCTGCCAGCCCGGCGGGTCGTACTTGAAGTCGCTGAGCGTGATCGTGAGCTCCTGGCCGGGTGCCGCGGCCGTGCCTCCGCCACCGCCGCCGCACGCCGCGGCGAGCGCGATCGTGGCCGCCCCGAGGAGCGCGAAGAGCATGAACATACGCGTATCCGTTCCTTTCTCTTACTGCGGCTCGACGAGGAGCCAGCCCTGCATCTCGAGGTGGAGCGCGGAGCAGAACTCGGTGCAGTAGAAGGCGAAGGCGCCCGTCTTCGACGCGGTGAGCTCGATCGTGACGACCTCGCCCGGGTCGAGCGAGGCGTTCACGTTGTAGCCGGGCACCGCGAAGCCGTGCGTCGCGTCGCGCGTGGTCTCGATGTTCGTGATGTGGAAGCGGACCGTGTCGCCCTTCTTCACGCGGATGACGTCCGGCGTGAAGTGGCTGCGCATCGCGGTCATGTACACGGTCACGGTCGTGCCGGTCCGCTCGACGCGCTCCTTGCCGACGGCGGTCGCGACCGCCGAGGGCTGGAAGGTGAGCGGGTCGGAGCCGGGCCTGTACGCCTCGATGGCCTTGCTCAGCCGGTCCATGCGCACGATCTGCGCGTAGTGCGGCTCCCCGAAGCCGATCGGCGACTCGTTGATGACCTTCATCGCGCCGTTCTGGATGTCGATGAGCTGGAAGTTCTGCGGGTTGAGCGTGCCGACGAGCGGGTGCCGGTCGACGGACCACTTGTTGAGCGCGACGAGGTACTTGCCGTCGGCCGCAACCGTGTCGCCCTCGCTCGAGGCGAGGTGGCCGATGTTGTAGTGGACCGACACCTTCTCGAGGAGCTTGAACGCGCGCTCCTGCGCGATGCCGGCCTTCGGGCCGAGCGAGAACTTCGCGACCGCGCTGTCGAGGAAGAGGCTCGTGAATGCGTTCCCCTTGCCGTCGAACTGGGTGTGCAGCGGGCCCGCGCCGAGCTCGACCTGGCCGGCGACGACCGCGTCGAACTTGAGGATCGGGACACCGAACGGGTCCGTGCCGGCGAAGGCCTTCTCGGCGATAGCCTTCTTGATGAGCGCGATGTCGTAGATCGTCGCGTGGGGGTCGAGCTTGCCGCCCACGACGATGTAGTTGCCGTCTGGGCTCACGTCCACGCCGTGCGGACTGCGCGGCTCGGGCGTGAAGTACAGGATCCCCTCGTCGATCGCTGTGCGGAGCGTGATGACGCGGACGCCGTTGCGCGTCTCGGTCTTGCCCGCGGCCGCGACCTGCTCCGCCCTCTGCCAGTCGATGATGTGCATGAGGTCGAAGTCGTTCTTCGACGCGCCGACCTCGAGCGGCTTGCCGCCGTCGGCGGTACCGACCGCCATCTCCGAGTTGTACGAGTTGATGAACGCGAAGCCGAAGGACGCCTTCTTCCCCGCGTCCGCGAGATCCTGCGTGTACGGCGGCAGCTCGATCTGGAAGCTCTTCGCGAGGTCGCCCCTGCCGGTCGTGGGGTCGACCTTCACGAAGGTCGAGATCCCCCGGTAGAGATCCTTGTACCGCTCGAGCGGCGCGTAGCCGTCGGCGGTCTGCGGCGTCGGGGTCATGCTCGAAAGGTGCACGTACTCGCTGTTCGGGGTCGTGAACACGCCCCCGTGCGACGTGCCCATGTTCGGGATGTCCAGGATCTGCTTCGTCTTGAAGTCGCGGAGGTCGACGACGCCGAGGCGGCCGTTGGCGCGGTCGTTGATGTACACGAAGCGGCCGTCGTACTCGCCGTTCGTCTCCGACAGGGCCGGGTGGTGGGTGTCGCCCCACGTGAGCGGCACCGCCTGCTTCCGCGGATCGCTGCCGGGCCCGAGGACCTTCTCGCCGGAGTCCGCACCCACGCCGTAGCCCGACCACGACTCCGGGCTGAAGACGGGGATCGTCTTGAGCAGCCGGAGCGACGGGACGCCGACGATATGCAGTTGGCCGGAGTGTCCGCCAGACGCGATGAGCGCGTACTCGTCGTACTTGCCCGGGGCCACGAACGACGAGAGCGCCCCGGCCGCTTCGTCGGCGGTCATGCCGCGCCTCGCCGCGATGTCGCCGAGCGCGCCGCCGCCGAGGCCGCCCGAGAACCGGCCGATCAGGGCACCGCCCGCGACGCCAACGACGAGCGCGACGACCGCCACGGCGACCGTCGCGGGCGTGAGGTATCGCTGCATCTTCTGCCTCCTGTTGGCGGCCATGCACCGGCCGCCGCTCCCAGGAGGATCCCGTGCGCCTGTGTCAGGCGGATGTCAGGGGCCGTACCCGAAGATCACCGGACGTCAGGGCCATCCGGTCCGCGGCGCGTGACCTTCGGCCCTGTGGCGCGTAGGGTGCGGCCCGTAGGGTCGCCACATGAGCACACAGATCCGCACCCGACCCTCCCACCCCGCGACCCCCGCTTTCGCCGGCTGGACGCCGCTCGTGGTCGCCCTCGGCCTCACGGTCCTCGTGGGCGCCATGACGGTCAGCGTCCTCGGCATCCCCGCGGGCCGCGGGGCTCCGTCGCAGAGCGCCGTGCGGACGCAGGCCCCGGCAGCCGCCACGGCGGCGCCGGCCGCGACGCACGCTGCGACGCAGGCTCCGGCCGCGGCATCCGCACCCGCGGCATCCGCACCCGCGGCGCCCGCCGCGGCCGCGACCGCCGTCGAGGTCGCCCGGAAGGCGGCGGACGTTCCCGCGCGCATCACGCGGACGGCTCCCGCGCGCGTCGCGGTCACGCTCGAGACCACCGAGGTCACGGGCGTGCTCGACAGCGGCCAGACGTATCAGTACTGGACGTTCGGCGGCACGGTCCCCGGCCCGATGATCCGCGCGCGCGTCGGCGACACCGTCGAGGTGACCATCAAGAACGCCAAGGGCAGCGGGAACCCGCACTCGATCGACCTCCACTCCGTCACGGGTCCCGGCGGCGGCTCCGGCGCGTCGCAGACGATGCCCGGCGGCGAGACGAAGTTCACCTTCAAGGCGCTCAACCCCGGCATCTACGTGTACCACTGCGCGACGGCGCCGATCCCGGTGCACGTCATCAACGGCATGTACGGCCTCATCCTCATCGAGCCGGAGGGCGGCCTGCCGCCGGTCGACCGCGAGTTCTACGTGATGCAGGGCGAGCTCTACACGGTGCAGCCGTTCGGCGCGAAGGGCGCGCACACGCTGTCCGTCGACAAGATGCTCAAGGAGGACGCCGACTACGTCCTGTTCAACGGCAAGGTCGGGGCGCTCACCGGCGAGGGCGCGCTCAAGGCCAAGGTCGGCGAGAAGGTGCGCATCTACATCGGCGTGGGAGGCTTCCTCGCATCGAACTTCCACGTCATCGGCGAGATCTTCGACGCGGTCTATCCCGAAGGCGCGATCGGCAGCGAGCCGATGCGCAACGTGCAGACGACGATCATCCCGCCGGGTGGCGCCTCGATGGTCGAGATGAAGCTCGACTTCCCGGGCCGCTACCTCCTGGTGGACCACGCGCTCGGCCGGGCGCTCAACAAGGGCGCGGCGGGCTTCCTCGAGGTCGAGGGGACCGCGGACCCGGCGATCTTCAGCGGCGGCACGAACGCCGGCCACTGACCGAAGGCGCGCGGATCTGTGGAGTGACGCCGGGTGGGTGCCCGGCGTCACTCGTTCCGGCGCTCCGGCGCCGACCACCGCGACGAGCGCGACCGCGCTACGCGGGTCGTGTCTCCAGCGAGAGCGCGATGACGTCGCCTTCGCGGGTGCCGCGGACGCGGCCGCACGAGAACCTCACGGCGACACGACCGTCGGGGCTCAGGACGCTGCCGTCGACGCCATGGAGCGGCACGGCCCCGAGCATGGACATGCGACCGAGGCAGCGCGGCAGGAGCGCCACTCCTTCGCCGTCCCGGCAGTCGAGGATGTCCCCGCAGCGGCGGCCCGCCATCTCCTCGGGTGAGAGGCCCGTGAGCGCGCAAGCCGCGCCGTTCGCCGCGCACACGGTGAGGTCCCGCCCGACGACGAGCATCGGCCGCGGCAGCGCCTCGAGGAGGGATGCCGCGTCGGGCGAGAGCGGCGGGCGCGACCGCGGATCGGCGGCGACGAGGCGGTAGCCGAGGCCGGGCACGGTCTCGATGAATCGCGGCCGCGCTGCGTCGTCCCCCACGCGCCGGCGTAGGCGCGAAACGTGGAGGTCGACGGCCCGATCGCTCGGCGGCTCATCGTCGATGCCGGCGATGCGGTCCGCGAGCAGGGCCCGGCCGACGGCCGCGCCTCGCGCCTCGAAGAGCGCTTCGAGGATCGTGAGCTGGTGCGCCGTCAGCGCGACCGAATGCCCGTCCACGGCGACGGCGCGAGAGTCCGCGTCGAAGACGAGGCCGTTCGCGCGGTGCACGCGGCGCGTCACGGCGTCGCGCGCACGTGCCGCGAGCGCGAGCGCGCGCGCCGCCACCTCGTCCGGGTCGGCCGGCCACGCGACGACGTCGTCGGCGCCCGCCGCGAACGCCGTCCGGCGCCGGTCCCGATCGCGCGCGCCGTCGAGGACGACGACAGCCGTGCCCGAGCTGCGCACCTCGCACAGCGCGTCCCACCCGCGCTCCATGGCGACGTCCACGACGGCCACGCTCGGCCGGTGGAAGGACAGCGACCCGCGGACATCGCGGGCGCGGGCGCACGTCGCGGTGAGGGCACCGCCCGAGACGAGCGCGCCCCTGATCGCCCGCGTCGCGCGCGCGTCAGCGCTGACGATGAGGATGAGGCAGGGCTCCAACGTCACACGACGAGCCTGACGCGGGCGATGGTGCGCTGCGCGGACCGAAGGTCCCTCGCTCACCTGCCGAAGGGCCCTCCGGCCGTTCCGTGCGGGCCGTTCCGCCCTACGCGCCGCCCGGCAGCGCAGGGCATCCTTCGCGCATGCCCTTCCGGACCCCCTTCCAGCAGGCTGTCGTCGCGAGCCTCGTGCTCACGCTCCTCGGCGGCAGCGCGGTCGGCCTCTACATCCTCCTCGCGCCGCTCGCGGGCATCCCCGTCCAGCAGTCCATGACCCTCGGCCGCCTGCACGGCCAGATGCAGCTCGTCGGCTTCGTCGCGCTCCTCGTGGCGGCGGTCGGGCTCGAGCTCGTGCCGCGCTCGCGCGCCGCGGCGCCGGTCCCGGCGCGCTGGGCGCGCCTCGTCGTCGGCGGGATCCTCCTCGGCGTGCTCCTCCGCGTGCTCGGCCTCGCGAGCGCGGGCGCCGCGCTCGTGACCGCCGCCGCCCTGAGCTACGCCTTCCTGACGCTCCGCGCGCTCGCGACCGGACGGACCTCGGGCCGGCCCGACGACGCGCCCCTCGCGGCGGCGATCGTCTGGCTGCCGCTCGGCGCCGGGCTCGAGCTCGCGTCGACGCTCGATCCGATGACCGCCGGCGTCACCCACACGGCGAGCATCGCCGCGATCCTCTACGGCGCGATCGGCGGGCACATCCTCGCGTTCGCCGTCCGGCTCGCGCCCGCGTTCGCGAACATGCAGGTCCCGAGCGGCCGCGTCGTGATCGCGTCGGCCGTCCTCTGGAACGCCGCGGTGCTCCTCACCTCGGCCGGCTACCAGCTCGCCTGGCTCGGCGCGGCCGCCGCGTGGGCGCTTGCCGCGGGCGCGATGGACGTCTCGGGCCGGCGCCGGCCGATCCTCAGCGAGGCGCCGCTCCACGCGGTCGTCGCGCGCTGGGCCTTCCGCGCCACGTTCGCGTGGGCGATCGTCTTCTCGGGCGTGGCGGTGCTGTTCACGGAGACGCAGGCGCGCCACGCGTTCGCGTTCGGGGTCGTCCTGAGCGTGCTCTTCGGCGTCGGCGCGCGCCTCATCCCCGCGCTCGCCGGCGGGCGCGCGGCGAGCCCCACGAACACCCTGGCCGCGCTCGCCCTCGTGTCCGCCGCGGCGGCCCTGCGCCTCCTCGCCGAGCTGATGGTCCTGCCGTACGCCGTCGCCGCCGCCGCCTCGGGGATCCTCGCGTACCTCGCGCTCCTCGTGTTCGGCTACGCGATCCTCCGCGCGATCTCCGTCCAGCGGACCACGGCGCCCGCGCGCGCGTAGGTCCTAGACCACCCGCCGCGTCACGTCGCCCCACTCGAGCGCGGCGCGGAGCGTCCGCGCGGCGCGTTGCTCGAGGTGCGGCAGGAGCCCGACGAACAGCGACGCCGCGATGCGCGCGTCGCCGAGCGCGGTGTGCCGTCCCTCCGTGCCGATGCCGAGCCGGGCGCAGAGCGCCTCGAGCGAGAGCTCCGGCACGGGTGCGACGAGCCGCGAGGCGAGGACCGCGGTGTCGAGGACGCGCTCGAGCGTGGCGAGACGGGCGCGGCGCAGCGGTCCCTGGAGGAACGCGAGATCGAACGCGGCCATGTGCGCCACCGGGATCGCCTCTCCGACGAACGCGCGGAACCGCGGCAGCACCACCTCGAGCGGCGGCCGGCCCCGCACCATGCGGTCGTCGATCCCGTGGATGCTCGTCGCGAGCGCCGGGATCGAGCGTCCGGGGTCGACGAGCTCGTCGAAGGAGTCGCTCACCGCGCCGTCGTGCGTGAAGCGGACCGCGCCCACGGCGACGATCCGGTCCGACCGCGGGTCCATCCCCGTCGTCTCGAGGTCGAACGCGGCGAACGTCGCTTCAGCGAGCAGGAGGTCGAGCCCGGGCTTCACTCGACGCGCGTCCCCGGACCGAAGCGGTCCACGACGCCGCGCTGGAAGCGCGCGAGCGCCTGGAGGTGCTCGCGCAGCGCGGCGCGCGTCGCGCGGCCGAGCTCCTTCGGGACGATGCGGTTGTCCGGCGGCTTCCCCTCGGCCGCGAGCGCGACCTGGCGGCGGAGGCGCAGCGCGCTGATCGCCTCGTAGGCCTCGGCCACCTCGGTCGCGTCGCCGGCGGGAACGGCGCCCTCGGCGGCGGCCCGCGCGATCCGCGCGAGCGTGCTCGTCTCGGCGATCCCGAGCTGGAGGGCGAGCAGGCGCGCGCCGTCCACGGCGATGCCGATGGCCTCCATCTTCCCGTCGAACCCGTCGCTCTTGAGACGCCCGAGCGGCCCGAGCGCGACACGCCGGTGCGCGAGCTCGCGGGCGACGTGCAGCTGGAGCATGCGGGCCACGGGGGTGCGCGCCACGAGCCACGCGCGCAGGTCCTCGACGAGCGCGAGCGTGCCGGCCGCCCCGCGGAAGTCGAACGCGATCATGGCGCGGAGGAGCGCGTCGGGCTTGGGCTCGGCGAGCCAGGCCGAGAAGCGCGCGCGCCAGTCCGATCCCCGGCCGCGCCACAGCGGGTTCGTCGCCATGACGTCCCCCTGGCAGCGCGGCGCGCCGACGCGCTCGAGCGCGTCCACCATCCACGAAGCGAAGCGCGCGAAGTACGCGTCGGCCTCCGCGGGCGCCGCGTCGTCCGCGACGAGGCCGTTGTCCTGGTCGGTGCGGAGCGTCTGCACGCGGCGGCCCTCGCTCCCCATCACGATCCAGGCGAACGGCGCGGGGGCGCCCCCGAGCGCCCGCTCCGCGAGCGCGACGAGGCGGCGCTGGAGCCGGTCGTTCGTCTCGGCGAGGATCCGCCCGATCTCGGACGCGCGCGCTCCCGCGTCGAGGAGCAGCGCGACCGTCTCGGGGTACTGCGCGTGCGCCGCGCCGAGCTCCTCGACCGTCGCCGCGCGCTCGATCCGGCGCGCGAGGAGGAGCGGCTGCGCCGCCTGGTGCGCGAGGAGGTCGCTGTCCGCGACGACGCCCGTCGCGCGGCCCGCGTCGTCGACGACCGCGAGGTGGTGGATGCGGCGCTCGAGCATGAGCTGGACGGCGTCGAGCCCGAGCGAGTCGCGTCCCAGGGTGACGACCGGGGCGGAGGCGATCGCGCTCGCGGGCGCGGACGTGTCGCGCCCGAGCGCGAGCACGCGCCGGCGCAGGTCCGAGTCGGTGATGATCCCCGCCGGCCGCCCGTCGGCGTCGACGATCACGACGCTCGCCGTGTCCGCCGCCGCCATCCGGGACGCCACGTCGGCGATCGACGCGCCCGCGTCGCAGGCGACGAGGGGCCGCAGCGGCAGCGCGCCGACGCGCACCGTGAGCGCGCTCGCCGCAGCCTCGCGCACAGGGCGATCCTAGTGCCGCCCGGTGCCGGTGGCGCGGCCTCGTGGGACCCGGTGGACGGCGGCGCGCCGACGCGGTAGACCGGCTCCGACAACGCGCGGGAGGTCGACATGGCGACGAGCCCCTCGTACTTCGCGGACCCGCCCGTCGCGCGCTTCCTGTTCGGCGACATACGCATGGCCTCGTTCTGGCTGCTCGTGCGGATCTATGTCGGCTGGACGTGGCTCGACGCGGGATGGCACAAGGTGCAGGACCCGCGCTGGGTCCAGACCGGCGAGGCGATCCTCGGTTACTGGAAGGGGGCGGTGGCCATCCCGGCGGCGGGCTCGCCGCGCATCACGTTCGACTGGTACCGCAACCTGCTCCAGCTGCTCATCGACACGAACAGCCACACCTGGTTCGGCAAGCTGATCGCGTTCGGCGAGACCGCCGTCGGCATCGCGCTCATCCTCGGCGCGTTCGTCGGCATCGCGGCCTTCTTCGGCGCGACCATGAACTTCGCGTTCCTCCTCGCGGGATCCACGAGCTCGAATCCGCTGCTCTTCCTCCTCGCGATCCTGCTCATGCTCGCGTGGAAGACCGCGGGCTACTACGGCCTCGACCGCTGGCTGCTTCCACTCCTCGGGACGCCGTGGCAGCCGATCCCCGCGCTGCGCCGGTCCGAGCCCACGGCGTCTCCGCCCTGACCGGCGTCAGCTGAGGAGCGGGATCACCTCGAGGCCCGCGCGCTCGGCCATCTCGCGCTCGCGCCCGCGCGGGAAGTGCAGCTGCAGCTCCTCCACGCCCGATCCGGCGAGGCGCTTCGCGTGCTCGACGAGGCGCGCGGATGCGGAGCGGTCCTCGAGCTCGAACGACGCCCAGTGGGAGAGCCGGAGCGGCCGCTCCCGTCCGGCCTCAGCGGCCGCGCGCCCGAGCTCGGCGATGAGCCCGGCGAGCGCCAGGGCGTCGGGCGGACGCGGGGGGTCGCCGATGCGGCCGATGTTGAAGCCGTCCGCGTAGCGCGCCGCGACGCGCATGATCCTCGGCTTCGCGCCGCCGACCCAGACCGGCGGCCGTGGCGCGGGCTTCGGCGAGGCCACCGCGTCCCGCACGCGGTAGTGCCGCCCCTCGAACGTGACGCGCTCCTCGGTCCAGAGGCGCGTGCAGATCTCGAGCGTCTCCGCGAGCTGCGCGACGCGGACGCCCGGCGGCGGGAACTCGTAGCCGTACGCGCGGTACTCGTTCGCCTTCCAGCCCGCGCCGATGCCGAGCTCGAGACGGCCGCCCGAGAGCTCCTGCACGGTCGCCGCGATCTTCGCGAGGAGCGCGGGGTTCCGGTAGGAGTGCGCGGTCACCAGGGTGCCGAGCCGAACCCTGGTCGTGTCACGCGCGAGCGCGGCGAGGAGCGTCCACGCCTCGAGGCAGTCGCGGTCCGGCTCGCCCTCGCCGCCGTAGAAGTGGTCGGCCACCCAGTACGCGGCGAAGCCGGCCGCCTCCGCGGCACGGGCGTGCGCGACCACCTCGTCGTATGACCAGCCCGCGGGCGGGGAGATGAGCGCGGAGAGCCGGATGCGCTACCTGGCGCGCAGGAAGGAGGGCGGGATCGCGAACACGGTGGCGGCGAGCGCGTACACGGCGGCGAAGACCGGCGCGCCCGCGGAGAGCGTGATCGGCCAGGCGACGCCGCCGCCCACCGTCGCCATGAGGCCGAGGTACGCGGCGAGCTGCGTGCCGGGCACCGCCGCCCCGAGGATCCAGTACCCGTGCCGGCCGTCGCGGCCGCCGAGGGCGCCGCGGCCCATCGCGGCCCAGATCGCCTCGCCCACGGCGGCGCTCAGTAGGACGGCCGGCGCGTAGATCGCGAGCTCCGGCATCGTCACGAACGCCATCGCGCCGCTCCAGACGAGGATCGTCGCG
>DASSSF010000114.1:0-26353 GCA_035708565.1 Candidatus Limnocylindria bacterium
CGGCGAGCTCGATCTGCTCGATGTTCTTTTCGGGTAGGCCCATCTCGCGGGCGATCGCGCCGGCGATCCGCGATACGCGATCCGCATGACCGCGGGTGAATCCGTCCTTCGCGTCGATGGCCTGCGAGAGGGCACTAACCGATCCGTAGAAGAGATCGCGAGTCTCTGTGTACTTGCTGAAGGAGTAGCGAGCCAGCAGGAGCGGCACGATAAAGAGAATCGCAGCCCATTGGCCGACACCGGCCGCGATTTCCGCCATGAGCCATCCGAGAGGGACCTGAGAGATGAGGCCAATCGCAACATTCCGAATGGAGAGCGCCCAGATCCGAGATATCGGCGCACGGTCCCGAACACTCGCCATGGTGACGGTGAGGAAGTCATTGACGGCAGCGAATGCAGTGCCTACTAGAACGATTTGAGCGACGGTTCCGAACGGATCACCTTCGCGGACGAACGGTCTCGTCAGTTCGAGTACGTACCAGCTCGCCAGTGCCGAGAGCACCCACTCCGCACGGTTGAACAGGGTCCCGAACCAAGGCAACTCGCGGCGGACGTCACGAGGCTCGAATGTTCCAATGAATGCGACCCAGCACGCGGCGAACGGGTTCGGCAGCGCCGGATCGAAGACAGACGCGAGTACGGGTGCGGTCGTAATCGTGGCGTAGACGCCTCCCGGAAGCCGGACGGGGAGCGCTGCCGCGACCCAGGTAATCGCGATCCAGAAGAAGAGCCGCCCGAGGTCCAGCTCGGCGGGGACCGGTACCGAAGCAAGAAGCAACGCCACGAGTCCGGCCGCAATGACTGCCAGCACGTAGCCACGAGTGGCCGGGGAGTACCGCTCAAGGCCGAGCACGTCGCGGAGGATACGGGCGACGCCGGGTGACGTTCGTTAGGAAACGCAATAAGGAGGGTTGTTCACCCTCCCCTGCGTCCGCCTACGGCGCGGCAGCTATCGGAAGAAAGAGGCTCTCTTGGGCTACCAGGCGTTCGTGCCCGCTCCGCTCCCAAGCACGAGGGCGGCGAGCGCTGCCAGAGCCATGACGATGCGACGCATGCGTTGAGTCCTCCCTTCCGACAGGCTGCTGACCTGCGAGTCGGGAGGTGTGCTCGCCGGCTTAAGGCCACGGCCGCGCCCAGATACCGCTTCGATACCGTCCGTCTGCCCGCACGTGCCGACAGGGGTCTAGTGGCGCCAGCGACGAGCGCCAGCTACCGGTCGACTAGGCGACCCAGCCTGACAGCCGCGTCCGCGCGATTCGCCGCGCCCAACTTGTCTCGCGCATTGACCAGGTGGCGGGCGACTGTGTGTGGGCTAAGGGACAGGTAGTCGCCTATCTGGCGATTCGTAAGACCCCGTCCCGCTAGGTCAATGACCTGAACCTCTCGGTCCGTGAGACCAACCGTCCGTGGCGCAGTCGCCAGGAGGCCTCGAGCTGAACTCGCCGTCTCACCGGTTCCGCGCGCGACCAGCGCGAGAACCCCGCGCGCGTGACTGGTCCCGAGACGGAAGAGGGCCTCAAGGCCCGCACGCCTCATTTCAGGCCGCAGCGTCTCGTCCTGAGCATGTCGCGCAGCGACCTCCACCGCACACGTGGCACGACCTGTCGCCAGTGCGAACTCCATTAGCGCCGTTCCTCGGAATCCATTTGCTGCGAGACCAAGCGCGCTGTCCGCCGCAACGTCCGACTCCACAAGCGGTGGCCGACGCCAACCTGTCAGGGATAGCAGGCGAATCAGAGACTGCGCGTTGCGTCGCGCACCGGGGTCAAGCGCCACGAGATGAACAAGGCTCGCAACTTGCGCCCACACACAACCGACTTGACGCGCGCGTGCCTCCGCGAGTGCGAAGTCCGAGAAGCGTCGAGTCGACACCGCAAACAACAGTTCTGGCAGAACGCGCAGCCCTGGGCCGGCGTGGCGCGCCTGCGCGAGAAGTGCGAGCACCTCGCGCCGGACGATGGGGCGCTCGCGAGCGGAAGCTGCGACAAGCCACGCATGCGCCTGCAGTTGGGCCCTGGGCGACGCCAAACGCGCTGCGATTTTCGACATCAAGCGAGCAGCGCGCTCCCCAAAGCCGGGTTCGTAGAGCCAGAAGAAGGGGTTCAGGTGAAGCAAGAACTCGAGGGTGCCGAGTGGGGAGAGACCATTCGGCTGAGCGGCGCGCACGAACAGGCGCGTCTGTCCGGCCGTCGAGGCTTCGCCCATCGCGAAGGCGCATCCGATACGCAGGTCATGCGCTAGGTCAACGAGCGGTTCTCCAGTGTCGCCGAAGCTGCGGCCTGCGTCCGCCAGCGCGACCGCAACATCGAGCCGGCCCGCGGAAGCCTCTCCTGCTGCCAGCATGACCTGGTGATGGAGTTGTCGAATCCTTAGATGGCGCTCGACGGGAACGTCGGGTCGCGCCCATCGAGCCTTCGCGTCCCAGCGAGGCAATTGCCGCGCCCAACGGCGAAACCACCCTGGTAGGGCCGACAGCATGTACTCATACCCGTTGTAAGGCGCAGCTTCCGGCGAACTGTTCGGACGCGGGGCGTTCGCGCTTGAGGGAGCCAGCAAGATCTCGCGTAGCCCCTCGATTTCACGTGATTCCACCGGTGCCGCTGCGAGAGCCTGGACAAGCACATCCCAATCGCCGTAGTCGACCGCCACCGCAGCGCGGTATCGATCGAAGACTGGGTCATACCCGATTGGCAGCAATCGGACGAGTTGGAGCAGCGCCCGCCCATAGGCGCCGTCGGTGGTGATTCCGTCCATGACGCGCTGAAGCTCCAGCTTCGCGCGTGGCCAGTCGGCACTCTCAACCGCGTCAACCAGTTGACCGGGAAGCTCAGCGGTGGAGACGGGCGCCCACAAGTCAAGCTCGCCAGCATCACGCTGACCAGCACTCGCCGCGGCCGAAACACGGGTCTTCGCCAAGTCGCTCCCCTACCTCGCGGGGTCAGACTACGAGCGGACGCAAGCCGTCCTGGCTAGAGACGCTCGTAGCGGGCGACGTCCAGCACGAACACGGTGGCGCCGCCGAAGGTGACCTCCACGGGATAGGGCATGTAGAACTCGCCCGGCTCCATGAGCGGGGGCATCGGATTGATGTACTGGTTCCGCGCATGGCACGTCTCGCGGATGATCGCGAGCACGTCCTCGACCTGGGCCTCCTCGACGCCGACGATCACGGACGCGTTCGTCTGCTTGAGGAAGCCTCCCGTCGAGTGCAGGCGCGTGACGCGGTACTCCTTGTCGGTGAGCGCGTCGACGAGCGCTCCCGCGTCCTCGCTGTGCACGATCGCCAGCACCAGCTTCATCGAGCGCGGATAGTACGTCGGCCGATCAGCGCCGCTCGCCTGAGAGCAGCACCTCGAGATCGCGTCTCACCTCTCCGTGGACGGCGGCCTCGTCGCGGCTCGCGTCGATCACGCGGATCCGCCCGGGCTCTCGCGCGGCGAGCTCCAGGTACGCCTGCCGGAGCCGCTCGTGGAAGTCGCCGCCTTCGGCCTCGAATCGATCCCACGCGCGGTCCGCCGCGTGCCGTCGAGCGAGCGCGACGTCCACCGGCAGGTCCAGCACGTAGGTGCGGTCGGGGCGGACGTCGCCCACGGCGAACGATGTGATCGCCTCGAGCGCGATCCGCGAGACGCTCTCCGCCAGCCCCTGGTACACGAACGTCGAGTCGTAGAAGCGGTCGGCGATCACGACCCTGCCTTCGCGGAGCGCCGGAGCGATGACGTCGTGGACGTTCTGCGCGCGCGCGGCGCTGAAGAGGAGCGCCTGCGCCTGCGGCGTGAGCGGCACCTCGCGCGCGTGGAGGAGGACGTCGCGGATGCGCTCGCCGAGGGGCGTGCCGCCCGGCTCGCGCGTGAGGAGCACATCCCGCCCATCGCGACGGAGGCTCTCGGCGAGCCGCTTCGCCTGGACCGACTTGCCGGACGCCTCGCCCCCCTCGAACGAGACGAAGAGACCTCGCCTCAGCGATGGATCCGCACGCGCCGGTACGGCTCGTGTCCCGAGCTCGATGACGCGAGGTTCGCGCGCTCGATGAGCTCGTGCTGCAGCCGCCGCACGTACGCGGTCTGCGGCTGGAGCTCGACCTCTTCGGCCTGGCCGCCGACGACGGCCGCGATGCCATCGCGCGCCTCATCGAGGGCCGCGTCCTCCGGCCCCTTGCGCAGCTCGAAGACGCTCGTGAGCGCGCTCGCGATCTGGGAGGTGGAGTTGCTCCGCGCGACATAGATCGGGATTCCCGAGGACTCCGCGTTGCGAAGGCGCGGCGTCTTCCGGCGGTAGTAGTTCTTGAGCGTGATGACGACGTCGGACTCCTCGGGCTCCTTCACGATCGCGACCGGAAGCCCCAGCCCGCGCGCCGCCTCGTCGAGCTTCGACCACGACACGCCGAACGGGTACACCTTCACGGTCTCACGCGCGCGCATGTCGGGGCCTCGCGGGGTGCTGCGGCGCTCGATCGCGTCCGCGGCGTGGCGCGTCGGCGCGACGCTCCGCACCGTGACCTCGCCGTCCTCCCCCTGCCGCTCGCGCAGCTCCGGCGACACCGGCATCCCGAGGAGGATCGCGTCGACCGTCTGCGCGACGTCGTGGTAGATCGCGACCTTCTGGTAGCCCTGGATCTCCACCAGGACCTGGAACGTCGGCGGCGCCTTCCGCTCGAGCACCGACTTCTGCGTCCCGCGACGGCGCGCTTCCTCGTCGGAGAGCGTGACCGTCTGGATCCCTCCGACGAGGTCCGAGAGCGTCGGATTCAGCATCAGGTTCTCGAGCGTGTTGCCGTGCGCGGTCGCGACGAGCTGAACGCCGCGCTCCGCGATCGTGCGGGCGGCGCCCGCCTCCTGCTCGGTGCCGATCTCGTCGATGACGATCACTTCCGGCATGTGGTTCTCGACGGCCTCGATCATCACGGCGTGCTGGAGCGACGGCGTCGCCACCTGCATGCGCCGCGCGCGTCCGATGCCCGGGTGCGGGATGTCACCGTCGCCGGCGATCTCGTTCGACGTGTCCACCACGACGACGCGCTTTCCGAGGTCGTCCGCGAGAACGCGCGCGACCTCGCGCAGAAGCGTCGTCTTGCCCACGCCGGGCCGGCCGAGGAGGAGGATGCTGCGGCCCGCCTCGACGACGTCGCGGATGATCTCCATCGTCCCGTATACGGCGCGGCCCACGCGGAGCGTCAGGCCGACGATCTTCCCGGCGCGGTTCCGGATCGCGCTGATACGGTGGAGCGTGCGCTCGATGCCCGCCCGGTTGTCGCCGCCGAACTGCCCGATGCGCGAGATGACGAAGGCGATGTCCTCCGCGGTGACCTCGCGGTCCGAGAGTCCCTCCTCACGTCCGGCGAAGCGCGCTTCGGGCACCCGGCCCAGGTCCATCACGACCTCGAGGAGGCCCTCGAGCCCGTCGAGGCTTCGCACGCGCTGCGAGAGATCGGGCGGGATCGCGCGGAGGAGCGCCTCGAGATCGTCCGTCGCGAGACGTTCGCGGCTCATCCGCACCGTCCTGTTGGGGTGGTCGACGCGGAACAGGATACGCGCGGCCACGCGAGCGACCTAGCGCTGCATCGGCGTGCGGCGCACCACGGGACAGCGGGTGCGCCGGCGTCGCGTGTGATCGGCGGCGCAGCGGCGCGCTGTCGTGCGCGGCCGCGCCGGCGACAGCAGCGCGCGCATCGCGCGCGCGAGGTACCGGAGCGCCGCGGTCATCGCACGGCCGCGACGAGACAGTGGCGGGCGGCCGCGATCCCGAGGCCCGCGGCGACCGTTCCCGCCGCGCCGTCGCGGACCGCGCGGATCGACCAGAGCACGGCGAGCTCCGTCCACGCCAGGCACTCGCGGCACGCCGCGTCGCGCACGCGCGTGGACGCGGCGCGGTGGAGGACCACCGCGTCGCCGCGCGCGCGGTACACCTCGCGCCCGTCGACCACGGCGATGGCGCCGACACCCGGGACCGCGACGACGCGCGTCAGGGCACCGAAGTGGAGATACAGCGCGTGGAACGAGGCGATGGGGAGCTCGACGGACGCGCCGCGGGCGACCGCGTCGCCGCCGCTCCGCTCGCGGGCGAGCCGCGTGAGCATCGCCACGACGGGGTCCGTCTCGAGCAGCGCGACGAGCTCACGCACGGCTCCCGGCTCGAGCGGCGACGAGCGGGCCGGGGCGACCGACCGCGGTACGAGACGCGCCGCCAGCGCGGCCGCCGCCCGCTCCGCTCCCCCGCGCGCCCCGAGCACGGCACCGTGCTACGGGATGGCGAGCGGCCGTCGCATCGCGCGGATCGACCATCCGCGATCGGTAGATCTAGCGGGCGACCACCGGCCTGAACGCGGGCTCCTCGACGCGGACCGCGAGCTCCTTCACGAAGAGCATGGTCGTCGACGTGTCCTCGAAGCCGTCGTGCGCGAGCGCGCGCGCCACGTGCTCCTCGTACGAGCGCACGGGGACGACGAGCGCCCTCCCGTCGGCGAGCTCCTGGGTCGCCCCGCGTACGAGCTCTCGCGCGAGATCCACGTCGCCCACGTCCGTCCGGACCTTGCACACGTGCGGGTGCCGTTCGAGGCCGCGGTACGAAGCGGCGTAGGCGCGCAGCCGCGGGCCATCGGTCGCGACGACGACCATGGAGCGCTTCATGCCGAGCGGGTTGCCGCCGATGTGGGGCGGGTCGAAGGCGCCGGCGCGCCGGCCAACGTCGAAGTCCTCGACCTGGAGCTGCTCCGCGCGCTGCACGGCATGCGGCGTCGTCGCGGCGTAGAAGCGGAAGAGGTCGTGCGCGTCGCGACCGGTGGCGAAGTGGCCCTCGACGCGGCGCGCGGGCTCGGGCGTCGCGCGACGGGCGACGAACCACGTCTCTCGCGTGTACGAGTAGAAGCCGGCCTGGAAGAAGCTCTCGCGGGCGCGCGCGGTGTCGGGCACGGAGGCGAAGACGCGGTGCATCCCGTGCCGGGCCGCGCTCGCGCAGAGCGCGGAGAGGAGGCGGAACGCGGCGTCCGCGCCATCGGGGTCGTCGGACGCGGCGAGCGAGATCACGACCCACTCGTCGCGCCGCCCCTCGTACACGAGCGCGATCGCGCGGAAGCGGTCGCGCTGATGCTCGACGTGCACGCGGACGCGGCCGCGCAGGCCGAACAGCCCGGGCAGGAGGCGCGGCCAGCCCGGGATCGCGCCGCTCGCGAGCGGTCCCGGCAGCGCCGAGGCCATGAGCCCGCCGTTCGCGGCCATCCGCGTGAGCTCGCGCGCGAGAGCGCCGAGCTCCGTGGGGAACGCGGGCCGCACGCTCATCGGGCGATCGCGAGGAACATCTGGTGGAAGCGCGGGTCGTGCGTGAGCTCCGGATGGAACGCGGTCGCGAGGAGCCGGCCCTGGCGCGCGGCCACGACCGTGCCGTCCTCCAGTCGAGCGAGCACCTCGACGCCGGGGCCGACGCGCGTGATGCGCGGCGCGCGGATGAACACGCCGTGGAACGGCCCGCCTTCCATGCCGCGGACCTCGAGGTCCGCCTCGAACGAGTCGACCTGGCGTCCGAACGCGTTGCGCTCGACGGTCATGTCCATGAGGCCGAGGAGCGGGTGCGGATGCCGCGGGACGTCCTTCGCGACGAAGATCGCGCCGGCGCAGGTGCCCCAGATGGGCATTCCGGCGAGAGCGCGCTCGCGCAGCGGCTCGATGAACCCGTACTGCGACGCGAGCTTGCCGATGGTCGTGCTCTCCCCGCCGGGCACCACCAGGAGATCGATCTCGTCGAGCTGCGCCGGACGGCGCACGTCGACGGCGTCGACGCCGAGCGCGCGGAAGGTCGTGATGTGCTCCTGGAAGTCGCCCTGAAGGCCGAGGACGCCGGGTCTAGTGGACGTGTGTCGGGATCACCAGCCCCGGACCGCGAGGCGTTCGCGCTCCGGGATCGTGCCGAGCTCGAGGCCGCGCATCGGCTCACCAAGCCCGCGCGACACCTCGGCGACGAGCTTCGCGTCCTGGAAATGCGTCGTCGCCTCGACGATCGCCTTCGCGCGGCGCGCGGGGTCCTCCGACTTGAAGATGCCGCTCCCGACGAAGTTGCCTTCGGCGCCGAGCTGCATCGTGAGCGCGGCATCCGCCGGCGTCGCGATGCCCCCGGCACAGAACATCACGACCGGGAGCTTCCCGCGCTGCGCGACCTCCTTCACGAGCTCCACCGGCACGCGGTACTCGGTGGCCTTCGCCGCGAGGCCCTCCTCGTTCAGCGCGCCGAGCTCGCGGAGCTGCGACGTGATCGCGCGGAGGTGACGCACCGCCTCCACGATGTTCCCGGTGCCTGCCTCGCCCTTACTGCGGATCATCGCGGCGCCCTCGTTGATGCGCCGCAGCGCCTCCCCGAGGTCGCGCGCGCCGCAGACGAACGGCACGGTGAACGCGTGCTTGTCGACGTGGTACTGCTCGTCGGCCGGCGTCAGCACCTCGCTCTCGTCGACGTAGTCGACGCCGAGCGCCTGCAGCACCTGCGCCTCGACGAAGTGGCCGATGCGGCATTTCGCCATGACCGGGATCGTGACGGCTTCCATGATCCTCACGATCACTTCGGGATCGCTCATTCGTGCGACGCCGCCGTGAGCGCGGATGTCGGCGGGGACGCGCTCGAGGGCCATCACGGCCACGGCGCCCGCGTCCTCGGCGACCTTCGCCTGCTCGGGCGTGACCACGTCCATGATCACGCCGCCCTTGAGCATCGCGGCGTGCCCGGCCTTGACGGTGAAGGTGCCCTTCCGGCGGGTGGCGGCCGGGTCGGCCGGACCGCCCCCGTTGGGGCCGCTCTGTGACGCCATCAGGGCGATGGTACCCCCGCGAGAAGGGGGAAAGACGCTAGCATCAACGGAAATGAGCGCCATCGACGCCAACGTCCTCGTGCTCAACCTGGACTTCCAGCCGCTGAACGTCTGCAACGTCCGACGGGCCGTCGTCCTGCTCGACAAGCGCAAGGCGGAGGTCATCGAGCAGAACGGCCACATCGTCCACAGCGAGCGACGGGTGCTGGTGTCGCCCTCCGTGATCCGCCTCGCCTACCACATCAAGCGGCCGCGGCCGGTCGTGAAGATGACCCGCAAGGAGATCCTCCAGCGGGACGACCACACCTGCCAGTACTGCGGCAGGCGGGGCGACCTCACGCTCGACCACATCGTCCCGCGCCACCGGGGCGGCGAGCACTCCTGGGAGAACGTCGTCGCGGCGTGCAAGAACTGCAACCACAGGAAGGGCGGCCGCACGCTCGCGGAGGCCCATATGCAGCTGCGCCGGCAGCCGTTCCGGCCACCATCGACGCCGCGGTATCTCTTCTCGTCGTACATCCGGGGGGAGCGCAGGTGGCTCAAGTTCCTGGGCATGGAGGAAGAGGCAGCCGCGTCCTGAGATCGGCACCGTCTTTGCCTCTCCGAGCGTCGACCGCATGAAGATCCTCTTCACGAAGCGTGGCTACTCGCCGATGGGCGGATCGGAGAGCCTCTGCTACCAGTTCGCGACGCGCCTCGCCGCGCGCGGCCATGACGTGCGCGTGCTCTGCGTCTGGCCAACGCCACACGAGGAGCTCCGCTACCCGGCGGGCCGCTCGGCGAGCCGCGTCTTCGACGACCACCGCGTGTTCGAGGACGCGGGCGTCGAGGTCGTGCAGGTGCGCCCGCGCGGCGGTCTCCTCGGTATCGCCGCCGACGCCGCCCAGATCTTCGGGGACATGACGCGCGGCGAGATCCTCGAGCGCTACGCGGAGGACCGCGACGTCATCCACAACGTCTGCCGCGAGTACATCGGCTCCTCGATCGAGGTCGCGGACGAGCTCCGGATCCCGCTGGTCCTCACGCCGCTCCCGCATCCGGGACAGTTCCACGGCGGCGACAGCCAGGCCGACATCGCGCGGTACCTGCGCGCGAGCGCCATCACGACGATGACCGACTGGGAGCGCTCGTGGCTCATCGGACGCGGCATCTCGCCGGCGCGCGTGATCACGACCGGGATGGGCCCGAACGCCGTGCGCTCGGGCGACGGTCCCGCCTGGCGCCGGCGTCACGGCGTCCCCGAGGACGCGCCCGTCGTCCTCTACGTCGGCCGCAAGGAGCGGTACAAGGGCTACATCCAGCTCCTCGACTCCGCCGAGATCGTCTGGCGAGACCACCCCGAGACGCGGTACGTGTTCATCGGGATCCAGGGCTTCTACTCGACGCTCGTGGACGAGTTCGCGCGCTATCACGACGAGCGGATCCTCGACATCGAGAACGTGACGCAGGACGAGAAGGCCGCGGCCTTCGACGCGTGCGACGTGTTCGCGATGCCGTCGCGCCACGAGACGTTCGGCCTCGGCTACCTCGAGGCGTGGCTGCACCGCAAGCCCGTGATCGCTTGCGACCATCCCGCGGTGCGCGAGGTCGTCGGCCGTGACGGGCTCCTCGTACGGCAGCGCCCCGAGGACGTCGCGAGCGCGATCGTGCGTCTCATCGCGGACCCGGCCCTCCGCGAGCGGATGGGCCGCGAGGGCCACGCGAAGGTGGCGGCCCGCTGGGACTGGGACCGGGTGATCGACCGGGTCGAGCTCGCGTACGAGCGCGCGGTCACCGCGCCGCTCGTGGAGGACGCCGCGCTAGCCTGACCCACCCGTGCGTGTCGTGATCGCGAAGAAGCTCCTCTCGACGGTCGGCGGGTCCGAGGCCCAGGCGCGCGCGCTCGCCCGGGCCCTCGCCGCCCGCGGACACGAGGTCACCGTGGTGGGGCTCCGGCCCGCGTGGCCGCGGCCCGGGATCCCCGACGGTCCGCCGGGCGACCTCGAGACGCGCGACGAGACCGTGACCATGCGGTTCCTCGCGACACGCTCCGCGGCGATCGACGGCGTGCTGCCGACGTCGCTCGTGTCCCATGAGCGGCTCGGGCGCGAGGTCGCGAGCGCCGACGTCGTCCACTGCATCGCGCGCGAGTGGGCGCGACCGGCCGAGCGGGCCGCGCGCGCGGCCGGGGCGGCGTTCGTCGAGACGCCGCTCGTCCATCCCGGCCAGCCGTTCTCGGGTGGCGGCCGCGCGGACGTCGCCCGGTACCAGCGCGACGACGCGGTATGCGCGCTCACCGAGTGGGAGGCCGGCTGGTACCGGGACCGCGGCGCCCGGAACGTCCACGTCACGGCGGTCGGCGCCGTCCTCGCCGCGCTCCCGCGGGTCGAGCGGGAGCCGGCCACGGTCCTCTTCGTCGGCCGGAAGGAGCGGTACAAGGGCTACGACGCGCTGCGCGCGGCGGCCACCCTCGTGTGGCGGGAGCGGCCGGACGCGCGGTTCATCGCGGTCGGCCAGCGCCGATTCCTCGGCCCGCCGCCACCACGCGACGAACGCTGGGAGGAGCACGGCATCGTGAGCGAGGAGGAGAAGGCGCGCGCCTACGCGCGGGCGGCCGTCCTCTGCATGCCCAGCGAGCACGAGACGTTCGGGCACACCTACCTCGAGGCATGGTGCGCCGGCATCCCCGTGATCGCGGGAGACATCGCGCCGCTCCGCGAGGTCGTGCGCGAGGGGATCGACGGCCTGCACGCCCGGAACGATCCGCGAGACGTCGCGCGCGCGATCCTCGCGCTCCTCGGCGACCCCGTGCGCCGCGACGCGATGGCGAGCGCCGGACGCGCGCGCGTCATGGAGCGCTGGACGTGGGAGGCTGTCGCCGGCCGGACGGAGGAGGCCTACGCGAGCGCGGTCAGGGGATCGCGTCGATGACGCGCCGCGCCGGCGCCGGCAGGTCCCGGCGCAGCCGGTAGAAGGCCCAGATGCCCGAGCGGATCGACTCGACGAGCCCCGCCTCGCGAAGGCGCGCCATGTGATGTGAGACCGTCGGCTGGGAGAGCTCGAACGTGGCGACGAGATCGCAGATGCAGACGGGATCCTTCGCGTCGCGGAGGATCGAGACGATCGCGACCCGCGTCGGGTCGGCGAGGGCCCTGAACAGGCCGGCCGTCGCGTCGGCCCGCCTCTCGCTCGGCCGGTCCTGGATGACGCAGCAGGTCCCCTTCGTCCGCAGGGCGGCGGGAAGCGCGGTGGCCATGGCGGGAGGCTAGCATACCCATTGACGAACGTCGATGGGTCGTGCGAGGATGACGCATCGACGACCCTCGATGGGTAGGTGAGGAACGATGGATGCCGACACGATCCGCGAGGCGGTCCGCGAGCGGTACGCGGGCAAGGCCCTCGAGATGGCGAAGACGGGCTGCTGCGACGACGGATGCGGCACGGGCTACGACGCGATGGAGCTCGCGGCGCTCGGCCTCACGCCCGAGCAGAGCCTCGGCTGCGGCGTACCCACGCTCGTCGCCGACCTTCGGCCCGGCGAGACCGTCCTCGATCTCGGGAGCGGCGCCGGCCTCGACGTGCTCCTCTCCGCGAACCGTGTCGCGCCGGGCGGCCACGCGTACGGCGTCGACATGACCGACGAGATGCTCGAGCTCGCGCGCTCGAACCAGCGCCGGGCCGGCGTCGCGAACGCGACCTTCCTCAAGGGCACGCTCGAGCAGCTTCCTCTGCCGGACGCCTCCGTCGACGTCATCGTCTCGAACTGCGTCATCAACCTCGCGGCCGACAAGCGGCGCGTGCTGCGCGAGGCCCACCGCGTGCTGCGGCCCGGCGGCCGGTTCGCCGTGTCCGACATGGTCGCGCTCTCCGAGATCGCGCCCGAGGCGAAGGCCCGGCTCGACGCGTGGGCGGGCTGCGTCGCGGGCACGATCACGACGACCGAGTACGAGGCCGCGCTCCGCGACGCCGGCTTCGGGGACATCGCCTTCGAGATCGAGCGCGAGGTGCGCGTCGACGACGTCGACGCCGCGATCGCGAGCGCGTACATCCGCGCACGGAAGGAGGTGACGCCGTGAGCGAGCCGTGCTGCCCCATCCCCTGCTGCCCGGACGACGGGACCCCGGACGAGCCCTGCTGTTGATAGCGTTGTCCCTCTGAGAGCATTCATCGGGCAGCGTCGCCTCCTGGAGCGTGTCGGCGCGCAAGCGCTCAGGGGCGACGTCTCCCATGCGTACGGGCTTTCGGGCCCTCGCGGGGTCGGCAAGCGGACGGCGGCGACGCGGCTCGCGCAGACGCTCAACTGCGTCGGCGAGCGTGTCCCCGGCGGCTGCGGCCGCTGCCGCGCGTGCCTGCTCATCGACCGCGGCGCGCATCCCGACGTGGCGCTGATCACGCGCGACCTGGACAAGCGCGACATCGCCATCGAGCAGGTCCGCGACATGCTCGGCGACCTCTCGCTGCGGCCGGTCGAAGGGCGGTGGCGCGTCGTCATCGTCGACGACGCGTCGGACCTCAACGACTACGGCCAGGACGCCCTCCTCAAGACCCTCGAGGAGCCGCCGCGCCACGCGGTGCTCCTGCTCGTCACGCCCGTCCCGGAGGCGCTCCATCCGACGATCGCGTCGCGCCTCCAGCCGCTCCCCCTCCGCCTCGTCCCCGCCGCGGAGATCGCCGCGGGAATGGCCGAGCTCGGGATCCGCGGCGGCGAGGAGCACGCGGCCGCCGCCGGGGGGCGGCCCGGCGTCGCGATCGCGCTCGCGCGCGAGGACGCCGCGCGTGCCGAGCGGAAGCGGCTCGACGCCGAGCTCTACCGCGTGCTCGGCTCGCGCCTCACCGAGCGGTTCGCGTGGGCGGCGGCGCTCGCGGACGAGCCCGACCCTCGGAGGCGCGTCCGCGAGATCGAGCGTCGCCTCGTCCACTGGGGCGACCTGATCCGCGACGCGGCGGTCGCCGCCCAGGGCGGCGGCTCGGCGGTGCGCCCGGACCGGGCGACGGACACCGCCGCCGTGGCCGGCGCGGTGGGCCCGCGCGCCCTCGTCGACCTCGCGCTCCTCGTCGAGCGGATGCGGCGGGACGTGACGGAGTGGAACGCGAACGCGCGGCTCATGCTCGAGCTGTTCGCGCTCCGTGCGCCGTACGTCGCCGCGCTCGGAGCGGCGGCATGAGCCTCGAGCGGCGCGTCGGCGCGCGGTTCATGCCGGCCGGCCGGATGTACTTCTTCGAGCTCGGGGACGTCGAAGGCCTCGAGCTCAACGACTGGGTGATCGTCGAGACGGACCTCGGCAAGGACGCCGCCCGCGTGCAGCTCCTCCCGACGGACTCGCCGGTGCTCCACGTCGATCCGCCGCTCGGCCGCCTCCTCCGGAAGGCGACCGCGAGCGACAAGCTCGAGATCAACCGGCGCAAGCGCGCCGAGCCCGAGACGGTCGCCGCGGCCGAGCGCCTCGCACGCGGCCGCGGGCTGCGCGTCAAGCTGCTCGGCGCGGACTGGGCCTTCGACGGCGCGAGCGTGACGCTCTTCTACTCGTCCGACGAGCGCGTCGAGCTCGGCGGCCTCGTCGCCGACCTCGAGGCGCAGTTCGGCGCGCGCGTCGAGCTGCGGAGGATGGGCGCGCGAGACGAGACGAAGGTCATGACCGGCGTCGGCACCTGCGGCCGCGAGCTCTGCTGCTCGTCGTGGCTCGACAAGTTCTCGAACATCTCGATCCGCATGGCGAAGGAGCAGGACCTGCCCCTCAACCAGAGCAAGCTCACCGGCGTGTGCGGCCGCCTCAAGTGCTGCCTGATCTACGAGCTCGAGACCTACCAGGAGGTGAAGGGACGGCTGCCGAAGCTCGGCGAGACCTTCCACCTTCCCTCGTGCGTGAGCGGCCAGTGCGGCACCGGCGGCTGCGCCCAGGTGGCGGGCACGAACGTCCCGAAGGAAGCGGTCGTCGTGACGACGCTCGAGGGCGGCCGGCTGACGCTCACCGCGGCGGAGCTCGGCGTCGAGTTCGCCGCCGTGCCGGCGCACACGAAGGGCGTCGGGTCGTACGGGAGCGACGAGGTGCCGCGCCAGGAGCGCGCGACGCCCGTGCCGCAGGGCACCGGGAAGCGCAGGCGGCGACGCCGCGGGCGCCGTCGCGGCGGGGGCGCGCTGCCGGGGCCCGCGCCGCAGGACGACGCGTCAGCGGACGCGGGAGACGACGAAGTCGGCGACGTCCGCTAGGGCGCGGCGCTCGACGCGGTCCGGGAGCGCGTCGAGGGCGCGGACCGCGGCGTCGTGGAACGCGAGGGCGCGACGCCGCGCGCGCGCGACGCCGTCGGACGCGCGGATCCGCTCGATGAGCGCGCCGACCTCCGCCGGATCCTTGCCCGGAGCCACGATCCGCGCCGCGAACGCGGGATCGTCCTCGGCCGCGTAGATCATCGGCAGCGTCGCCATCCCCTCCGCGAGATCCTGTCCGACGCTCTTGCCGAACTCCTCCTCGTCGCCGACCACGTCGAGCACGTCGTCGGTGATCTGGAACGCGAGGCCGAGGCTCGTGCCGAAGGCCCCGAGGGCCGCGACGTGCTCGGGGTCGGCGTCCGCGAGGAGCGCTCCGCCCTGGCAGCACGCCGCGTAGAGCGACGCCGTCTTGAGCTCGATCCGCTCGAAGTACTCGGCCTCGGTCGGCAGCGCCGGCGGTGCCGCGACCTCGGTGAGCTCGCCGTCGCAGAGCGCGAACACGGTCTGCGCCACCATCGAGATAACCTCCGGCTTTGGGAGCACCGCGGCGAGCGCGTACGCCTTCGCGAACAGGTAGTCGCCGACGATGAGCGCGACGTCGTCGTCCCAGCGCGCGTTCACGGTCGGGTGGTTCCGCCGGAGGGTCGCCGCGTCGACGATGTCGTCGTGCACGAGCGACGCGGTGTGCACGAGCTCGAGCGACTCGGCGAGGTCCATGATCACGCGCCGGTCCGCGCCCGCCCCGAAGCGCGCCGAGAGGAACACGAGCGTCGGCCGGAGGAGCTTCCCGGAAGCGGCGAAGAGGTGCTCGGCCGCCGCCTGGAACGTGGGGTGACCGCCGCGCCCGACGTCGCGAAGCCGCCGCTCGAGCTCCTGCAGCTCAGCGCCGACGATCGAGTAGAAGGAGAGGTCGGAGCGCGCGAGCACGAGCGCGAGCGTCCCGCGCTAGATCACGAGAGTCAAATCGCGGCTAGGGCTTCTTCGTCGGCGCGGGCGTGCGCGGCGGCAGGGTGGCCGCTGGCGGCTGCGTCGCCCGAGGCGGCGCCGTGGGCGATCCGGGCGTCCCGGGCGAGGCGGACGGCGAGCCCGACGGCCTCGTGCTCCCGACGCCGGCGATGCACCAGTTGAACCTGCCGTAGGAGTAGAGGCCGCCATTGGCCCCGGCGCCCCAGCGGTTCGCGAACGCCTGCCAGTCCGGGAAGTGGGCGCGCAGGTTGATGCAGCCCGGTGACGCCCAGAACGTGTCGTCGTTCGTGGTCGGCTCGGTGCCCTGCACGAAGACCTCGGTCTTGCGGAAGCCCGCGGGGCACTTCGAGCCGGGCAGCTTGCCCGAGCCGTTGCCGCCCATGATCCCCGGGTTCACGCAGACGACCTTCTCCACGACCCCGGCGGGCCGCTCGTACCACTCGACCGGCAGCCCGCCGACGACGGTCTTCATGTAGTCCCGCCACAGCTGGCCAGGTCCCATCGCGGACGAGATGCCGCGCATCTCCTCGTTGTTCGCGTTCCCCATCCAGATCGCGGTCAGGCGCTGCGGCACGTACCCGATCGCGAGGACGTCCTGGAGGTTGTCGGTGGTGCCCGTCTTGAGCGCCGCGGGCCGCCCGATGTTCGTCCACGAGCCGAAGAGGAACGACCCGTTCACCGGATCGGTCGTGTCCTTGAGCATGTCGGTCATCACGTAGGCGATGCGCTCGTCGAGGACCTTCTTCCCCTCGGGCTTGCTGAAGTCCTTCACTACCTTGCCGTCGCGGTCGACGACCTTGAGGATGAACGTGGGCTCGACGCGCGTGCCCATGTTCGCGACCACCTGGAACGCGCTCGCCATGTCGATGAGGCGGAGCTCGCCGGCACCGATCGAGAACGAGAGCCCGTAGCGGGAGCGGTCCCCCCAGTCGCGGCGGATGCCCAGCTGCTCGATCGTCTCCATGATCGCGTCGACGCCCACGTACCGCCCGACCGTGAGCGCCGGCAGGTTCAGCGACTGCCGGAGCGCCTGGCGGAGCGTGATCGGACCGTGCTGCTGCGAGCCCCCATCGCCCTGCGGCGCGTTCTTCGGGCTGTAGCCCTTGCCGGAGCCGTCGGGCATGGTGAACTCGATGTCGTTGAGGATCGTCGACGGCGTGAGCGGGCCGTAGCCGGGAAGGCCTTTGAGCATGCCGGTGAGGTACGTGAAGAGCTTGAACGTCGAGCCCGGCTGCCGGTAGCCGATCCCCGCCGAGTCGTAGTCGCCCTGCACCTCGGGCGACCGGTCGTAATAGTCCTTCGATCCCACGTAGGCGAGGATCTCGCCGGTGCGCGGGTCGAGCGTGATGAGCGCGGCGTTGTTGACGTTCGATCCGGCCTTGAGCTTGTCGACGCTGTCGCGCACTTCCTTCTCGGCGAGCTCCTGCATGTTGCGGTCGAGCGTGGTGAAGATGCGGTAGCCGCCGCGGTAGGCGGCCTTCTCGCCGAGGAGCGCGACGATCTGCTCGCGCGCGCGGAAGGTGAAGTGCGGCGCGTAGATCGACGTCGTCGCGGGCTTGACGACGATCTGCTCTTCCTTCGCCACCGCCGCCTCCGCCTGCGTGACGTAGCCGTTCTCGACCATCTGGTCGAGCACGTCCGCGCGCCGCGCCTTCGCCGCGACGGGGTTCTGGACCGGGTCGTACGCCGACGGCAGCTGGGGCAGGCCGGCGAGCATCGCCATCTGGCCGAGCGAGAGCTGGTTCAGGTCCTGGATGCCGAAGTAGGTCCAGGCGGCGGCCAGGATCCCGTAGGCCTGGTTCCCGTAATAGATCTGGTTGAAGTACATCTCGAGGATCTTCTCTTTGGGGTAGGTCCGCGTGACCTCGAGCGCGAGGATCGCCTCCTTGATCTTTCGCGCGATGGTCGGCTCGTCGCCGAGCAGGCGCGTCTTGATGAGCTGCTGCGTGATCGTCGAGCCGCCGCCGACGATGCGGTCGCTCTGGAGGTTCGCCTGCGCGGCGCGGACGATCCCGCCGAGGTCGATGCCCGAGTTCGTCCAGAACGACTTGTCCTCGATCGAGATCGTCGCCTGCCGCATGCGCTCGGGCACCGCATCGATCCCGATCGGGATGCGGCGCTCGTCCTCGAGGCGGAAGAGGACGTGCTGGCCCGTGCGGTCGTAGATGTACGTCGAGAGCGGGATCTGCGCGGTCTCGAGCGCGTGCGCGCTCGGGAGGTCCGCCGCGAAGTAGCCGAAGACCGCCGCCGCGGCGCCGCCGGCGAAGACCGCGAACGTCAGGATCACCGCGGTGAGGGCGCCCGCGAGCGTGCCGACGCGCGCGCCCGGCGACGCGTACCGGCGCGACAGCCGGCCGCCGGGGCGCTGTGGGAAGCGGTACGAGCGGTAGGCGCGCCCGAAACGGCCGCGCGGTCCGTAAGGTCCTTCGCTCACGGGGACCTTCACGAAGCACACGCTGTGCCACTGGCCGGCTCAGCGCCCGATCCGAAGGACGGTCAGCGAGCGGCCAGGCGCCTCACGATGCGCTGCCAGAGGGCCTCGGGGCGCGCGGTGGCTGCCTCACGCAGCGTGCGCTGGAGCGCCCGGGCATCACCCTCCCAGGCTTCGACGATCGCGCGGTCCTCGTCGCGAAGGGAGTTCGCGGGCCCGCGACGCTCCATGGCGGACTCGGCGTCGGGCATCCGCCGGTAGAGCGCCAGCGCCTGCGCGTGCGCCGCGGGCGCCTCGCGCTCGAGGACGGCGGCCTCGGCCTCGAACGCGGCGTTCTCGAGCACCACGGCCTGCTTCGTCTGGTCGAACATCGTCATGAGCTCGAGGTCGGCCGCGAGCTCGCGGTCCACCGCGGCGACGGCGCGGTCGAGCGCCGCCTGCGCCGACGCGTCGCGGCGGGGCGGCGTGGTGAGCGCCCGGACCGCGACGAGCGCGGCGACGAGGCCGATGGCGAACGCGACGACCTGCACGCGCGGATGGTGGCACCGGTGGGCAAGCATGCTCGCGCCGCATGCACTTCATGCATTGAATGTATGATGCCGTCCGATGCGGTCGCTCCGCCGGTCCGCGCCGAGGCCCCACTTCCCCGTCGGCGGCCCCGTGCCCGGCGAGGACCTCGTCGGCCGCGACGGCTACCTCCGCGCTGCCGCTGCGCGGCTCGACGACGGCGCGCACATCGTCATCTCGGGGCCGCGCCGGATCGGCAAGACGTCGATCATCCTCGAGGCGCTTCGCCGGCTCCGCAAGCGTGGCGCGCTCGTCGCGTACGTGGACTGCCTCGCGGCGACCGACCTCCGCTCGCTCGGGGAAGCGCTCGCGGACGCGGCGCTGGCGAACGTCACCGGGCTCGACCGGACCGTCTCGGCGGCGCGCGAGCTCGCGGCGGGCGCGCGCATCGGCCGCGCGCGCTTCGACGACCTCGCCCCTGCGCTCGAGCTCGCGCGCGAGCGATCGGCGACGCGAGCGTTCGAGCTCGCCCTCGACGTGCCGCGAGCGGTCGCGGCGAGGTCCGGGAAGCGCGTCGTCGTGGCCCTCGACGAGTTCCAGGCGGCGGGGCGCCTCGGCCCGCGCGCGTTCGACGTCATGCGCGCGCGCTTCCAGGCGCAGCGCGGCGTCTCGTACGCGTTCCTCGGATCCGAGGAAGGCGTCCTCGCGGCGCTGTTCGGGTCCCGCGGCAGCGCCTTCTACCGGTTCGCCCAGCCGCTCGAGCTCACCGATCCCGCCGGCCCGCGCTTCGGCATCGCGCCGGACGAGTGGCTGCGCTACCTCGTGCGCAAGTTCGCAGCGAAGCGGGTCCGCCTCACGGAGCGGGACGCCGACCGCATCCTCGACGCGACCGGCGGCCACCCCCAGGACACGATGCAGCTCTGCGCGCGCCTCTACGAGCTCGCGCACGAGACCGCTCGGCGGGACGTCGACGCCGACCTGATCCTCGTCGCGTACGAGCGGGCGATGCGCGAGCTCGAGCGACCGTTCGCCCTCCAGTGGGAGGAGCTCGGGCGTCACAAGTACCTGCAGCAGGTGGCCAAGCGCATCGCGCACGGCGCGGTGCTCTACGCCGACGACGGGATCGTTCCGCGCGCCGAGGTGCTGCGCGCGCTCGACGGCCTGCGCGCGCGGGGCCTCGCGGTGCGTCTCGGGCGCGGCCGCTATGAGTTCGTTGAGCCGATGTTCGCGGACCACGTGCGGCGGACCGACGAACGGTCCGCCGCGGCTATCCTCGTTCGCTGATGCCGAAGCTCGACCTCCGTCGCGGCGCCAAGGTCCGCTACCAGCCCGTGCACACGGATATCTGGCGCGAAGGGAAGCTCCTGCGCTCGTCCCCGAACCAGGAGGAGTGGCTCGTCGAGCACCGCCTCGGGCGCTCGTGGATCCACGTGACGCGCCTCCGCCCGCCGGACGGCAGCGTGGGTTCCATCCGCTAGCAGGCAACGCGAAGCGGCGGGCGCACGCCCGCCGCTACGTCGTCAACTGGGTCGCCTGGCTAGACCGTGGTGGTGCGGCGACCGGCCATCGTGCGCCAGATCCAGAGCGCGATGATCGCTCCGATGATCGAGCCGATGAGGCCCGCGGCCGAGAGCTGGAGCGTGCCTCCGAAGAGAAGCGCCGCGAGCGTCCCGCCGACGAACGATCCGATGACGCCGAGGACCATCGTGCCGACCCAGCCCATCGGGTCCGGGCCGGGCATGAGCGCGCGCGCGATGAAGCCCGCGATGAGGCCCATGATGAGGAAGACGAGAAGTCCGACCAGATCCATAGCTATTTCCTCCTCTCTCGAGGTGTTCGTCCACCGGACGGGCAAGCCGCGTGCCGGACACCTTTTCGGGCCGAGAGAGGTCGGTCGTGTACCCCCGAGGCGACTCGAACGCCTGCCTCTGGCTCCGGAGGCCAGTGCTCTATCCACTGAGCTACGGGGGCGACGTCGGGCGGAGACCCGAACACGTCAAGTGTACGGCGAGCGGGCGGTCTCGGTGACGCTCGCCTAGGCTTTTCCGCGTGGCGCTGCGCGACCGCGAGCTCTCGCTCATCGAGCACCTGGACGAGCTGCGCCGCCGGCTCACGGTCGCCGCGATCGCGGTCGTCATCACGACCGCGTTCTCCTTCACGTTCGCCGAGCGCTTGATCGCCCTCCTGCTCCTCCCCTCCGGCGAGACGAAGTGCATCGCGCTCGCGCCCACCGAGAACTTCGCCACGTTCATGCGCGTCGCGTTCTTCGCGGGGATCGCCTTCGCCATGCCGATGATCCTGTACCAGCTCTTCAGGTACATCGACCCGGCGCTGCTGCCGAAGGAGCGCCGCTTCGTCCTCACGCTCGGGCCGTTCGTCCTCCTTCTCTTCGTCGTGGGGATGCTGTTCTGCTACTTCCTGCTCCTGCCGCAGGCTCTCGGGTTCCTCATCAACTTCGGCTCCGGGGTGATCGAGAACCAGCTCCGCTGCGCCGAGTACCTCTCGTTCGTGACCACGTTCATCCTCGGGATGGGCATCGTGTTCGAGATGCCCGCGATCATCTACGCCCTCGTGCGCGTCGGCGTGGTGTCACGCCCGTGGCTCGCGAGCAAGCGCCGCTACGTGTTCCTGCTCGTCTTCCTCATCGGCGCGCTGATCACGCCCACGCCCGACCCGTTCAATCAGGCGCTGGTCGCGCTCCCGATGTACCTCCTGTTCGAGATCGGGCTGCTTCTCGCACGCGTCGCCGGAGGTCGTCGAGCCGCCGCTTGAGCCCGGCCTCCGCGCCGAGGTCGGTCGGGTCGTAGTACACACGGTCCCTGAGGCTGTCGGGGAGGAACGTCTCGCGCGGGTCGAAGTGTCCCTCCGCGTCGTGGGCGTACTTGTAGTCCTTCCCGTAGCCCAGCTGCTTCATGAGCCGGGTCGGCGCGTTGCGGAGGTGGAGCGGGACGGGATCCGCCCGCGTGCCTTCGATGTCCAGGTCGAGCGCCCCCCGCGCGCGCTTGATCGAATCCGACTTCGGCGCGAGCGCGAGGTACACGGTCGCCTCGGCGAGCGGGTAGTAGCCCTCGGGCATGCCGATGAGGTGCACCGCCTGCTGCGCGGCGGACGCGACGACGAGCGCCTGCGGGTCGGCGAGCCCCACGTCCTCCGCCGCGAGGATCACCTGCCGGCGCGCGATGAACAGCGGGTCCTCGCCGGCGTCGATCATCCGCATGAGCCAGTAGAGCGCAGCGTCGGGGTCGCTGCCGCGGACGCTCTTGATGTACGCGGAGATCGTGTCGTAGTGCTGATCCCCGGCGCGGTCGTAGAGGAGCGTGCGGCGCTGGAGCGCCTCCTTCACGGCCTCCAGCGTCACGGCCGTGCCGCCGCCCGCGACCGCCGCGTCTGCCGCGAGCTCGAGCGCGTTCAGCGCGATGCGCGCGTCGCCGTTCGCGGCGACGACGAGCCCCGCCTCCGCGTCCTCGTCGAGCGTGACCGCGCCGGCGAGGCCGCGGTCGTCGACCAGCGCGCGCCGCACGATCGTCCGCACGTGGTCGTCGGTGAGCGGACGGAGGGTGAAGACGCGCGACCGCGACAGGAGCGCCGAGATGACCTCGAACGACGGGTTCTCGGTCGTCGCCCCGATGAGGATGACCTCGCCGTTCTCGACGAACGGCAGCACCGCGTCCTGCTGCGCCTTGTTGAAGCGATGGATCTCGTCGATGAAGAGGACCGTGCGCCCGCCGCCCGCGGCACGGCGCTCCCGCGCCTCCTCGACCGTCCGGCGCAGATCCGCGACGCCGCTCGCGACCGCGGAGAGCGGCACGAAATGCGCCTTCGCGCGGCGCGCGGCGATCGCCGCGAGCGTGGTCTTCCCGGTGCCGGGCGGGCCCCAGAAGATCATCGACGGCAGCTGGCCGGCGTCGATCGCGCGGCGAAGGACCCGGCCCTGGCCGACGAGGTGCTCCTGGCCGACGTACTCGTCGAGGTCGCGCGGCCTCATGCGCGCCGCGAGCGGCTGCCCCTCGAGCGGGACGTCCTCCGGCCCCGTCAGGTGCGCGAAGAGGGCCGCGTTCGTGGGCTTCTGCGCCGCGCGGCGGCGCGGGCTCGGCATCGGGCGAGGATATGCTCCGCCCCCCTCCCCTGGGGGGTAGGATGGGCACGATGAAGCCCGACACGAAGACGGACGTCACCGCGAGGCTCCGCTCGATCGAGGGCCACCTCAAGGCGGTCGAGCGGATGGTCGAGGAGGACAAGTACTGCGTCGACGTCCTCCGCCAGACGATGGCGATCGAGAAGGCGCTCGAGCGCGTCGACGCGATGATCCTCGAGGGTCACCTCGAGACCTGCGTCGCGGATCAGTTCCGCGATGGGAAGGGCGAGCGGACGATCAAGGAGCTCACGGAGATCTTCCGCACCGACAGGCGCTAGCCGCCGCCCGCCGCGATGAGCTGCGCGCTCACGCGCGCGACGGTCGCCGCCGACACCGCGAACCCCAGGCCCTCTTCGCCGCTGCCTCGCACGACGAGCGTGTTAAGGCCGACGACCTCGCGCGTGGCGACGGACACGAGCGGGCCGCCGGACATCCCGCTGTTGATCGCGGCGTCGGTCTGCACGAGATCCGTCAGCTGCACGTTGCGCACGTCCGGACGCGGGAGGGAGCGGCCCGTGGCGCTCACGATCCCCGCGGTGACCGTGTTCGTGAGGAGACCGCTCGCGCGGCCCGAGGTGCCGGGGCTGCCGATCGCGATGACGCGCGCGCCGAGCGCGACCGGCGTCGTCGAGAGCCGGGCCTCCGCAGGGAGCGCTCCCTCGACCCTGAGCACGGCGACGTCGGTCGACGGGTCGTTCCCGACGACCGTCGCGGCCAGGCGCGTGCCGTCGGAGAGGATCACGGCGAACGAGCCGGTGGCGCGCGTGCTGCGCGAGTCCTCGACGACGTGGCTGTTCGTGACGACGAAGCCGCGCCGCCGGTCGATCACGAGCCCGGTCCCCGAGCCCACCGATCGTTCGACCGTCGCGTGCACGACCGTGACGACGGCCGGCAGCACTTCCGCGATCGCGGCCTCGACCGCGTTCGGCGACTCGACCGAGACGAGGCGCGTCTCCGCCGGCGTCGGTGCCGCGGCCTGCGGCGCGGCCGGAGCGGTGGCGATGACCGCGGCCTCGCCCACGAGCGTGCCGGTCAGGAACAGGAGCGCGCCGAGCATCGCGCGCCGGAGCCCCCGCCGCTCGCGGCGCGGCGGCTCGGGCGGCGGCGCGGCGGGGTGCGAGAACACCCGATCGTCGTAGATCACTCGGGAAAGCGAACACCCGCGCGCCCGGGCGTGCATGAGCCGGGGGTAAGAACTCCCCCTGTACGTTCGTCCCCGACGCATATAAAGTTTCGCTATTAGGTCCTCGCACGAGGACCAGGGGAGAACGCGTGATCGCTCGTTCCGGGGTCCACGACCTCAAGACCTATTACCGCGCGCTCGGCGACGTCACCCGGCTGCGGATCGTCCAGATCCTCGCCACAGAGGGCGAGCGCACCGCCGGCGAGCTCGTCCGCATGCTCGGTGTCAGCCAGCCGCTGTTCTCGTGGCACCTCCGCCGGCTGCGCCGCGCGGGGATCGTCCGCACGGAGCGCGTCGGCCGCGAGGTGCGCTGCTCGTTCGACCGCGAGCGCTTCGCGGAGCTCCACGAGCGGGGCTTCCGGACGCTCATGAACTCGCGCGCGGCGACGCGATGAGCCACGGCGTCGTCCCGCGTTCCGCGGCGGACACGGTGCGCGGCGGCCTCGCGCCGCTCGCGCGCGCCATCGCCGCCGCCGGCATCGGCCCGAACGCGGTGACGGTCGCGGGCTTCACCGTCACGGTGGCGGGCGCGGCCGTGCTCGCGACGGGCGCGGCCCTGCCCGCGCTCCTCATCCTCCTGGTCGGGTCGCTCGCGGACACGCTCGACGGCGCGGTCGCGCGCGCGAGCGGCGGCGGCTCGCGGCTCGGCTCGTTCCTCGACTCCACGTTCGACCGGCTCTCGGACGGCGCCGTGCTCGCGGCCACGGCGTGGCTCGGCGCGGCCGCGGGCCATCCGCTCCTCTTCTGGTCGGCGATCGTCGCGCTCATCTCCTCGTCGGGCGTCTCGTACGTCCGGGCCAAGGCGGAGTCGCTCGGCGTGCCGGCGACGGTCGGCCCGGCGCCGCGCGAGGCGCGGCTCGCGATCTTCCTCCTCGGGCTCGCCGCCTGGGCCTTCGCGAACGAGGCGGGCCTGTTCGTCCTCGCCGTGACGGTGGTCGCGGCGCTCTCCACCGTGACCCTCGTCCAGCGCGTCGCCCACGTGGCGTCGCGACTCTCGCGCGAAAGGAACACCTGAGATGGCGAAGAACGGGAGCACCAACGGTCGCGCGCGCACGCTCGCGCGCACGCGGACGGTCGCGCGGAAGGGCGGCGCGAACGGCAAGGCGCGGCGCCGGCCGATCCGCGTGGCGATCGTCGGGGTCGGCAACTGCGCGAGCTCGCTCGTGCAGGGAGTCCACTACTACCGGGGCGCGAAGCAGGGCGAGGACATCCCCGGCCTCATGCACGTCGACCTCGGCGGCTACCACATCCGCGACGTCGAGTTCGTGGCGGCGTTCGACGTGGACGTGAACAAGGTCGGCAAGGACCTCGCTGACGCGATCTACGCGAAGCCGAACAACACCTACCGCTTCGCCGACGTGCCGAGGACCGGCGTGAAGGTCGGCCGCGGCATGACGCTCGACGGCATCGGGAAGTACCTCGCGGCCGTCGTGAAGAAGGCGCCGGGCGAGACCGACGACATCGTCGGGATCCTCAAGGAGCGCAAGGTCGACGTGGTCGTCTCCTACCTGCCCGTCGGCAGCGAGGACGCGACGAAGTGGTACGTCGAGCAGGTGCTGCAGGCCGGCTGCGCCTTCATCAACTGCGTTCCGGTGTTCATCGGCCGCGAGCCGCGCTGGCAGAAGCGCTTCGCGGCGGCCGGGCTGCCGGTCATCGGCGACGACATCAAGAGCCAGGTCGGTGCGACGATCACGCACCGCGTCCTCACGCGGCTCTTCGAGGACCGCGGCGTCCGCCTCGACCGGACCTACCAGCTCAACTTCGGCGGCAACACCGACTTCCTCAACATGCTCGAGCGCGAGCGGCTCGAGTCGAAGAAGATCTCGAAGACGAACGCGGTGACGAGCATGCTCGACGAGCAGCTCCCCGAGGATGCGGTCCACGTCGGGCCGTCCGACCACGTGCCGTGGCTCCTCGACCGCAAGTGGTGCTACATCCGCATGGAGGGCACCACGTTCGGCGACGTGCCGCTCAACCTCGAGCTCAAGCTCGAGGTGTGGGACTCCCCCAACCGCGCCGGCGTGGTCATCGACGCGATCCGCTGCGCCAAGCTCGCGCTCGACCGTGGCCTCTCGGGCACGATCGTGGCACCGTCCTCCTACTTCATGAAGTCGCCGCCGCTCCAGATCCACGACGACGAGGCGCGGGACGCC
>DASSSF010000115.1:0-19255 GCA_035708565.1 Candidatus Limnocylindria bacterium
GCTTCCCGATCCCGCTGCTCCACCGCGCGATCGGCTTCGGCACGTTCGCCGCGGCGGAGATGCGGACGCTCGACGCGATCCTCGGCTACTACGCCGGGCTCGGCCTTCCGGCGCGCGTCGAGCTGGCCGAGGACCTCGCCCCGGCGCGTGCCGAGCGTCTCCTCCGCCGCGCCGGCTTCGAGCGCGAGGAGGAAACGCACCGCGTCCACGTGCTCGAGACGGATCGGCCGCCGCGCGTGCCCGTGGTCGCCGGCCTGCGGGTGGGCCACCCGTCGCCCGCGCGCTTCGGCAGGCTGGTGCGCGCGGGGTTCGAGGCGGACGGCGCGCTCGGGGACTACTTCGAGCGGGCGTCGGCCGCGCACGTACGGCAGCAGCCGACGCGCGCGATCCCGCTCGTCGCCACCGTCGACGGCGCCGACGCGGGAAGCGCGCTCCTCTGGCTCACGCCCGGCGTCGCCGGCCTCTACTCAGGGAGCGTCCTCCCCGAGTTCCGCGGGCGCGGCATCCAGGTCGCGCTCATCTCGCTCCGCGTGCGCCTGGGCCTACTGCGTCACCGGCGGGTCTTCACGTCGCAGACCGAGGGCGACAACGCGTCGGCGCACAACCTCGCCGACGTCGGGTTCCGTCCGCTGTACGACACGTCGTACTGGATCCGCGAGACCGCGTAGACGGGCGCGCGGCGTGCATCGAGCCCCGCCGTGGACCGCCTCGGGCTCGCGCGTCAGCTCCAGCGCAACGAGGCGCTGGCGCTCAGGGCGTATCTGCTCGCGGACGTGCCGATCCGGAGGCGCTTCGGCTTCGAGCTCTCACGCTGTCACGGCCTCCTGTGCCTCTCGTCCGCCCGCCTCGACGACGCGCTCTACCACCGCGCGATCGGGCTCGGGGTATCCGGCGACGCGACGGCCGCGGCGATCGACGCGGTCACGGCGCACTTCGCGCGGCGCGGCCGGCGGGCGCGCATCGAGGTGGCCGACGGCGTCACGCCGCTGTCCGCCGTCAGGCTCCTCGAGCGCATGGGGTTCCGGCCCGAGCGCGGCGAGCACATCGTGCACGCGCTCGTGACGGACCGTCCCGTCGCCGCGCCGCGCGTCCGCGGGCTGCGCGTCGCGGAGATCCGGCGCAGCGACCATCGGACCTTCGGCGCGCTCGCGCGCGTCGGCTTCGAGGCCTCGGGCGAGCGCGCCGACCTCGTGGAGCGCACGAGCACGAGCGTCTTCCGTCACGCGTTGCCGCGGTTCATCGGCTACATCGGCTGGCTCGGGGACCGTCCGGTCGCGACCGGCGCGCTGTGCCTCGCGATGCGCGCGGGCGGCCTGTACTCCGACACGACGCTGCCGGGCTACCGGGGGCGTGGCATCCAGAAGGCGATGATCGCGGCGCGCGTCGAGCGCGGCCTCGCGCGCGGCATCCGCGTGTTCACGGCGCGGACCGAGGGGCTGAACACGTCCGCCCGCAACTACGCCGCGACCGGCTTCGTGCCTCTCTACCACGCGCGTTTCTACGCTCGCGACCCGTGAGGTCGGTCGCCGCGGCCATGCGCCGAGCGCGGCAGGCCCCCTCTACGGGCGGGGTGCGGGCCTCCGCGGCGAGCCGTTCGTGCGCGCCGGACTCGTCGCGCCGCGCGCGACGGGCCGCTTCGCGCGCGCGGTGAGGTCGAGGATCGTCACGCCGCCCGTGTCGGACCACTCGTGATCCCGCGCGCCGACGCCCCCGAAGCAGAAGGCCCAGCGGCCCTCGTGGACCGTGATGAGGTCGTCCGCGCCCGACCCCGCGTGGCGGATGCAGTGGTAGTGGATCAGCGAGTCGGGCATGCGCGGCGCACGCTCGGCCGATCCGCCTCCCCCTTCGATCACTCGCTCCCCCCGGTCATTCGTTCGCGAGCACCGTACGAGCGGCCGGTGGCCCGTGGTAGCGGTGCTCGCCGGTGTTCGGTCCCCTGCGGCTGCAGGCGCTCACGCCACCGCGGATGCGGTCATGCCGCGAGCGGCAGCTCGACCACGAACGTGGCGCCGTGCCCGGGAGCGATCGCGACGTCGACCCGGCCACCCGCCGCCTCCACGATGTCGCGCACGATCGCGAGACCGAGGCCGAGCCCGGGCTCGTCGTGCGTCAGGCGCACGTACGGTGCGAACACTCGTTCACGGTCGGCCTCCGCGATCCCCGGCCCCTCGTCCGCGACGCTCAAGCGCGCGCTGTCGCCGCTTACCTCTATGCGCACGTGCACGGGCCGCCCGCGCCCGTACTTGATCGCGTTCGTCAGCAGGTTCCGGATGACCGCCTGCAGGCGCGCGCCGCGGATCGCGACGCGCGCGCTCGGGACGGCGTCGACGTCGACGGCGCACCCGTGGCTCGCCGCGAGCTCCTCGACCGACGCGATCACGGCCCGCGCGACCGGGACGATGTCGATCGGCTCCGCCGGTGCCGCGCCTTCGCTCGCGAGGGCGCTGCGGTCCCAGAGCTGGTCGATCAACTGGGTGAGCGCGTCCACCGCCCCCATCGCGCGCTCGAGATGCGCGGCCGCCCCGCGGCCGGTAGCGAGGCTCGTGCGCGCGAGCTGCACGCGCGCGCGGAGCGCCGTGAGCGGGCCCTTGAGCTCGTGCGCGGCGACAGCGATGAAGCGGTCCCGCTCCGCCAGCGCCTCTTCCGCCTCGCGCCGGGCCTCGATCGCGGCTTCCTCGGCGCGCCGCGTGCGCATCACGGCCCTCACGACGGCGATGAGCTCGAGCGGCTCGACGGGCTCGGCGAGATACGCGTCGGCGCCTCCCTCGAGGCCTTGCGCCCGGTCCGTCGCCGCGACGCGCGACGCCGAGACGTGCACGACGGGGAGCCGCGAGGTCAGGGGATCCGTGCGGATGCGCCGGCAGACCTCGAAGCCGTCGATGTCGGGGAGGTTGATGTCGAGGAGCACCACGTCGGGCAGGGAGGCGGCGGCGCTCAGCGCCTCGGTGCCGGTGCCCGCCTCGGTCACGCGGAAGCCGGCCTCGCGGAGCGTGCGCGTGCGCGAGTAGCGCCCGGCGCTGTTGTCGTCGACGTTGAGGACGTGCTGCGGACGGCTCACGACGCCACCGGCTCGGTGGCGCGAGCCTTCGAGAGCGCGCGCGCGAGGGCGTCGCGCAGCGCCGCCGTCGCGGCCTCCCGGTCGCGCGCGTCCTTGGAGAGGATCGCCACGGCCTCGTTCAGCGGAGGCGAGAGGATGCCGTCGAACGGGCGGCTCGTGCAGACGATGACCGGGATGTCCCGCGTCTCCGGGTCCGCCTTGAGCCTCCTGATGACCTCCTCGCCCGGCAGGTCGGGCATCGCGAGGTCGACGATCACCACGGTCGGGCGCTCCGTCCGCGCCTTGCGCAGCCCTTCCGCCGCGGAGCTCGCCTGCACGACGGCGAAGCGCGTGTCGGCGAGCAGGCTCTGGAGGACGTACCGGGAGACGTCGTCGTCGTCGACGATCAGGACCTTCTCCCGCGCCGAGCGGCGTTGGGCGGCCCGCAGGTGCTGCAGCAGCCACGCTCGGTCGACCGGCTTCACGGCGAAGGCGTCCGCGCCGGTGAAGACCGCCTTCTTCTGGTTGTCCACGACGGTCACGACGAGGACCGGGATCGACGCGGTGGCGGGGTCACCCTTGAGCTCCGCGAGCAGGTCCCAGGTGCTCTCTTCCTGGAGCAGCACGTCGAGCGTGATCGCGACCGGCGTGACGTGCCGCAGGAGCTCCCGCGCCCGCTCGACCGTGTCGGCGCTGACGACCTGGAATCCCGTGCCCTTGAGGAGCTTCTCGTACGTGAACACCGTTTCCGGGCTGTCCTCCACGACGAGCACCGTTTCCCGCGTCGGGTCGATCTCCCAGGTGGGCGCGGGGATGCCGGCGACGCGCGGGCCCCCGTACTCGGCGGGCACGCGGACAGTGAACGTGGATCCCCGTCCGAGCTCGCTCGTCACGCTCACGCTGCCGCCGAGCAGCTCGGCGAGCTTGCGCGAGAGCGGCAGGCCGAGGCCGGTGCCTTTGGACCGTTGCTGCAGGCGGCTGTCGAGCTGGACGAACTCCTCGAAGATGCGATCCTGATCCTCGGGCGCGATCCCGATGCCGGTGTCGGCGACCGAGAACACGACGCGGTCGCCGTCCAGCTCCGCGCGGACGCGCACCTCGCCCCGCTCGGTGAACTTGAGGGCGTTCGAGATCAGGTTGCGCAGGATCTGCGAGACCTTCCCCTCGTCCGTGACCATCGTCGGCAGCCCCGCGGGCTCGTCGAACACGAGCGAGATCGAGGCGTTCGCCGCGAGGAGCGGCCGCAGCATCCCGCGGAGCGCCCCGAACAGGTCCGCGACCTCGAACGCCGCGGGCCGGACGACGATCTTCCCTGCCTCGACCTTGGCGATGTCGAGCAGGTCGTTCACGAGCTCCGAGAGCTCCTCCGCGGACCGGCGGATGAACTGCACCTGCTTCTCCTGCTCCGGCGTGAGCTCGCCGTCCACGCGGTCAAGGAGCAGCCGGCTGAGCGAGAGCACGGAGTTGAGCGGAGTGCGGAACTCGTGCGTCATGTTCGACAGGAAGCGGGTCTTGAGCTCGTTCGCGCGCTGGAGCGAGTCCGCCTTCTCGTCGAGCTCCGCGTACAGCGCCACGACGCCGCGGTTCGTGTCCTCGAGCTCTCGGTTCACCTGCTCGAGCTCGCTCTTGCGGAGGTGCAGCTCCTCGAGCGTCTGGAGCAGCTCCTGGTTCTGCCGCTGGATCTCCTCGTAGGCGTCGCGCGGACGGCGGCGGGCGAGCCGCTCGCCGACGCCCGCGAGCTCCGACGTGGTGATCGGCGTGGACCGGCCGGCGAGCGCCATGCCGAGCGTCACCGTGGTTCCGTCGCTCGTCGAGGCGATCTCGAAGTGATCCATCAGCCGGCGGCTTCCGACGATCCCGAGGCCCATGCCGGTCTTGGACCGGTAGCGGCCGTCGAGCACCCGCGCGAGGTCGGGGATGCCGTGCCCCGCGTCCGAAACGGTGACGACGAACATCGGGCGGTCGGCGGAGACGGCGAACTCGACCTTGCCGCCGCCCGCGTAGCGGAAGGCGTTCCGCACGATCTCCGACACGGAGGTGGTGATCCGCGACTGGTCCTGCGCGTCGAAGCCGAGCAGCGACGCGACCTCCCGCGCCGCGCCGCGGGCGAGCACGACGTCCTGCTCGTAGCGCACCTGGAGGGTGAGCAGGCTCGGACGCGCGAGCCTCATGCCGTCCTCCGGTCACGCAGCACGACCACCGCCGCGTCGTCGCGCGGCCGTCGCGCGTCGCGGTAGAGGGTCGCCGCGATGACGCCGGGATGCCGGAGGGCGAGGCCGGCGTACCTCTCGAGCCGCCAGTGGGACGCGAGCCCGTCCGTGTGCACGACGAGCAGGGCGTCGACCGGCCAGGGATAGCGGAACTCCTGGACCTTCCGGACGGAGTGGCCGACGGTGCCGTTGTGCGCGACGAGGTTCCGCTCGCCGTCCGCTGTGATCACCCGGCCGGAGATGTTGCCGACCGACGCCCACGCGAGCGCGCGCGTGGCGAGGTCGATCTCGGCCACGGCGACCGCGCCGCCGCGCGTCGGCGCGAGGCCCTCGTGGATGCGCCAGAGCGTCTCCTCCGGGGACGACCCCTCGGTCGCGTCGAACAGCCGGTAGGCCTCTGTCGCGACGTGGTGGGCGTCGGGCCCGTGGCCGAGGCCGTCGCATACGAGCAGGCGCGCGCCCCGCGGCGTCGGACGCAGCGCCCACACGTCGCCCGCGTCGAGCTCGCCCGGATACGGCACGCACACCGCGCCCACCTCGAATCGGCTCCCGGCGCGCGGCGTCCCGTCGGGCCACACCTCGCACCAGACCACCGTCCCGAGCGGCTGCTGCGAGTGGATCTCGAACATCGTCGAGAGCCGGCGCACCGCGCCGAGCCCGGTGCCCGCGGAATTCATCGTCGATCGCCCGTCCTCGAGCGCGCGGCCGACGTCCGCGATGCCGGGCGCGCGGTCGACCGCTACGAGCTCGACGCCGCTCCTGCCGTCGGCCGCCGTCAGCGAGCGCAGCAGCATCTCGCCGCCGCGCGCGTGCCGCGCCAGGTTCGTCGCGAGCTCCGTCGCCACGAGGGCGATCCGGCCCGTCGTGACCTCGTCGAGACCCAGCTGCCGCGCGACGTCGACCGCCGTCCGCCGCGCCTCGCCCGCCTGCGAGGCGTCGAGGACGGCGACCTGGCGCGGGCGATCGCTGCGCGTCAGCGCCATCGCGTGACCCGGATACGCGTTCCCTGCCCGACGGCGGAACCGATCTCGAACTCGTTGACGAGGCGCTTGGCCCCCCCGAGCCCGAGGCCGAGGCCCTGGCCCGTCGTGTACCCGTCGCGGAGCGCGAGCTCGATGTCCGGGATGCCGGGCCCCTTGTCCTCGAAGGTGAGCGCGATGCCCGCCCGGCCTCCGCCGTTCAGCACCTCGGCGCGCATCTCGCCACCGCCGCCGTGCAGGAAGGTGTTCCGCGCGAGCTCGCTCGCGGCGGTCACGAGCTTCGTCTGGTCGACCAGCCCGAAGCCGAGCTCGGTGGCGATGGTGCGGACCGTGTGACGGACCGTCACGACGTCGCTCGCGTCGCGGATCGGGACGACGCGCTCAGTCTTCGTCACGAGCGACCGTGGGACCCCGCTCGGCGCGTGCGACCGATGCGCGGAGCAGCTCCATCCCGCGCTCGACGTTGAGCGCGGTGCGGACGCCCGACAGCGAGAGGCCGAGCTCGACGAGCGTGATCGCGACGGCCGGCTGCATGCCGACGACGACGGTCTCCGCGTCGAGGATGCGGGACATCGCCGCGATGTTCGCGAGCATCCGGCCGATGAACGAGTCGACCACCTCGAGCGAGGAGATGTCGATGAGGACGCCCCGAGCGCTCGACGCGGTGATCCCCTCGGTGAGATCGTCCTGGAGGCGCAGCGCGAGCCGGTCGTGCATGTCGACCTGGATGCTCACGAGCAGGAACTCGCCCATCCGCAGGATCGGGATGCGCTCCGCCGACGCGGTGGCCATCTAGGTCCGTGCCTTCTGGTCGCGCGACACGACGGTGAGGCCGCTCCGCTGCAGCGCGAGCGCGAACGCGTCCGCGAGGCTGGCCTTGGTGATGACCTGTCCGAGATCCACGCCGAGGTGGACGATCGTCTGCGCGATCTGGGGACGCACGCCGCTGATGATCACCTCGGTGCCCATGAGGTGGGCCGCGGCCACGGTCTTGAGCAGGTGCTGCGCGACGAGCGTGTCGACGGTGGGCACGCCCGTGATGTCGATGATCGCGATCTGCGAGCCGGTCTCCACGATCCGCTGGAGGAGCGTCTCCATGACCACCTGTGTGCGGGCGCTGTCGAGCGTGCCGATCATCGGTAGTCCGAGGATCCCGTCCCAGAGCTTCACCACGGGCGTGGAGAGCTCGAGCATCTCCTGCTGCTGCCTGCTGATGATCTCCTCACGGCTCTTCTGGTAGATCTCCGTCGTCCAGAGGCCGAGGTCGTCGAGCAGGAGCGTCGCGCTCCAGAGCTCGTTCGCGAGCTCGTCGGCGCCGACGCGAGAGCGCAGCTTCTCGAAGAGCGGCCGCTTGAACGAGAGCACGAAGCTCGCGACGGCCGACGGCGTGAACCCCTGCTGCACCCGCGAGCGCGTGATGCTCTCGAGGTGCTGGCGTACCGGGACCCAGGCCCCGTTCATGCGGTCCGACGGACCGGTCCGCTCGAGCGCGTCCGCGAGGAGCGACACGAACTCGGAGGCCTGCTGGCGGGTCTCCTGCGGCGTGATCAGGTCGGGGCGCTGCGATCGGTCAGCCGCGAGGTCGGTCGTCCACTCGTTGATGAGCTCGTCGCGGTGCTCGCGGAGGATCTCCGGTATCCGGGTGCGCGTTGCGAGTCCCATGCGCGGTGCCCTCCCCTGGCCGCGGAAGCGGCCCTGTCTTTGATGGGAACGCGATCGGCCGACGACCCCCGCTTCCTCAGGCTACGGGCGGGCGTGGGCAGGCGTAGATGCCCGGTGGTGCCCCGCGATGCCTGCATCTGCAGGTGTCGCCCGCTCGGGTGCTGCCGGTCAGGGGCGAGGCCGCGGACCGCGGCCCGCCGGCGCGACGGCGTCGTCGCCCAGGAGCCCGAGCTCGCCGGCGCGCGCGACCGCCTCGAGCTTCGAGTGCACCTCCAGCTTCTCGAGCAGCTCCTGCGTGTAGCCGCGGACGGTGTTCACGGCGACGCCGAGCTCCTCCGCGATCTTCCGGCTGTCGGCTCCCCTCGCGATCAGCCGCAAGACCTCGCGCTGGCGGGGCGTGAGCGTGGCGAGGACGCGCTGCCGCTCGGCGCGCGCATCGGCGGTGCGCCGCTGCACGCCGATGAGCCGCGCGAGCGCTCCAGCCGGCAGGAGGATCTCGCCGGCGGCGGCCCGGCGGATCCCGTCCGCGACCCCCTCGGCGCTCTCGGTCTTGATCATGTACCCGACGGCGCCCGCGGCGACCGCCTCGGCGACGCGCTCCTCGTCGTTGTCCGCGCTCAGCATGAGCACGCGGACCTGCGGTAGTCGTCGTCTGACGGCGCGCGCGAACTCGGCGCCGGAGCCGTCGGGCAGGTGGAAGTCGGTGAGCACGACGTCGGGCCGCGCCCTGGGCGCGAGCTCCTCCGCCTGGGCGCCGTCCCTCGCGACCCCAACGACGTCGAGATCCGGCTCGTCCCCGAGCGTGACCGCGAGCCCGTGCGCCATGACCGGATGGTCCTCGACGATGAGGACCCTGATGCGCTGATGCGCTCCCTGTTCCATGCCCTTCCCGACCGGGACCCGCGCCCGATAGGACGGTGTGCCGCCCGGACCGAGGATAGCCGTGCTGTACGGCGCATTCCCATCGATCCGCCGTCAGTCAGCGTCGGGCGGGAGGCCAGCCGCCCTTCGGCACGTCGCCCTCGCGCTCGAGCGCGAGCAGGCGGCGCTTCGTGCGGAGGCCGCCGGCATAGCCGCCCAGCGAGCCGTCGCTTGCCACGACGCGGTGGCACGGCACGACGATCGGGACCGGATTGGCGCCGAGCGCGGCGCCTGCGGCGCGCGTGGCGCGCCCGCTGCCGGCGCGCCGCGCGACGTCGGCGTACGTCGTGAGCTCGCCGTACGGAACGCGCGCCGTCGCGCGCAGGATCCGCCGCTGGAACGGCGTGAGGCCGCGGAGGTCCACGTCGAGGTCGAAGCGCTGCCGCCGGCGCGAGAGGTACTGCTCGACCTGGGACGCGACGGGCGAGACGCGCTTTTCGTCGGGCACGACGCCGGGGCCGTACGCGCGAACGAGGCGCGCGAGCTCGGACACGCCCGGCTCCGGCCCGTAGTGGATCGTGAGGACGCCGCGCGGCCCGACCGCGATCCACAGCGGACCGAGGTCCGTCGTGAAGGTGGCGTAGCCGACCGACGCGAGGCCCTCGCGCTTCGCGCGCGCGACGAGCCGCTCGCGCGCCTCGGCGACCAGCGTGTCGACGCTCATGCGATCCGCACCCTCACTTTCCTCGTCGCCTCGGAGACCCGCGACCGCGCCGCATCCTCGCTGCAGTCGAGCGCCGCCGCGACCTCCGCGTACGGCAGACCCTGCACGTGACGCAGCACGAACGCCGCGCGCTGGCCCGCGGGGAGGCGCTCGATCGCGCGCGCGAGGTCGATCCGCGTGACGCTCGAGCCGCGCTCGGGCGCCGCGAGCGCGAGGTCGCCGAGCCGTACGAGGCGGCGCTCGCGCCGCGCCCGGTCGATGACCTTGTTCGTCGCGATGCGGTAGAGCCACGCGCGCTCCTGGCCGCGGCGCGGCGGCGGCCACGCGCGGAACGCGGCGAGGAACGTCTCCTGGTACACGTCGTCGGCGTCGTCGCGGTCGCCGGTGAGGCGGAGCGCGTAGGCCATGATCTCGCGCTCGTAGCGCTCGAGCAGCTCGCCGAACGTCGTGATCACCGTCCGAGGCTAGAACGCTCGCACGGCGGCTGGCGTGAGATGTGCACCTCCTCCGCTCATGCAGAAGAAGCCGGATCCCGAGAAGGACCGGCCCGAGGAGCAGCGCGAGGGGATGACCGCCGAGCGGCGAGGCAGCCCCGCGGCGCCGAGCGACCGTCCGGAGGGCACCGGACCGCACCCGCAGGACGTCAACGACATCTCCCAGCCTTAGGTAGCCTTGGTGTCCGCGCGGCCGCGCGCGGGATACGGGAGCGCCGGGAAGGCTGGTCGGCGGAGGTGTCCGCCTGCACGTGCCCGAGAACATCCTCGTCGAGCTCTTCGTCCTGTACGCGTCGGCGCGCGTCCTCGGCGCGCTCTTCGAGCGCTTCGGCCAGCCCGAGGTCGTGGGCCAGCTCGCCGCCGGCGCGATCGTCGGGCCGCACCTCCTCGGCTGGGTGGCGCCCGGCGACGTGCACGCGACGCTCGCAGAGCTCGGCGTGGTCGTGCTCCTGTTCGTCGTCGGTCTCGAGACCCCCGGGAGCGCGCTCCGGCGCGTGGGGCGCACGGCGGCGAGCGTCGCCGTGCTCGGCGCGGCGCTGCCGCTCGCCGGCGGGACGGCGCTCATGCTGGCCCTCGGCCGCGACGCGGTGACCTCGCTCTTCGTAGGGGTCGCGCTCATGGCGACGAGCGTCGGCGTCACCGCCGCGGTCCTCGCGCGCCTCGGCGCGCTCGAGCGCACCGAGGCGCGGATCATCCTCGCCGCGGCCGTCGTGGACGACGTCATCGCGATGCTCGCCCTGGCCGCGGTGACGAGCCTCGCCGCCGGAGCGCTGTCGCTCGCAGGCGTCATCGTTCTCGCCGTCGAGGCCGCGGTGTTCCTCGGGGTCGTGACCGTCTTCGGCGCGCGTACGATGCGCCGCTACGAGGGCGCGCTCGAGCACTGGTTCCCGGCGCGCGATCCGGTCGCCGTCGCCTTCATCCTCCTGCTCGGGCTCGCCGCGCTCTCCGTCGCGATCGGGCTCGCGGCGATCATCGGCGCGTTCATCGCCGGCGTCGCGCTCGCGGACGTGGAGGAGCGCTACCACCTCCGGCGCCGCCTCGTTCCGGCCCTCGAGCTCCTCGTGCCGTTCTTCTTCGTCGTGAGCGGCACCGCGGTCGACCTGCCCGGCCTCGCGGATCCGGCGGTGCTGCCGCTCGTGCTGGTCGTGACGGCGGTCGCCATCGCCACGAAGGTGGTGGGCTGCGCGCTCCCGGCCGCCGCGCTCGGCCGTCGCGGTGCGCTCCTCGTCGGGGTCGGCATGGTGCCGCGCGGGGAGATGGGGTTCGTGGTCGCCGGCCTCGGCCTCGCGGCCGGCGTGCTCGACGGACCGCTCTACGGGGTCCTGATCGCGATGGCGGCGCTCACCACGCTCGCCGCCCCGCCGGCCGTGGCGCGGCTCCTCGGGCGGGGCGGCGGGCCGGGCGGCTAGGCCGCCGGGCGGAGCTTCCCGCGCTCGTGTTCGACGATGCCGACCGCCGTGAGGCGGCGGCCACGAGCGATCGCGCTCGCATCGTCGAGGTCGATCCCCACGCGGCGCGCCTTCGCGCGCGCGAATGACATCGCGATCGCTCTGAGCATCTGGCCTGCCGTCATCTCCACAACCTCCAGCGGAAGTGCGGAGCATCGTCGGGCGCTACCGGGCGCGCATCGACCGCGCCCGCGACGCTCGGTGCGTCGCCTTCACCACGCGGCGCCGGTGCGATCCGTCACACGCCGGCTAGCGGCGCGCGACCGCCCGCTCGAAGACCTCGCCGGCGAGCCGCAGGGGACGGCCGGCGCCGCCGTAGCGCTCCTGCGTGATCTCGGCGAGCACGGCGAGCGCGATCTCCGCGGGCGTGCGCCCGCCGAGGTCGAGGCCGATCGGCGCGTGCACCGCGCGGAGCCGCTCCTCGCTCACGCCCTCGTCGCGGAGCATCTGCTCCACGAGGATCGTCTTGCGCTTGCTGCCCAGGAGCCCGACGTAGCGCGCGGGCGTCGCGATCGCGGCGCGCAGGCAGTGCGCGTCCATCTTGTGGCCGCGCGTCGCGACGACGATGAACGTGTTCCAGCCGATCGGCATCGACGCGATCGCCCGCGCCATGTCCGCGCACATGACCTCGACGCCGTCGGGGAAGCGCTCACGCGAGGCGAAATCGGCCCGGTCGTCCACGACCGTCACGTCGTGGTCGAGCAGCGCGCCGAAGCGCGCGAGGGCCAGGCCGACGTGGCCGCCGCCCGCGATGACGAGCCGCGGCTTCGAGAGCACCGGCTCGACGAGGAGCTCGTGCGCGTCGTCGAGCGGCACCGTGCGCGCGGTGCCGCGGCGGAGGACCTCGCGCGCGATGTCGACCGCAGGGGCGTCCAGGTCGCGGGCGCCGAGCGAGCCGTGCGCGCCGCCGTCCTCCTCCACGAGGAGCCGCCCGGCGGGCGAGAGGTCGCGTCCGGCCTTCCGCAGGAGCGTGGCGACGGCGACGGGCCGCCCGCCGCTCGACGCCGCGAGCACGTCGCCGAGGAGGTCGCGCCCGCCGAGGCGCAGCGCGCGCTCGCCGGGTTCGATCGCGATCCACATCGTCCCGCCGCAGACGAGGCCCGTGTCCCAGGCGAGGTCCTCGGTGAGCTCGTACTCGCGCAGCGACGCGGCGCCGGTCGCCATGACCCGCTTCGCCTCGGAGAAGGCGTCACCTTCGACGCACCCGCCGCCGAGCGTGCCCGTGACCCGGCCGAGGTCGTCGACGATCATCTTCGCGCCCACGATCTGCGGGGTCGAGCCGACGGTGCGCACGACCGTCGCGAGCGCGAAGCGGCGGCCCTCGCGCTCGAGCTCCGCCATGCGCGAGTAGATCTCTCTCATGCCTGACCGTGCGTTCGGTCCGGCTCCGCCGGATCCGAACGAGCCCCATTCAAGAGGTCCTCCGGCACGTCCACGTCCCTCAGGATGCCAGCATCGTCCACCTCGACGTCCTTCCGCGTGTCGGCGTGGGCGCGGATCACGTCGTGGAGCGTGAGGACGGGCGGGGCGGCGAGGATCTCGTCGCGCAGCGTCCCCGGCAGCACGATCGGGTGGCCGCGCTTTCCGTTGTGGCGCGGGGACACGATCGACCGTCCGTCGTAGGCCGCGACGATCGCCCGCACCGTCTCCGTCCGCACGAACGGCATGTCCGCGGGCTGCACGAGGTATGCGTCGGCACGTGACGCCCGCATCCCCGCCTGGATCGACGAGAACATCCCGCGCGACGGGTCCTCGTTGACCACCGCCCGCACGTGCGGCATGGCCGCGAGCCGCTCGTCCCCCGGGGCGTGCACAAGGACGACCTCTTCCGCGCCCCCGGCCGCCAGTGCGCCGACCGTGCGCGCGACGAGCGGCAGCCCGCCGACGTCGGCGACGAGCTTCGCGGAGCCGAACCGCTCCGCCGAACCCGCCGCCGGCACGATGGCGACGAGGCGCACGGCGCTAGGCCCGCAGGCCGGCGAGCGCCCGCTCGGTGAGCACGCGGCTCGCGCGCTTCCGCTGCGCGATCGTGCCCGACGTGTTGTCCATCGGGCGCGCCGCCTTGTGCACGGCCTCCGCGGCGGCCGCGACCGCGTCGTCCTCGAGCCGGGAGCCTGTCAGCGCCCGCGCGGCGTCCTCGACCTGGAGCGGGCTCGATGCGAGCCCGGTCGCGACGACCCTCGCGTCCGTGACCGTCGACCCGTCCACGCGGACGGCGGCGGCGACCGACGCGATGGGGAAGTCGAAGGAGTTCCGGTCGCGGAGCTTCACGTACGTGCTCCGCCATCCCGCTTCGCCCGGGAGCGTGAGCGCGGTGACGATCTCGTCGCGCGCGAGCGAGAGGTAGCGGATGCCGTCCTCGCGGTAGAGGTCGGCGAGCGCGACCTCGCGCGTCCCCGAGGCGCTCTCGACCCGCGCGGTCGCGCCGAGCGCGACGAGCGCGGGCACGGTGTCGGCGCTCGCGACCGCGAGGCAGCGCGGGCTCGACGGCGCGACGCGGCAGACGACCTGCGGGTGCGTCTTCATGCAGAAGCCCTCGGCGCCGCGCCAGAAGAGCGACTGGTCGTACCAGTTGCAGCGGGTGTCGAGGCAGACGTTGCCGCCGATCGTCCCCGCGTTCCGCAGCTGCGGCGTGCTGACCGACGCGGCGGCGAGCGGCAGCGCGGCGAAGCGCTCGCGGAGGAGAGGGTCCGTCGCGAGGTCGGCCAGCGTCGTGCCCGCGCCGATCTCGACGTGCCCGTTCGCGCGCACGCCGCGCGCGCCGGCGACGCCCCAGAGCGAGACGAGGACCTCGGGCGTGAACTGGCGCCGCTTCATGTTCGGGAAGAGGTCGGTCCCGCCCGCGACGACCATGACGCGCAGGCTCGGCGTGCCGTTCGCCGTGTCGAGCGAGCCGGCGCCCTCGTCGCGGAGCACGCGCGCGGCCTCCGCGTAGGTGCGCGGCTCGACGAGGCGGAAGCGCGGCAGGCGCAGCATCAGCGCGATCCCACGGGCGGCGTTCCGGGCTCCGGTCCCGGGCCGCCGGGCGCGCTCTCGACCAGGGCGCCCGTCGTCGCGTCGCGCTTCTTCTCGCGCGCCTCGGTGCCGAACGTGAGGCGGCGGAGCGCCGCCTTCGGGTCGCGCTTCCCCGTCGAGCCGAGGCCGTCCGGCCCCACGCGCTCCTTCGGCTCGCCGCGCTTGTCGCGCTTCCCGAGCGCGGCGAGCACCTTGTCCGGCGTGATCGGCGTCTCGTCGAAGCGGACGCCGATCGCGTCGTACACCGCGTTCGCGATGGCGGGGATCACGGGGTTGAGCGGGCCGTCGCCCGCCTCCTTCCCGCCGAACGGGCCCTCCGCGTCGACCGTCTCGATGACGATCGCCTCGAGCGCGGGCGTGTCGAGCGACGTGGGCAGCTTGTAGTCGAGGAGCGACGGCTTCTTGTGAAGGCCCGCGCGGAACACTTGCTCCTCGCCGATGATCTCGCCGTACCCCATGTACGCCGAGCCCTCGATCTGGCCCTCCACGTTCACGGGGTTGAGCGCGCGCCCGCAGTCGTGCGCCGTCGTGATGCGGTCGACCGTGACGGTGCCCGTCTCCACGTCGACGCTCACCTCCGCGACGGCGGCCTGGTACGAGTACGCGGGCGTGGGGCCGACACCCGCACCCTTGTAGTCGCCGCCGATCCCCTTCGGCGGCCTGTACGAGCCGCCCGCCGAGAGCACGCCGTACCGCGCCTCGGCGAGGTTCGCCGCCTCGACGAAGGACATCCCTTTCCCGGGGTCGCGCGCGTCGTACACGCGGCGGAAGGCCGCGGCGAGCCGGTCCGTGGGGACCTCGAGCTTCTCCGACGCGACCGCGAACAGCTGCTCGCGCAGCCGGCACGCGGCCTCCTTCGTCGCGTTCCCGGCCATGAACGTGACGCGGCTCGAGTACGAGCCGAGGTCGACCGGCGCGAGCGCCGTGTCGCCCGACACGACATGCACGTCCTCGGGCAGCACGCCGAGGACCTCCGCGACGACGGTCGCGAGCATGTGGTCGGAGCCCTGGCCGATCTCGCTCGTGCCGCAGTACACGGTGACGCCGCCGCCCCGGTCGATCTTCACGGTCGCCGCGGAGTGGGGCATGTCGTTCCAGTAGATCGGCAGCCCCGCGCCGGAGATGTACGCGCTCCCCGCGACGCCGATCCCCTTGCCTCGGGGCAGCTGCCCGTGGCGCTCGGAGAAGCGCGTCGCCCTCCCGGCCGCCTCGAGGCACTGCCCGAGCCCCATCGAGGTGATGCGGAGCCCGTTCACCGTGCGGCTGCCGGGCGGCTGGAGGATCCGCATGCGGTACTCGAGCGGATCGAGCCCGAGGTCATGGGCGATCTTGTCGAGCTGCGTCTCGAACGCGAAGCGCGGCTGCGTCGTGCCGTGCCCGCGCTTCGGCCCGCACGGCGGCTTGTTCGTGTACACGCGCACGCCGTCGAACTTGTACGCGGGCATCCGGTAGGTGACCGTCAGCAGCGCGCCCGTGTAGTAGGTGGTCGCGATCCCGTAGGACGCGTAGGCGCCGCCGTCGAGCCACGTCTGGAGGTGGCACGCGGTGATCTCGCCGTCGCGCCGCACGCCCGTGCGGAGGTGCATGAGCACCGGGTGGCGGCCGCGGTGGGCGTAGAAGACCTCCTCGCGGTCGAGCGTGATCTTCACCGGGCGCCGCGTGCGCATGGAGAGGAGACACGCCGCGAACTCGTGGGCGAACGGGTCGCTCTTGCCGCCGAACGCGCCGCCGTTCGGCGTGGCGATCACGCGGATGCGCGCGCGCGAGATGCCGAGCACCTTCTCGAGCTCCCGGTGGAGGTAATGCGGGACCTGCGTGCAGGTCCAGAGCGTGAGCTTGTCGTCGCCGCCGTACGACGCGACCGCCGAGTGCGTCTCGATGGGCGCGTGCGTGTTCCCCTCGAAGAAGGTCCAGTCCTCCCGCACGTGGTCCGCGGAGGCGAACCCCCCGTCGAGATCCCCGAACGCCAGGTGCACCTCCTTGAACACGTTCGCGCGCCGGCTCTCGTCGTGGATGCGAACGTCGTCGCGCTCGAGCGCCTCCTCGATCGTGAAGATCGGCTCGAGCGGCTCGTAGTCCACCCGGATGAGCGAGAGCGCCTCGAAGGCGGTGTCCTCGTCGACCGCCGCCACGCCCGCGACCGGCTCGCCGACGTAGCGGACGCGATCGACGGCGAGCGCCGTCTCGTCCTGCGTCGACGGCATGATCCCCATCTTCTCGGGCATGTCCCTGCCGGTGACGACCGCGACGACGCCCGGGTGCGCGAGCGCCGCCGACGTGTCGATCGCGCGGATCCTCGCGTGCGGGTGGGTCGACCGCAGCAGGCGGCCGTAGAGCATCCGCGGCAGCACGACGTCGTCGGCGTACCTCGCGGCGCCGGTCAGGTGCTGCCACGAGTTCACCTTCGGCAGCCGCCGCCCGACGACCGAGAGCTCAGACACGCGCCGACGCCTTCTCGACGGCCTCGTAGATCGCGGTGTAGCCCGTGCAGCGGCAGAGGTTGCCGGCGATCGCGGCGGCGATCTCCTCGCGCGACGGCCGCGCGTTCCGGTCGAGGAGCGCCTTCGCGCTCATGAGCATCCCGGGCGTGCAGTAGCCGCACTGCGCTGCGCCCTCCTCCGCGAACGCGGTCTGGAGCGGGTGGAGGCGCTCCCCGGTCGCGAGCCCCTCGACGGTCGTCACCTCGCGGTCCCGGACCTGCGCGGGCAGGGTGAGGCAGGAGAGGACCGGCTCGCCGTCCACGAGCACCGTGCACGCGCCGCACTCGCCGAGCTCGCAGCCGTGCTTCGTCCCCGTGAGGCCGAGCTCCTCGCGGAGGACCTCGAGCAGCGTGTGGTGCGGCTCGGCCGCGACCGTGTGGCGCTCGCCGTTCACGCTCAGCGAGAGGAGCTCCTTCGTCACGCGGCCCTCCGTGCGAGGCGGGCGGACAGCTCGTTCGCCGCCTCCGCGCAGCGCTCGCCGACGCGGCGGAGGGTGCGCAGGTCGAGGCGCTTCGAGAAGCCGACGACCATGAGGACGGCGATCCGCTTCCCGCTCGCGTCGCGCACCGGCGCCGCGGCCGCGCGCACGCCCTGCAGGTACTCCTCGTCGTCGTAGCCGATCGGCTCGGTGCTCGCGAGGACCTTCCCGTGGGCTCCCGCGCGGAGCGGGATCCGCCGCCCGAGCGGCGCGGACATGTGCAGGTCCGTCTCGGGCTCCGCGCGCGCCGCGATCTCGAGCTTGTCGGCCGACGCGACCCCGAGGATCGCCGTCTCCCGGAACTCTTCCATGAGAGCGCGGAGGAAAGGATGCGCGAGGCCGACGAGGTCGTCTCCCGTGTCGCGCCGGAAGCGGGCGTCGGCGGTGCGCTCGACGAGCCCGTGCGAAGCGAGCGTCATGAGGATGTCGCGGACGGTGCCCTTCGACGCGCCGATGCGGCGCGCGAGCTCGCTGATCCCGAGCGTCTCGCCCGAGGACAGCTCCGCGAGGAGGCGCGCGGCCTTGTCGACCGCGGGGACGACCCGATACGTACCGTCGGCCATACGCTGTACGAGCGATGGTACGACTCCGGGGCATGTCCTCAGCGCCCCCCAGGAGCGAGCCGCGCGCGCGTGTAACGAAAGGCCTGCGTTCGCGGAACGCGGACCGCCGCTGGCGATCCCGGTGCGATTGGACGTGCGGCATGACGGAGCGGCGCTTGTCTCGGCGCGAGTCGGAGATCATCTCGCTCGTCGCGGCGGGCGAGACGACGAAAGCCATCGCGGCGCGCCTCCGCATCTCGCGCAACACCGTCAACTGGCACGTCGGCAACGCCTTCGCCAAGCTCGGCGCGTCGAGCCGCGCGGAGGCCGTCGCCGTGGCGCTGCGCGACGGCGAGATCGACCCGGCGGCCGGCTCGCGCCCGCCCGGCCCGGTCCCGCGCCGGCCGAGCCGGCGGCCCGTCGCGCTCCGCGTCGCGCTCGTCACGGTGGTCGCGCTCGCCCTCGCGGCGCAGGTCACGGTCGCGAGCGGCACGCGCGTCGACGTCGAGGTGAGGCGGGAGAGCCCTTCGCCGTCCCTCCCTTAGGCGCTCAATATCCTCGCGCCGTGGGACTCGCCGACTGGCCGGAGCGCGCCGCCAGGGTCCTCCGCGCGCAGCCCGACATCGCGACGGAGCGTCTGCTGCTGCGGCGGATGCGGATGGATGATGCCGACGCCGTATTCGAGTACGCGCGCGATCCGGACGTCGCGCGTTTCACGTCGTGGTACCCGCACTCGTCGGTCGAGGACTCGCGGCGCTTCCTCGAGTGGATCGTCGCTTCGTACGAGCGTGGCGACGGGGCGAACTGGGGGATCGAGCTGCGCGCGGAGCGACGGTTCGTCGGGACGATCGGCTTCGGCGTGAGCCCGACGCACCGGAGCGCGGAGGTCGGGTACGCGCTCGCGCGACCGTTGTGGGGACGCGGCCTCGTCACGGAGGCGCTCGTCGCTGTGCTCGATCTCGCGTTCGGCACGGTCGGGCTGCACCGCGTGATCGCGCGCTGCGAGCCCGAGAACACGGGCTCGTGGAAGGTGATGAAGAAGGTCGGGATGACGTTCGAGGGCATCCAGCGCGAGGCGTTCTACGCGAAGGAGCGCTTCGCCGACCTCATGGTCTGGTCGATCCTCGACCGCGAGTGGAGGGCGAGGACGGCCCGGTAGGGCCGCCCTCGCCGGCTGTCACATGCGCGAGGCGGGCTCGCGCTCCTCCGTGAGGGGACGGCCGTTCCCGCTCGGCCGCCCGAGCGCGCGCCGTGCGGAGGGTGACGCGGAGGTCTCGTACCACGAGGACACGATCCTCGCGGCCGTCTCGCGCCCGCCGAGGCC
>DASSSF010000116.1:0-10707 GCA_035708565.1 Candidatus Limnocylindria bacterium
GCTCGACGCCTTGGTACGCCGGCCGCCCCGCGAGGAGCTCGTACGCGACGAGGCCGAGCCCGTACACGTCGCTGCGCGGATCGGGCGGGCCGCCCTCGATGCGCTCGGGCGCGACGTAGCGCGCGGTGCCCACGAGCTCGCGCTCCTCCTCGCCGTGCGCGGCGGCCGCGACGCCGAAGTCCGCGAGCTTCGCGTGGCCCTCGTCCGACACGATCACGTTCGCGGGCTTCACGTCGAGGTGCACGACGCCGGCGGCGTGCGCCGCGTCGAGGGCGCTCGCGACCTGGCGGACGACGCGCGCGGCCTGGTCCGGCGGGAGCGGCCCGCGTTCCGCGATGAGCTCGCGGAGCGTCCGTCCCTGCACGTACTCCATGACCATGAACGCGTCCGTCCCGTCCTGGCCCTCGTCGTACACCGCGACGACGTTCGGGTGCGAGACCTTCGCCGCACGCCGTGCCTCCTGCTGGAACCGCTCGCGGAACGCCTGGTCGGCCTGAGCGCCGATGACCTTCACCGCCACGTCGCGCCCGAGGCGCTCGTCGTGCGCGCGCCACACCACGCCGGCGCCGCCGCGGTCGATCTGGTCGATGAGGCGGTAGCGCTCCCCGAGCAGGCGCGGCCCCGGGGAGGTCTCGGGACGGGGGTTCACGGTGCCATCCGGCGGCAAGAGCGGTGCCGTCGCCTCAGGTGAGCGAGACGAGCGCGGCGAGGGCGTCCTCGAACACGCGGTCGCTCGCCACGATCGTCAGCTCCTCGCCGAGCAGGTCCTGCACGGTCGGGCCTGGGAGGGGGACGATCCGCCTCATCACGACCGCGCCGTCGACCTCCACGCGCGCGACCGCCGCCTTCCGTCCGGGCTCGCGCTTCACGACGAACTCGACGAGCTGCCCGCCCCGCATCGCCTGGAGCCGCAGGCCGGAGAGGTCGCCCTCGTCCATGCCGCGCTCGAAGCGGGGACGGACGCGCACGCGGATGCCGCGTCCGTCGGCGCCGCGCATCGCGAAGAGCAGCCCACCGGCCTCGGACGGCGCGAGCGATCCCGCGGCGCCCCAGCCGAGCCGCGACGCGAGCCAGCCGAGGAGCAGGAGCGCCTGCGACGGATGGATGTCCCTGCCGTCCGCGTCCACCGCGAACCCGATGCGCACGCCGGTGATGCGGTCGAGGAGCGGCCGCCACGTCGGCACGTCGAAGAACCCCGCGAGGAGGTCGCGCCATACCGTGAGGCGAGTCCAGTTGAAGTCGGTCACGCCGAAGCGCCCGCGGGCGTCGCGGAGGATCTTGGCGATGTACGGCAGCTCCTCCTCGGGCCTCGCGAAGTCGGCCGAGTCGACGACGAGGCGGCCCGCGATCGCGAGGAGGTCGTCGAAGGCGCGGCTGTCCCGCGGCGGCGTGCCGGTCCACCAGAGGAACACGGGCAGGTCCGGGAGGAGGAGCGGGATCACCGCGCTCGCGACGCGCTCGTCCGACCCGGCGCGGGCGCGGATGAGGATCTGCTCGTAGCAGACCTGACGCGTCGCGTCCGCGGGCGGGAGGTGGCAGTGCATCGCGAGGTCCGCGCTCTCGACGTCCGCTCTCGCCTCGCGGTCGGCGTGCACGACGATCGCGCGTGAGGGATGGCGCTTCGAGAGCTCGGCCACGGTGCGGGCCGCGCGGAGCGCGTGCACCTCGCGCGACGCGTACACCACGAGGTTGAGGACCGACGCGCGCGCGACCTGCACCCCCTGCTCACGCGCGATCGCGCTCTGAGCGCGCCGAAGACGCGCGAGCTCGCGCTCGAGCGCCGCGACGCCGCGCGCGTGGGCCCCCCACACCTGCGTGTCGACCGTCACGACCGTCTCCACGACCGCCCGTCGCGCGCGAGCAGCGCGTCGGCCTCCGGCGGGCCCCAGGTCCCGGCGGCGTACGACGCGGGCGGGACGTCGCTCGCGGCCCACGCCTCGACGATCGGATCGATGAAGCGCCACTGCTGCTCGACCTCGTCGCGGCGCGTGAAGAGGGTCGCGTCGCCGCGGAGCGCGTCGAGGATCAGCGTCTCGTACGCGTCCGGCGCGTCGACCATGAACGACGCGCCGTAGTCGAAGTCCATGTTCACGGAGCGGATCCGCACGCCCTGCACCGGCACCTTCGCGCCGATCTTGAGCGTGAGGCCCTCGTCCGGCTGGATCCGCATGACGAGCGCGTTGGGCTCGAGGTCGGCCGCGGAGCCGCTCGAGAACACCTGGTGTGGCGCCGCGCGGAACTGGAGCGCGATCTCGGTCGTGCGCTTCGGCAGCCGCTTGCCGGTGCGCAGGTAGAACGGAGTCCCCTGCCAGCGCCAGTTGTCGACGTAGCACTTGAGCGCGACGTACGACTCCGTGTGGGAGGTCGGCGAGACGCCGGACTCCTCGCGGTAGCCGCGCACGCGCTCGCCCTCCACCGATCCCGCGAGGTACTGCGCGCGGACGGTCCGCTCCGCCGCCTGGCCGGCCGTGATCGGCCGGAGGGCGCGGAGCACCTTCACCTTCTCGTCGCGCACGGCGTTCGCCTCGAACGCGGCGGGCGGCTCCATCGCCACGAGCGTGAGGAGCTGGAGCATGTGGTTCTGCACGATGTCGCGGATCGCGCCGGCCGACTCGTAGTACGCGGCCCGCTCCTCCATGCCGAGCGACTCGGCGACCGTGATCTGCACGTGGTCCACGTACTGGCGCGTCCAGAGCGGCTCGAAGATCCCGTTCGCGAAGCGCATGACGAGGATGTTCTGGACCGTCTCCTTGCCGAGGTAGTGGTCGATGCGGAAGACGCGGTCCTCGTTGAAGACGTCGTAGACCTTCATCGAGAGGTCGAGCGCCGACCGCAGATCCCGTCCGAACGGCTTCTCGACGACGATGCGCGCCCAGCCCTGCGTCCGCGAGAGGCCGTGCCTGCCGATGCTCGCGACGATCGGCGCGTACGCCGCGGGCGGCGTCGCGAGGTAGAAGAGCCGGTTGCCGTTCGTGCCGAGCGAGGCGTCGAGGTCCGCGAGCTTCCGGCCGAGCCGCACGTAGCCCGCGTCGTCGGCCGACGACACGTAGTGGACGTGCTCGAGGAACGACGCGACCACGTCCTCGTTGATCGGCTTCGTCCGGCTGTGCGTCACGATCGCGTCGCGCACCTCGGCGCGGTAGTGGTCCTCGGTGAGCGCCTGTCGCGCCGTGCCCACGACCGCGAAGGACGCCGGGAGCAGCCGCTGGAGCGCGAGGTTGTAGAGCGCCGGCAGGAGCTTGCGCTGCGCGAGGTCGCCGTTCCCCCCGAAGATGACGAGGATCGACGGCTCGGGAGCGCGCGCGAGCCGCGCACCCGCGCGAAGCGGGTTCGCGGCCGTGACGGTCATCCCTTGTCGCTGTCGTCGGTCTTGACGGCGTGCCCGCCGAACTGGTTCCGGAGGGCGGCGGCGACCTTCATCGCGAACGACTCGTCCTGGCGGCTGGTGAAGCGGGCGAAGAGGCTGTGCGCGAGGACCGTCGCGGGCACGTCGTGCGCGATCGCCTCGTTCACGGTCCAGCGTCCCTCGCCCGAGTCCTGCACGTATCCCTTGATGCGCGCGAGCTCGGTGCCCTCCTGCGCGAACGCCCGCTCGAGGAGCTCGAGCAGCCACGAGCGGACGACGCTCCCCTGGAGCCACACCTGCGAGACGCGCCGGAGGTCGAGGCCGAACTCGCTCGCGTGGAGGAGCTCGTAGCCCTCGCCGTACGCCTGCATCATCCCGTACTCGATCCCGTTGTGGACCATCTTCACGAAGTGGCCCGCGCCGCTCTTGCCGAAGTGCGCCCAGCCGTCCGGCGGGGCGAGCGTGTCGAGCGCGGGGCGGACGACGTCGACCGCGTCCGCGGGGCCGCCGACCATCAAGCAGTACCCGTTCTCGAGCCCCCAGATGCCCCCGGACACGCCGACGTCGAGGAAGCGGAAGCCCGCCGCCGAGTACTTCGCCGCGCGGCGCATCGAATCGCGGAAGTACGAGTTCGCGCCGTCCACGAGGACGTCGCCCCGCGACGCGTGCGCCGCGAACTCGTCGAGGGCCGCGTCGGTGGGCTCCCCGGCCGGCACCATCGACCAGAGCACGCGGGGAGGGCGCAGCGCCTTCGCCATCTCCGCGATCGTCGGCGTGCCGGCCGCGCCGTGCTTCTCGAGGTCCGCGATCGGCCCGGGCGAGCGGTTCGACACGACCACGCGGTGGCCCCCGCGCACGAGCCGCTGCGCCATGTTGCCGCCCATGCGGCCGAGCCCGTAGAGGCCGATCTCCATGCCCGGTACCCTCGCTTTCGCGTGGACGATACGGCCAGCGGTCCTTCCGCAGCGGTGCGCGCGCGAGCGGCGCTCCCCTGGCTCGCGCGGATCCTCGCGCTTGCCGCGATCGGCGTCGCGATCGCGCTTTTCGCCATGTGCTCCGGTCCCGGCCGGGCGATCACGGATCGGGCGCTCGGCGACACGCCGGAGCAGCGCGTCGCGGCGTTCGTCGCGGCAGTGTCGCGCGCGGACGCCGTCGCCGCGGGCCGCTCGTGGAACGCCGGCTCCGCGTGGCTCGAGGCGCGACACCGAAGCTGGACGGAGCAGCTCATCGCCGCGTCGCCCCGTCCCTCGGCGCGGATCGAGCGCGTCGAGTGGTGGTGGATCTGCTGCGCCGCGGTCGAGCCGGCGGCCTCGCGAGACAAGGCGACGTTCGCCCGCATGTGGGTCGTGCTCGAGCTCGCGGCCGGCCCGCGCATGCTCGTGGTCGACGTCTCCGCGCTCGACCACCAGCCGATGTTCGACGGGCTGCCGGCGCGCGAGTGGCGCATCGTTGACGTCCACGAGGATCCGCCGCCGCCGATGCCGCGCGGCGGCTGAGCGCGCCGTGGCCGGTGGCGGCCGTTCCAGTGTGAGCCACCGCGCCGCGCGACCGGGTGCCGCGATCCAGAGCGCGGCCTCCGTCGTCGGCCTCGTTGCGCTCGCGCACGCCGCCGCCGCCATTGCGCTCGAGGCGCCCGTCGCGGGGTTCACCGGGGCGGACGCGGTCGCGCTCCTCTACGTGTGGTGCGCGACCTTCATCGGCGTGGCGCTCTTCTTCACGGCGCGGACATCGCTCCCGCGGGCGCTCACCCTCGCGTACGTCGCGATGGGCGCGGCGGGCGCGGTGACGCTGGCGATCGCGACGGCCGCGTACTTCCCGGAAGGCCGGTACATCAAGGCAGGCGGTCCGATCGGCCTGACCGTGCTCACGCTCATCGCGACGAACGCCGTGGCCGGCACGCTCACGCTATGGCTCGGTGTGCGGCGCTCGCTCGGCGACGCGGTGCTCGGCACGATCATGGCTGGGATCTTCGCGGTCTTCGCCATCCCTCTCTTCGTGCCGATGCTCTTCGTGCTCGACGTGGGGCGGCGCCTCCTCGATCGATGGCTGTGAGCCGAGGGCGCGAAGCGTCCGCCGCGGTATACCGTTCGCGCTGATGGTCGCCGAGACGCGCGCCGCTTCGACGCTCGACACCTATCGGGCGCTCGCGCGCCAGCTGCGCGCCGACGCGATCCGCTGCTCCACGGCCGCTGGGTCGGGGCATCCGACGTCGTCGCTCTCCGCCGCGGATCTCATGGCGGTCCTGCTCGCGGGCCACCTGCGCTACGACTTCGCGCGGCCCGACCATCCGGCCAACGACCACCTCATCTTCTCGAAGGGGCACGCGTCGCCGCTCGTGTACGCGATGTTCCGCGCGGCCGGCGCGATCGACGACGCGGAGCTGCTCACGTTCCGCCGGCTCGGGAGCCGCCTCGAGGGCCACCCGACGCCGGTCTTCCCGTGGGTCGACGTCGCCACCGGCTCGCTCGGACAGGGCTTCCCGATCGCCGTGGGCGTCGCGCTCGCGGGGGCGAAGGTGCTCGGCGCGCCGTACCACGTGTGGGCGCTCCTCGGCGACAGCGAGACGGCCGAGGGATCGGTGTGGGAGGCGTTCGCGCGGGCCTCGCACGAGGGCCTCGTGAACCTCACCGCGATCGTCGACGTGAACCGCCTGGGCCAGCGCGGTCCTACCGAGCTCGGCTGGGACATGGACGCGTACGCCGCGCGGGTCGAGGCGTTCGGCTGGGAGGCGCGCGTCATCGACGGGCACGACCTCGCCGAGATCGACGAGGCGCTGGGACACGCGCGGGGCGCGGAGCGGCCCGTGGCGATCCTCGCGCGCACGAAGAAGGGCGCCGGCGTGTCGTCGGTCGAGGACAAGGAGGGCTGGCACGGGAAGGCGCTCCCAAAGGAGGACGCGGAGAAGGCGCTCGCGGAGCTCGGCGCGGGCCCGTCGCGCACCTTCGAGGTGCGGAAGCCGCCGGAGTGGGAGCGGCCGCGCGCGGCGCGGCGGCCGGTGGCGCTCAAGGCCTACGCGGAGCCGGTCGCGACGCGGAAGGCGTACGGCGAGGCGCTCGCGGCGCTCGGCGACGCGCGCGGCGACGTCGTCGTGCTGGACGCGGAGGTCAGCAACTCCACGCACAGCGAGGACTTCAAGAAAGCGCACCCAGAGCGCTTCTTCGAGATGTACATCGCGGAGCAGCAGATGATCGCGGCCGCGGTGGGCATGCAGGTCGTGGGCCTCGTGCCCTTCGCGTCCACGTTCGCGGCGTTCCTCACGCGCGCGTACGACTTCATCCGCATGGCCGCGGTCTCCCGCGCGAACATCCGGCTCTCCGGCTCGCACGCGGGCGTCTCGATCGGCGAGGACGGGCCGTCGCAGATGGCGCTCGAGGACCTCGCGATGATGCGGGCGGTCCACGGGAGCACGGTGCTGTACCCGTGCGACGCGAACCAGACGGCGAAGCTCGTCGCCGCGATGGCCGGGCTCGAGGGGATCTCGTTCATCCGCACGACGCGCGAGAAGACGCCGCTCGTCTACGGGCCCGACGAGGAGTTCCCGATCGGCGGGAGCAAGGTCGTGCGCGGCGGCGGGAAGGACGACAAGGTCGCGGTCGTCGCCGCGGGCATCACGCTCCACGAGGCGGTGAAGGCCGCGGACGAGCTCGCGAAGGACGGCGCGAGCGTGCGCGTCATCGACGCGTACTCGGTGAAGCCCATCGACGCGAAGACGCTCCTCGCCGCGTCGAAGGCGACCGGCGGGCGGATCCTCGTCGTCGAGGACCACTGGCCGGAGGGCGGCGTCGGCGACGCGGTCCTCGCCGCGCTCGCCGAGGCCGGCGAGATAGGGCTCCGCTACCGCCACCTCGCGGTGCGGGAGATGCCAGCGTCCGGCAAGCCGGCGGAGCTGCTGCATGCCGCCGGCATCGACGCCGACCACATCGCGGCCGCCGCGCGGGAGCTCGCCGCGACCTGATCCCCTCGGCGGCGCGGGCGCGTCGGCGCGCTCGTGCGGGTGTCAGAATGAGCGCGAAGGGAAGGTCACGATGGACATAGCGATCGTCCTCGTCGTCATCGTCGTCGTCCTCGCGCTGTTCCTCATCGCGACGTACAACCGGCTGGTCACGCTGCGCCAGCGCGTCCGCGAGGCGTGGAGCGACATCGACGTGCAGCTGAAGCGGCGCTGGGACCTCATCCCGAACCTCGTCGAGACGGTGAAGGGCTACGCCGCGCACGAGCGCCAGACCTTCGAGAGCGTCACCCAGGCGCGCGCGCAGGCCATCCAGGCCGCGCAGTCCGGCACGCCGGAGCAGCGGGCCGCGGCAGAGAACGCGCTCGGCGCCGCCCTCCTGAACCTCCGCGCGGTCGCGGAGGCCTACCCTCAGCTCCAGGCCGTGCAGGAGTTCAAGGACCTCTCCGAGAACCTGACCGCGACCGAGGACAAGATCGCGTTCGCGCGCCGCTTCTACAACGGGAACGTGCGCGACTACAACACCGCGCTCATGACGTTCCCGACGAACCTCCTCGGGGGCATGTTCGGATTCACGCCGGAGCAGTACTTCGAGATGGCCGACCCGAGCGAGCGCGCCACGCCGCAGGTGAAGTTCACCTAGCCGGTGGCGACCGGCGCCGCGCCGCGCGTCTCGGTCTATGGCGCGATCGGCGCGAACCGCTGGCGCACCGCGGCGCTCATCGGCGGCTTCACGGCGGTGGTCGCCGTGCTCGCCTACGTCGTGGGCGAGTACACCGCGCCCGGTGCGGGCCCGGCGGCGCTCCCGGTCGCGTTCGGGATCTCGGGCGTGTCCGCCGCCGGCTCGTACCTCGCGGGCGACAAGGTCGTCCTCGGGATGAGCCGCGCGCGCGAGCTGCGCCCCGGCGAGGAGCCTCAGCTCCGCAACGTCGTCGAGGCGCTCGCGATCGGGAGCGGCCTCCCGATGCCGCGTCTCTACCTCATCGACGACACGGCGCCGAACGCGTTCGCCACGGGGCGTGACCCGAAGCACGCCTCGATCGCCGTGACGCGCGGGCTCATCGACAAGCTCGACCGCACGGAGCTCGAGGGCGTGCTCGCGCACGAGATGTCGCACATCGGGAACCGCGACATCCGCGTCATGGTCCTCGTCGTCGTCCTCGTCGGGACCGTGGCGCTCCTCGCCGATTGGGTCATGCGGTCGCTGTGGTGGGGCGGCCGGCGCGGGCGCGACCGCGACCGCGGCGGCGCCATCGCGCTCCTCGCGTTCGCCCTCGCGCTCATCACGCCGCTCGTCGCGACGCTCATCCGGATGGCCGTCTCGCGCCAGCGTGAGTACCTCGCGGACGCGACCGGCGCGCTCCTCACGCGCTACCCGCCCGGGCTCGCGAGCGCGCTCCGCAAGATCGCCGCCGACCGCGAGGCGCTCGAGGTCGCGAACAAGGTGACCGCGTCCCTGTACATCGCGAACCCCCTCAAGGACCGTCCGGCCTTCTTCGACACCCTGTTCGACACGCACCCGCCGATCGCCGAGCGGATCCGTCGCCTCGAGTCCATGTGATGGACCGGCGCGTGGTGCTCGCGACGCTCGGCGCGCTCCTCCTCGTCGCGCTCGCCGTCCCGCTCGGGCTCGGTGCGGCCAGGCTCACCACGCCCTCCCCGACGAGGATCCCGGTGGTGCGCCCCACGCCGGTCTTCCCGAGCGCGGCGCCCGAGGACCCGGCCGCCGTGTTCCGGCAGCCGCTCGTCGCGGGCTGCGCGACGGAGCAGGCGGTCTGGGTCGTCTCCGACGGCGGCGGCATCGGCCGCTTCGACGGGACGACGTGGTCGCTCGTCGATCCCACGCTCCGCTCGCTGTTCGCGGCCGCGTGCACGCGCGACACGATGATCGCGGTCGGCGGCGCGGGGCGCGTCGTGTACGCGAGCGACCGGGAGCGCTCGATCCGGCCCGACACGGCGCACCTCGACGACCTCAACGCCCTCTCGCTCCTCTCGGACGGCGTGCTCGTCGCCGGGACGAGGGGCGTCGTGCTTCGCCAGGACGCGCGGGGCTGGCAGCCGTACGCCGCGGGCATCGAGGAGGACCTCTACGCCGTCGCCGCCCTCGGGCCGGCGTCGGCGTGGATCGTGGGCGGGGCAGGCGTGTCGTACCGGCTCGAGGAGGCCGGCTGGCGGCCCGTCGCGACGGGGGTGACCGTGCCGCTCCGCGCCGTCGCGGCGGCCCGTCCCGACGACGCGGTCGCCGCGGGCGACAAGGGCACGCTCCTCGTCTTCGACGGCCGCTGGCGGCCGGTCGACGCGGGGACGACCGCCGACCTCCGCGCGGCCGCGCGCGCGGGCGGCGCCGTGTACGTCGCCGGCGATCGGGGCACGCTCCTCCGCGTGGACGGCGGACGCGTGACGGCGCTCGACCTCGGGACGACCTGCCACCTGCGCGGGCTCTTCACGCGCGGCGCGGAGCTCTGGGCCGTCGGCCTGGAGGGGGCGCGCGCGGGCGTGTGGCGCATCGTCGGCGGCGAGGCGACGCACTGGGGGGCGTGTTGAACGCGCCGCTCGCGGGCCTCCGGGTCGTCGAGGTCGGCAACTACATGGCGGGTCCCTTCTGCGGGATGCAGCTCGCGGACCTCGGCGCCGAGGTCGTGAAGGTCGAGAACCCGGCGGGCGGCGACCTCTCCCGCCTCCTCGAGCCGGTGGTCGACGGCGAGAGCGGCAACTTCGCGCGCCTCAACCGCGGGAAGAAGAGCCTCGCGCTCGACCTCAAGCGTCCGGCCGCGAGGGACCTGTTCCTCCGCCTCGCGGACCGCGCGGACGTGATCGTCGAGAACCTGCGCCCGGGCACGATGCGCGACCTCGGCCTCGCGCCGGGCGAGCTGCTCGGGCGGAACGCGCGTCTCGTGTACTGCGCCGTGACCGGGTGGGGCCAGGACGGCCCGTATGCGGACCGGCCGGCGCTCGACATCATCGTCCAGGGCATGAGCGGCCTCATGAGCGTGACCGGCGAGGAGGACGGGCCGCCGGTCAAGGTCGGCGTGAGCGTGTCGGACCTCACCGCCGCGCTGTACGGCACCATCGCGATCCTCGCGGCGCTCCGCGCGCGCGAGCGCGACGGCACGGGCCAGCTGGTCGACATCTCGATGTTCGAGTCGTCGGTCGCGCTCGGCGTCTGGGAGGCGGGGCAGTGGTTCACGACGGGCGGGGTGCCGCGCCGCTCGGGCTCGGCGCACAAGCTCGTGGCGCCGTACCAGGCGATCGCCGCGAGCGACGGCCACTTCATCGTCGGCGCGACGACGCCGCGCAACTGGACGGCGTTCTGCGCCGCGACCGGGCTCGCGCACCTCGAGCGCGATCCGCGCTTCGCCGACGCGACCCGGCGCCGCGTGAACGTGCGCGCGCTCATCCCGCTCATCGAGGA
>DASSSF010000117.1:0-2704 GCA_035708565.1 Candidatus Limnocylindria bacterium
CGGCGCGTGCGTCGTGCTCGGCAGCGCGACGCCCCGCGTCACGACGTACCACGCCTCGCGCGAGGGAGCGCTGCGCTACCTCGAGCTCGCGGAGCGCGTCGGCGGCCTGCCGCTCCCGCCGACCACCGTCGTCGACCTGCGGCTCGAGCTCAGGGCGGGGAACCGCTCGACGCTCTCGCGCGCGCTCCGCGTCGCGCTCGTCGGCACCGTCGAGCGCGGCGAGCAGGCGATCCTCTACCTCAACCGGCGCGGGTTCGCGACCGTCGTCCTGTGCCGCGACTGCGGGTACGTGGTGCCGTGCCCGGCGTGCGACGTCCCGTACGCGCTCCATTCGGACGGCAGGCTCGTGTGCCACCGCTGCGGCCGCTGGGAGCGCGCCGCGCCGGCGACGTGCCCCTCGTGCGGCGGCGTCCGGATCCGCCACCTCGGCGTGGGCACGCAGCGCGTCGAGCAGGACGTGCGCGACCTCGCGCCGCGCGCGCGCGTGGCGCGGCTCGACCGCGACGCCGTGCGCCGCAAGGGCGCGCACGCCGCCGCGTACGAGGCGATGCGGAGCGGCCGGGCGCAGGTGATCGTGGGGACGCAGATGGTCGCGAAGGGCTTCGACCTCCCGGGCGTGACGCTCGTCGGCGTCGTGAACGCGGACACGCTCCTCAACCTGCCCGACGTCGGCGCGGCGGAGCGCACGTTCCAGCTCATCACGCAGGTGCTCGGACGATCGGGCCGCGGCGAGGCGGGCGGGCGCGGGATCCTCCAGACGTACCTTCCCGACCACCACGCCGTGCGCGCCGCGGCGGCGCACGACTACGCGCGGTTCGCCGAGCGCGAGCTCCTCGCGCGGCGGCGCTTCGGCTACCCGCCGTACGGCCGGCTCGTCCTCCTCCAGACGTCGGCGAAGCGCGAGGAGACCGTGCTGCGCCGCGCGGACGTGCTCGCCGCGGCGCTGCGCGCCGCGGCCGGCGACGACGCGGAGGTCCTCGGTCCGGCGCCCGCGTTCGTCGCGCGACGGGCCGACGTGCACCGCGCGCAGATCGTGCTGCGCGGCGCGCGGCCCGGCGCGGTCCTCGACCGCGTCGAGGTGGGGAGCGAGTGGGTCGTCGACGTGGATCCCGTCTCGCTCCTCGGATGAACGCCCACGCGCCCTTCGCGGCTGACGGCGCTTCGCTGTAGCGTCGCGGCCGTGACCGAGGACGAAGGCGCGATCCCTGAGGAAGCGGCCGACGCCGAGCCGCAGGAGCCGCGGGTCGTCGTCGCGAAGGGCACGCCGTGGACGATCACCGGCTCGCGCCGCGACAAGTGGGCGAGCGAGGAGTTCGTCGCCGCGCACGCCGTCGAGATCCGGCAGATCGGCGATCCCGTGCTCCACGCGGCCGCGAAGCGGCCGAAGCTCGCGCGCGGCGACCTCGAGGCCCTCGCCGCCCGCATGTTCGCGTCGATGATCGCCGCGAGCGGCATCGGCATCGCGGCGCCGCAGATCGGCGTGCCGCTGCGCGTCTGCATCGTCGACGTCGACGGCATCGGGATCGTCGCGGTGGACCCGAAGGTGGAGTGGTCGAGCGCCGAGACGGAGGAGACGAGCGAAGGCTGCCTCTCGGTGCGCGGCCTCTACGGGATGCTCGAGCGGCCGGTCGGCGCGCGCCTCGTCGCGACGGACCCGGCGGGGAAGAAGTTCACGCTCGAGGGGATCGAGCTCGGCGCGCAGTGCATGCTCCACGAGACCGACCATCTCGACGGCGTCCTGTACGTCGACCGCCTGCGGTCGCGCGCGACGGACCTCCATCCCGTGGGCGACGAGCACGAGCCCGTGTCCGGACGGTCGCGCGAGGAGATGTCCCCTTCGGCGTGACGCCGCGCACCGTGTTCCTCGGCACGCCCGAGTTCGCCGTGCCGTCGCTCGCCGCGCTCGAGGCGCTGGCCGACGCCGGCGCCATCCGGCTCGTCGGCGTGGTGACGCAGCCCGATCGCCCCGCCCACCGCGGGCGCATCACCGCGCCCCCGGTGAAGGCGCGGGCGGAGCGCCTCGGCGTGCCCGTGCTCCAGCCCGCGCGCCTGGGCGGAGAGGCGCTCGCCGCCGTGCTCGCGCTCGAGCCCGAGCTGCTCGTGTGGGCCGCGTACGGGAACCGGATCCCGCGCGCGCTCATCGACGCGGCCGGCCGCCGCGCCCTCAACGTCCACGCGTCGCTCCTCCCGCGCTGGCGAGGCGCGGCTCCGATCGCCCACGCGATCCTCGCCGGCGACGACGAGACCGGCGTCACGATCATGGAGGGCACCGCCGAGCTCGACCGCGGCCCGATCGTGGCGCAGAAGCGCACGCGGATCGGCCCGCGCGAGAGCGCGGGCGAGCTCACCGACCGCCTCGCGGTCATGGGCGCCGACCTCCTGCGCGCCACGCTCCCGCGCTACGTCGCGCGCGAGCTCGTGCCGGTGCCGCAGGACGACTCGCTCGCGACGCTCGCGCCGAAGGTCGCGACCGCCGACGCCGCGATCGACTGGTCGCGGCCGGCGGAGGAGGTCGCCCGGCGGATCCGCGCGATGACCCCGCAGCCCGGGGCCTGGACGACGTACAAGGGCGACCGGCTCATCGTGACGGCCGCGACCGTGCTCGGCGGTCCGCCGCGCGAGCACGGGACGCTGCTCGTGCGCGCGGGCGACGCGTACGCCGCGTACTGGGGAGCGGCCGACGCGCCGCACGTCGCGTGCGGCG
>DASSSF010000118.1:0-2280 GCA_035708565.1 Candidatus Limnocylindria bacterium
CGGGGCCGCCGCGACCGTCGCCGCCGTGAAGGAGAGCGCGGCGCGCATCGGCGCCGAGCTCTGGATGACCGCGCGCAACGCGCGAGGCGGCGAGCTCGCGCGGGGGCCGCGCCTCGCGCCGCTGTCCGACGCGTGCGCGGCGCTCGTCGACGTCGGGGTCTTCCTCGAGCCCCACGGACGCCATGCCCGGCCGACGCTGGTGAAGGACTTCGAGCGGTTCCCCGCGACCGCCGTCCCACTCGTGCTCGAGGCCGGCACCCTCCGGCTGCGGAGCCTCGACGACGACGAGGACGACGACGAGGCGCCGCCCGTCGAGCGCGCTCCGGAGGCGTTCACGCTCCTCGCGAGCGCGTCCGCCGGCGCCGAGGAGGAGTTCGGCGCGTGCGCCGAGCGGTGGGGCCTCGGGGAGGTGAACTTCACGTTCGCCGGCCGCCACGAGGTCGCCCGGACGCGCGGGCTCGTCGAGCTGGGCGAGGACGACCTCAGGGTCGGCGAGGTGAGCCCCGCCTACGTGAAGGCGCACCTGCACCGCGCCCTCGCGCAGACGCCGGAGCTGCGGCGCGTGCTCCAGGCGATCTGGCACCAGGTGAGCACGGCGGGGGAGGTGTTCGCCGTCGGCGCCCTCCATCCGGACCAGACCGCCCACGGCGGGACGGGCTGGGCGGTCGAGCTGGCGCGGCACTGGGGGAAGCCGGTCCACGTCTACGACCAGGAGCGGAAGGGCTGGTTCCGCTGGGACGGGCGCGACTGGGTCGCCGAGGCGTCCCCCGCCATCACCCGCACGCGGTTCGCTGGCGCGGGCACGCGCTCCCTCTCGGACGATGGCCGCGCCGCGATCCGCGCGCTGTTCGAGCGGAGCTTCGGCGCGCCGCGGTCTTGATCCCGAGCGCCGGGCGGCGCCCGATCGTACCGCTGGTGTGGACGCAGCGCGGCTCGTCCCTTCGAGGCTGTCACGCGCACCCGGGACCGATGCCTCATGGGCTCATGCGCACGGCGCTCGCCCTCGCCGTCTTCGCGGCCGCGCTCTCGGGGTGCATCTGCATCCCGACGATCGCTAGCCAAACCCACGGATCGCTCCTCCCCGACGATCGCCTCGCGGCGATCCAGCCGGGCCGGACGACTCGCGCCGAGGTGCTGGAGTGGTTCGGGCCGCCGCTCGCGTTCGCGCGTGACGGCGCGATCGGCCCGGCGCCCGACGTCGCCTATCGCTGGAGCGGCTGGAGCGAGGCCCAGGCGTCGTCGTTCTTCGCAAAGTTCCCGGCCGGCGCCGCCGGACCGGGCGACCTCGTCTACCTGTACCAGCAGGACGAGTACGTCTTCTCGTCGGCGTCGCTGCACTACGCGTTCGTGGATCCGTTGGCGTTGGTCGTGCTCTCGGACCTGAGGCCCGGCCCGGCGAGCACGAAGGAGACGTCAGCCCTTGAGCAGCGCGAGGACCGGCTGTGGATTCTCATCGACGCGACCACGAACGTCGTCAAGGCACACGTGCTGGAGCGGCTCGGGCCGCCGCGCGCTTCGACCGAGGGCCCGGACCCGGGCGTCGTGGTGCCGCCATGAGGAGGCCTCGCCTGTCGCTCGCGGCCGCCGCCGCGCTCGCGATCGTCGCCACGGGGTGCGTGCCGGTGTACTCGGTCAGCGGTGGCCGGTACGTCGGGCCGGATGACCGACGCCGCGTCGCCCGGGGAACGACGAAGGCCCAGCTGCTGGAGTGGTTCGGGCCTCCGCTCCTGATCGCTCGCGTCGGGCTGGACGCGGGCGCGGAGCCCGGGAGCGTCGCCGGGCCCGTGGCCCTGCCGACGCCCGCCCCTCCGGGCACCATGGACGCGGAGGTACGTCGAGGGGACGCGTGGTTCGAGCCGTTCGCGGTCCGCCACCCGATCCGCGAGACGCACCGCGTGTATCACTGGTCGTGCTCCGTGCGCCACGGCATCCGCGGCCTGACGACCGCGTGGCATGTGTCCACGCACGAGCTGTGGGTCCTCGTGGACGAGGAGACGGGGCTCGCCGAGAGCGCGGTGTTCCGGGAGAGGTGAGCTGCGAGCGTCGGCGCGGCGCGACCTACGCGCGCGGCGCGGGCGTAGCGCTCGCCGGCACACCGTGAGGGTGCTGCTCGTCCGAACGGCGAACAGCGACGACGCGACGCACCGTCCGTGTCAGACCGCCGTGCGAAGATCTTTCATGTCCGACGAGCGGGCCGATCCGAAGGTGCTCCCGGCGATCGCCGCGTGCGCTCTCACGCCGCCGCGCATCTCGCTCGACCCGTGCTCGCCCGCGGAGCTC
>DASSSF010000119.1:0-5417 GCA_035708565.1 Candidatus Limnocylindria bacterium
GGTCGGCTTCACCGAGTCCGTCATCCGCGAGATGACGCGGCTCGTCGCCATCCACGGCGGCATCAACCTCGCGCAGGGCTTCCCGAACTTCGCCGCGCCGGAGGTCGTCAAGGAGGCGGCGAAGCGCGCGATCGACGCCGACGTCAACCAGTACGCGATCACCTGGGGCGCGCCGTCGCTGCGCAGGGCGCTCGCCCGCACCTACGGCGAGCTCTACGGCATGGCCGTCGACCCGGAGACGATGCTCACGGTCACCTGCGGCGCGACCGAGGCGATGGTGTCCACGCTCCTCGCGCTCGTCGACCCCGGCGACGAGGTCGTCGTGCTCGAGCCCTTCTACGAGAACTACGGGCCGGACACCGCGATCTGCGGCGCCACGCCGGTCTACGTGCCGATCCGCCCGCCGACCCTCCGCTTCGACGCCGACGAGCTCCGCGCCGCGTTCTCCGCGCGCACGAAGGCGATCGTCGTGAACACGCCGAACAACCCCACCGGCCGCGTGCTCACACGGGAGGAGCTCGCCGTCATCGCCGAGCTCTGCGTCGAGCACGACGCGGTCTGCATCACGGACGAGATCTACGAGCACATCCGGTATGAGGGCGAGCACGTCCCGATCGCGACGCTCCCGGGCATGGCCGAGCGCACCGTGACGATCTCGGGCGCGAGCAAGACGTTCTCGGTGACGGGGTGGCGCGTCGGCTGGATCGTGGCGCCGCCGGACCTCACGGGCGGGATCCGCAAGGTCCACGACTTCGTCACCGTCGGCGCCCCGGCGCCCCTCCAGGAGGCGGTCGCCGTCGGGCTGACCGAGCTCGGGCGCCCCTACTACGAGCGGCTGTCCGCCGAGTACCGGCACCGCCGCGACCTGCTCGTGCCCGCCCTCGAGCGCGCCGGCTTCAGGCCGCGCGCGCCGGAGGGCGCGTACTACGTCCTCTGCGACATCTCGGGCTTCGGCTCCGGCGACGACGACGCCTTCGCGCGCTGGCTCGTGCGGGAGGTCGGCGTCGCGGGCGTGCCCGGCTCGTCCTTCTTCTCGCGCCGCGAGCTCGGGCGCGACCTCATCCGCTTCACGTTCTGCAAGACGGACGAGGTGCTGCTCGAGGCGGCGGAGCGCCTCGCCCTCGTGAGGGAGCGCGCTAGCCGGCGGTGAACGTCACCGTGCGGTCGTTGACGCGCACGGTGTAGGTCGCGCCGCGGACGAAGTCGCTCCCGATGGCCACCTCGAGGTCGTACCAGCCGTAGATCATCGTGCACGCGACGTCCCCCGTGGGCATCGAGTTGAGGATCGTGATGACGACCAGGTCGCCCTTCCGCTCGACCGTGTGCGAGTGCCGCTGCGCGCAGCCGCTCGGAAGCCCGGCCCTGATGCTCACGAGGTACTGCGCCGGGAGCGACCGCTGCGTGGCGACGCGCATGTCGTCGATCGGCGCCGCGACCGTGCGCCGGTCCGCCGGGCCGTCCCCGCCGACCGCGAGCGCGAGCGCGCCCAGCACGACGAGCGCGCCGAGGGCGGCGGCGGAGACGGCGAGGAGGGGCCGCATGCTCTGTTGACGGTCGCGAGGGGCCGCCGGTTCCCGCGTCTAGCGGAAGGGCTTCTCGTCCTCTGGCAGCGCGGCGTACCACGCCTCGACGCGGCGCTCGGCGGCCTGGCCGAGGACGCGCTCGTCGACCGGCGGCGTGGCGGCCGCGACGACGTTCGGCGTGAGCGTCTGCCCGAGCGTGCGGGCGACCCGGTCGGCCTCCTCGGTGCGGCCGAGGGCCCGGAGCGCGTTCGGGTACGAGGAGCGGAGCGTGAACACGCCGGTCGGGGAGCCGAGCGAGAGGCCTTTCTCGAACGCGGCGACGGCCTCGGCGAACAGGCCGTAGCCGTACGAGGCCTCGCCGTACGCGAGCCACGCGTTCATCGTGTTCTGCGCCTGCGCCTCCGCCCTGGTGCGCTCGTAGAAGTTGCGGCGCATCTTCGCGTCGTTCCAGTCGTCGCCCACGATCGCGCGGAGCCGCGCCTCGTCCTCGGGGCGGTAGATGACCATGTAGCGGTACGAGAACGGCTGCCAGTTGCGGCCGAACCACTCGTAGTCGAGCGCGACCCCGCGCCCGAGCATGGAGTCGTTCACGTAGAACGTGCCCTTCGCGTCGTCGTAGCCGCGGACGGTGCGCCAGTGCGAGACGCGCGAGATCGAGGGGTCCTCCATCCACTGCGTGACCATCGGCGCGAAGCCGTTCGAGACGAGCTTCTTCAGGAGCTCGTTCGTCCCGTTGTTGCGCCACATCGACCGCAGACCGAAGCGCTCCTTCACCCACGCGTCGACGCCCTGCGGTCCCATGCCGCGCCGCTCGTCGGTGCCGCGCAGCGCGAGCCGCGCGACCTCCTGCGACTCGTCCACGCCGAGCGTCGTGAGCGCCATGACGACCGCGGCGGGCCCGCAGTTGTTGAGCGACTGCCAGACGTGGCCCATCTCGCCGAAGTAGGCCGCGGGGAGCGCCGCCTTCACGTCGACCCTGGGCTCGCTCATCGTCGCGCTCGCGCTCCCGGCGCGCGCCGCGATCGCCGAGTACTGCGCGACGCGCGCGGCCGACTCCGCGCGCTCGAGCGCCGCGGCGGCGTCGACGGCGACGATCGTCGGGACGTGCCCTTCGGCGGTGCTGCACGCGCCCGCGAGGACGGACGCGGCGAGAAGGAGCGCGGTCGCGGTCCGGCCTCTCATCCGAGTGAAATGGTACGGGCGGAATACCATCGGCGGATGCCGGAGCGCACGATGACGCGTGGCCGCCTCGCCGAGCATCCGCTCTGGTCCGCGGCGTTGCGCTCCGCGGAGAGCGCAGCGCATGTCGTCCTTCCCGTCGTCGTGTCGACCGCGGTCGAGGACCGCGAGCGCGTGGCGGACGTGCCCGGGGTCGAGCGCCTCTCGATCACCGAGGTGGTCCGGGAGGCGCGCCGCGCGGCCGGCGCCGGCCTCGGCGGGCTCATCGTGTTCGGCGCGAGCGAGCGGAAGGACGAGACGGCGCTCGTCGCGCGCCAGCCGGACCACGTCGTCATCCGGGCCGTCCGCGCCGTCAAGCAGGCGGTGCCCGATCTGCCCGTCGCGACCGACGTCTGCGTATGCGCCTACACGTCCCACGGGCAGTGCGTCCTCTTCGGGGAGAGCGGCGCGGACGTCGCGGGCACGCTCGAGGCGCTCCAGGAGATCGCGCTCCGGCACGCCGAGGCGGGCGCCGACCTCATCGTGCCGTCGGGCATGCTCGACGGGTCCGTCGTCGCCGTGCGCATCGCGCTCGCGGCGGATCACGACGAGGTGCCGGTCGCGGCCATGGCGAAGCTCGAGAGCGTGCTGCTCGCCGCGCACCGCGCCGCCGTCGGCGCCGTGCCGGTCAGCGACCGCGCCGTGCCGCTCCTCGCGGCAGACGACATGGCGCCCGCGATCGCGCGCGTGGAGCGCGACGTCCTGGGCGGCGCCGACGCCGTCATCGTGAAGCCCGGGTTGCCCGCGCTCGACCTCGTCCATGCCCTCGTCTCCCGTACAGACCGGCCCGTCATCTCGTTCCACACGGCCGACGAGCACGTGATGGCGGCGTCCGCGGCCGAGGTCGTGAACGCGGAGGCCGCGGAGCGCGAGGCTATCCTCGCGAGCCGGCGCGCCGGGGCGTCGCTCGTCATCTCGTACGGCGCGTGGAGCGCGGTCGCGCCCTAGCCCTGCTAGCGTCGGCGGGCCGATGCGATACGAGAAGGTCACGCTCCCGAACGGCCTGCGCGTGCTCGTGTCCGAGATGCCCGAGGCGCGCTCCGTCTCGATCTCGATCTACGTGGGCGTGGGATCGCGCGCGGAGTCTCGCGAGGACGCGGGGACCTCGCACTTCCTCGAGCACATGGTCTTCAAGGGGACGGCGAAGCGCCCGACCGCGCAGGAGATCAGCCAGGCGATCGAAGGCGTCGGGGGCGTCGCGAACGCGTCGACCGACAAGGAGTGCACGGTCTTCTGGTCGCGCATGGTCGCGCGCCACTGGCTCCTCGGGCTCGACGTGCTCGCCGACATGCTCCGCTCGCCGCTCCTCCGCGAGAGCGACGTCGAGGTCGAGCGGAAGGTCGTCATCGAGGAGCTCCGCATGTACCGCGACCAGCCGCAGGACCGCGTGCACACGATCATCGACGAGCTCCTCTACCCGCGGCACCCGCTCGGCTGGGAGATCGCGGGCCGCGAGCGCGTCGTGCGCGCGATGACCGCCGACCACCTCCGCTCTTTCATGCGGCGCGGCTACTCGCCGGACCGCATCGTCGTCGCGATCGCGGGGCGGGTGGCCCCCGCCGAGGCGTTCGAGGCGGTGCGCGCGCACCTGGGCGACCTCGAAGCCACGGCGCCGCTCGCTCTCCGGCCCGCGCCTCCGCCGTCGAAGGAGCGCTCGAAGACGCTCGCGAAGCGCGGCGAGCAGATGCACCTCTGCCTCGGCTGGCGCGGTGTGCCGCAGGACCATCCGGACAAGTACACGCTCGACATGCTCAACGCCGTGCTCGGCGAGGGGATGTCGAGCCGCCTCTTCCTCGAGCTCCGCGAGAAGCGAGCGCTCGCGTACGACGTGCACTCGTTCGAGTCGAACTACGTCGACGCCGGGCACCTCGTCATCTACGCGGGCGTCGCCCCGGACCGCGTGGCGGAGGCGATGGACGTCGCGCTGGCCCAGGTCGCCCGCCTCCGCGACGAGCCGGTCGGCGACGCCGAGCTCCTTCGCGTGCGCGACTTCGCGAAGGGCCGCATCGAGCTGCGGCTCGAGGACACGCGCGGCGTGTCGTCGTGGCTCGCGGGCCAGGAGCTCTTCCTCGGGCGCGTGCGCACGGTGGACGAGACCTGCGCCATCATCGACAGCATCGGCGCCGCGGACATCCAGCGCGCGGCCCGCGACTACCTCCGGCCGGAGCACGCGTACGTCGCGGCCGTGGGCCCGCGCGCCGCGCTCGCGACCGTCGCGGTCCCCGCGCGAGAGAACGTACCGATGGAGATCGCCTCGTGACAGAAGCCGTGCAGCGCACCCTCATCGTCCTCAAGCCGGACGCGGTCCAGCGCGGGATCGGCGCCGAGATCCTGGCGCGCTTCGAGCGCCGCGGCCTCCGGCTCGCGGCGCTGCGGCTCCTCAAGGTCGAGAGGGGGATGGCCGAGCGGCACTACGCCGTGCACAGCGGGAAGTTCTTCTACGAGGACCTCGTGCGCACGATCAGCGCGTCGCCCGTCATCGCCGCCGTCCTCGAGGGCCCGAACGCGATCGCGGTGGTCCGCGCGATGGTCGGCTCGACGCGCCCCCACGAGGCGGCGCCGGGAACGATCCGCGGGGACTACGCGCTCGTGGGGCTCCGCAACCTCGTGCACGCGAGCGACGCGCCGGAGACCGCGGCGAGCGAGATCGCGCTCTGGTTCCCGGACGGCGTCGTG
>DASSSF010000120.1:0-14414 GCA_035708565.1 Candidatus Limnocylindria bacterium
CGACGCGGTCGATGCACATCGTGCACTTCTGCACGATGCCCTTCGACGCGTCGAGCGCGACCGCGCCGAACGGGCAGGCGATCACGCAGTAGCCCTCACCGACGCACTTCGACTCGTCGAGGTACGTGGCCGTGCCGTCCTTCTGCATCGCTCCGGTCGGGCACACCGTGACGCACGGGGCGTCCCCGCAGTGCATGCACTGCGTCTTCGCGAAGAGCCAGCGCATGCCGTCGCCGCTCGCCTGCTCCGCGAAGCGGACGACGGTCCAGGTCGCGGCGCTCGTCCCGTCGCGGTTCTGGTACGAGCCGGGCAGCGTGCGCGCGACGTCCTCGGCGGGAAGCTCGTTCCACTCCTTGCACGCGACCATGCACGCGCGGCAGCCGGTGCAGCGCGACGTGTCGACGAGGATGGCCATGCCGGTCATGACGGTCCCGCCTTCGAGACGCGCACCAGGAAGGCCTTGTCCTCCTGGATGAGCGTGTTCGCGTCGCCGATGGTCGGCGTGAGCACGTTCGCGCTGTGCCCGGTCGAGAGGCCGCTGAAGCCCCAGTGCCAGGGCAGGCCGATGATGTCGATGCGCTTGCCGTCCGAGACGATCGGCTGGATCCGCTCCGTGAGGAGCGCACGCGCGAGGACGCTGCCGCGCGCGGACTCGACCTTCACCGTGTCGCCATCGGCGATGCCGGCCTTCGCCGCGAGGTCCGGACCCATCTCGACGAACATCTCCGGCTGGAGCTCGACGAGCCACGGCCGGTTCCGCGTCTCGGCGCCACCCTGGTAGTGCTCGGTGAGCCGGAACGTGGTGGCGACGACCGGGTACTCGTCCGCCGTCCCCTTCGTGTCCGCCGGGCCGGAGTACAGCTTCGTCGCGGGATTCAGCGCGACGGCGTTGAGCTGGTTCGCGACCGGGCTCTCGAACGGCTCGTAGTGCTCGGGGAGCGGCCCGTCCACGAGCCCCGACGGCACGAAGAGCCAGCCGCGGCCGTCGGCCTTCATGATGAACGGGTCGCTGCCGGCGTGGGCGTCGAGCCCGGCGCCGCCGGCCTTCGCCGCCGCGGACGGCGACTTCGCCGGCGGGAAGTCCGGGACGTCGTTCCCGACCCACGACCCGGCCTTCGTCGCCCCGCCCTGCGGATCCCACCAGATGACCTTGCGCTTCGGGTCCCAGGGCTGGCCGGACGCGTCGGCGCTCGCGCGGTTGTAGAGGATCCGGCGGTTCGCCGGCCACGCGAACGCCCAGCCGGAGTACGCGCCGATGCCCGTCGGGTCCTTCGCGTCGCGCGCGGCGGCGCGGTTCTTGTCGCCGGCGCCTTGGAAGTAGCCGGAGTAGATCCAGTTCCCGCACGCCGTGCTGCCGTCGCTGCGGAGCGCCCCGAAGCCGGCCACCGGCGTCCCGTTCGCGACGGTGTAGCCGTTGACCTCCTTCGCGACCTCGTTCACGTCGGGCCCGTCGCCGTACGGCCAGTTGAGGCTCAGGAGGCCCTGGTCCTTCGCCGCGGTGCTGCCGGCGTACGCCTTCTTGATGGCCTTGTAGAGCCGGTCGACGATCCACAGGTCCGAGCGCGCGTCGCCGGTCGGGTCGACCGTCTTGTCCGCCCACTGGAGCCAGCGACCGCTGTTCGTGAGCGACCCCGCGCGCTCGTTGAACGCCGCGACCGGCAGGAAGAAGACCTCCGTCCCGATCTTCGTCGGATCCGCGCGCTTCGCCGTGTCCTTGAGCGGCCGCTTCCCCGTCCAGAACTCGGCCGTCTCGGTGAGGAACTGGTCCGCGACGACGAGCCAGTCGAGCCGTTCCATGGCGTCACGGATCTTGTTCGAGTTCGGGGAGCCGACCGCGGGGTTCTCGCCGACGACGGTGAAGCCCTTGATCGATCCGCGGTACATCGCGTCGAAGAGGTCCATGACCGCGTAGCTCGTCTTGGCCTTCGGGACCCAGTCGTAGCCGAAGTCGTTCGCCGCCGTCGCCGCCGGGCCCCACCACGCCTTGAGCAGGCTCACGAGGAAGTTCGTCTTGTTCGACCAGTAGCTCGTCGCCGGCGTCTCCCGCGCGACGTAGTCCTTGAGCGTGGGGTGCGCCTGCTGCCGCGGGATGCCGAGGTACCCGGGCAGGTCCTGCCAGAGGAGCGCCATGTCGGTCGCGCCCTGCACGTTCGCCTCGCCCCGCAGCGCGTTCACGCCGCCGCCGGCGATGCCGATGTTCCCGAGGAGCAGCTGGACGATCGCGAGGCCTCGGATGTTCTGCGTGCCGATCGTCGACTGCGTCTGCCCCATCGCGTAGAGGATCGTGCCCGCGCGGTCGGGCTTCCCGGTGCCCGCGTAAAGGTGCCAGATCTCGAGCAGCTTCGCCTTCGGGATGCCGGTGACCTTCTCGACGTTCTCCGGCGTGTAGCGCGCGTAGTGGCGCTTCATGGTCTGGTAGACGCTCTGCGGGTCGGTCAGCGTGTCGTCGCGCTTCGGCGTCCCGTCCGCGCTCTTCTGGTACTGCCACGTCGCGTTCGAGTACGACCGCGCCGCCGGGTCATAGCCGCTGAAGAGCCCCTCGGAGAAGCCGTACCGGGCGTCGACGAGCATCGGCGCGTTCGTGTAGTCGATCACGTAGCGCCGCTGGATGAGGTCGTTGTCGATGATGTGCTTGATGAGTCCGCCGATGAACGCGATGTTCGCGCCCGGCCGGATGCGAGCGTAGAGGTCCGCCTGCGACGACGTCCGCGTGAAGCGCGGGTCGATGTTCACGACCTTCGCGCCCTTGTCCATCGCGGTGCGGATCCAGTGCCACGCGACCGGATGGTTCTCCGCAGAGTTGCAGCCGTTGATGAGGATCACGTCCGCGTTGCGGAAGTCGATCCAGTGGTTCGTCATGGCCCCCCGGCCGAACGAGGTGCCCAGACCGGGCACCGTGGAGCTGTGTCAGAGCCGGGCCTGATGCTCCAGATACACGACGCCGAGGCCGCGCATCAGCTTCGTGAGGAGGTAAGCCTCCTCGTTCTTGATGGCCGACGATCCCATGTGCGCGAGGCCCTCGGTGCGGTTGACGACGACGCCGCCGTCGCGCTCGACGAACGTCGCGTCGCGGGTCTTCCTCACGTTCGCGGCGATCTTCGTGAGCGCCTCGTCCCAGCCGATCTGGGTCCACTGGGTCGCGTAGGGCGCGCGGTAGAGCACCTGCTCGACGCGCGGGACCGCGTCGTCGTGCTCCTGGAGGAGCGCGCTGCCCTTGCTGCAGAGGCGTCCCTGGTTGATCGGGTGGTCGGGATCGCCCTCGATGTTCGTGATCCGGCCGCCCTCGACGGACGCGATCACGCCGCAGCCTACGGCGCAGAAGGGACAGATCCCGGTCCTCTCGCCCACGCGCTTGTCCCACTCGTGGTGCCCGAACGTGTCGGGTCCCGCTCCACCCGCGCTCGCCGCGCTGCACGCATTCACGAGAAGGGCGCTCGCCGCGCCCGCGGCGGAGAGCTTCAGCAGCTGGCGACGACGGAGGTCCATCGTGCTCCAGCGACCCTACACACCGCTCGTCGGCGAGGCTGTGGCCGAACGTCACGTACCGTGTCGGGCGCAGCCGGACCAGCGGCCGCTCAGCGCGTCGCGAGCAGCGTCTCGCGCGCGAGCGCGGTCGCGGCGCGGCGGTCCATGCCGTCCGGGATGCGGAACGGCTCGCCGACGTACAGCCGCACACGGCCGGAGCGCTTCGGCAGCCACGGGAACGAGATCGTGTCGTCGAAGAGCGCGTCGTAGCCCTCGAGCCGCAGCGGCACGATCGGGACGCGCGTGCGCAGCGCGACGTAGCCGAGCCCGTTGAAGAACGGGCCTGCCTCCGGCGAGAGCGATGGCGCGCCTTCGGGCGCGATCATCACGGCGAAGCCGGAGCGGAGCCAGCGCTCCATCTCGACGAGCCCGCGCCGCGCGACGCGGCCCGTCTTCGGGAACGGGAACGCCTGCACCGCGAGCGAGATGAGTAGCCCCTGCCAGCGGTCGCGGCCGCCGAACACGGCTGCGTCCGCCGCGACCGCGAGCCGCGACCGCACGCGCCACGGGAGCGCGCGCATCGCGACGAGGCCCGCATACGAGCCCTGGTAGTTGAAGATGAGGATCGACGGCACGGGGATCCGCGCCGCGCGCTCCGGATGGACGATCTCGAGACGCACCCAGCGCCGCAGGATCAGGAACGCGAGGCCCTGCAGGACGGGCCGAAGGGCGCGCACGACGCGCGACCGCCGCCAGCCCCTCATCGGCGCGGCGACCCTACCGCCGGCCGTAGGTCTCGGCGATGCCGCGCGCGAGCGGGCGCGGCGAGTACCCGGGCTCGCGGCGCGCCTTGTCGTCCGTCGCCCAGAACGTCACGCCGTCGGCGGAGCTCACGATCTCGCGCAGCTCGGGCCGGATGCGGCTCGCGAGGCGGAGGATCCCCATCGGCAGCGTGAGCCGCGGACGGGCTGGCCGTTCACGCGCGGGAGCCGACCGCTCGCCTGCCTTGTCGATGGACACTCGTGCACGCGTAAAGGGAAGATGTACCAGCTATGGCCCCTTGACCATCTAGTGTTGACCGTCCTATCTTGCGCGCCACGCGGCGGCCCGGACAAAGAGGCTCATGAGGAGAGTTCGATGTTCCCAACACTACGCGGGCTCGCACTCTTGCTCACCGCAACCCTGGTAGTCGTTAGCTCGGCGACGCATGTGGGAGCGTGGTCCGTCTGGAACGATTCCGACTGGCAGGTCTTCGAGGCGTCCGTGAACCCGACTTACATCGCCGGAGTCGGTGCGCAAATGGCGATCCACAAGCACGGACATGCGTACAACCCCGCAGGAATCTGCCGTGACGGGAACGGCTGGAACCGGTATCAGGCCACGAACGGGCCGCTCCTCGGGGTCATCGGAGTCCACTTCGGCGTAGGCGGCTCCTGGTACACGTCGTACCTCTACTACACGCCCGGGGACTACGCGGACGTCTGGGGCTCCAGCGAGCGCGTCGTCGACAGCTCGAACGATGGGTACATGAACCACGACATGACGGCCAAGTGGCCGGACGGGGTGATCGCGGGTAGATCGGCGAACGTCAACTTCGCGTGGCTGCTGTTCTACAACCCAGGTTCCGGCTGCACCCCTGAGTCATGGGAGACCAGCACGCCGGTCGGCACGTAGGGGAGGTTCTAATGTTGAGGGCTACGTTCCTAGGAAGACGCACTTGCGTTGCCGCAATGATCGGCGTCGCTCTCGCGGCCGCGGGCGCTGCGACGTGGCACGGGTCTGGAGCGGAGGCGTTCACAGGCGAAACGCTCATACGTGTGACGGGCCTGCCTAGCGGGATGGTCGCCGAAGTCTACTTCGTGGAGCCGGCACAGGGTGGCGGCTTCCACCGGCGCTCACAAGTCGCGACAAGCCCCGACACAACGGTTCGGGTGCCGCTCGGGCATTGGATCGAGGCCGCTCCGATCTTCCTCGGCCCAAGCGAGTCGCTGCAGGCAGTCAGGCGCTTCCAGCCGGCAGCCCACATCGTGGACTTCGCTTTTCGCAGGCACGTCCTGGTCACGGTCAGTACGTGGTCACGCGGTGGGCTTCCAGCCGATCCCACTGGAGGGAGCGTGTCTCAGCCGTCACAGTGGGTGCCTGTAGGTCAGCAGTTCACAGTGGTCTCGGTGCCGCGCGCTGGTTGGCGCCTCGCGCACTGGGGCGTCTTCGGAGCAGCCGAGCGCGTCTCAAGCAGCCGCATCTCGAGGTTGGATCGCTCGCTCACAATTCGGGTCGATCGACCACTCCACCTCGTCGCCGGATTCGTACCCGAGTAGTCGTGCGCGCATCCAGGCGCCTCTCCCTGCGCTGCCATGGCCAGCAGCGCGGGGGGAGGCGCTTCCGGTCGGCACCGTTGCTGGCGACACACCCGAGCGCAGCGGCGCTCCCAAGTTCGCGTGACCGCGTACGTGCCTGCGCGGCCGCGATCGGCGGAGGGCTAGCAGCCCCACGGTGAGGGTTTCACTGATCGGACCCGGCCTCGCGCTGGCCGCAGCCCTCTTCGCGGTCTGCGGTGCCCCACCGGCACCGTTCATCCCGAACCGCGTCGAGCTCGAGCGCGGGAGCGCTGCGTTCGTGAACTTCGTGAGGCTACTGGACCACGGTGACTACCGCGTGGCGCTCGCGCTCCTCAGGTCTCCGGATGGCCGCGCGCTGCCCGCGATCGAGCAGGACAGGCTGATCGCTTCGTGGACCAGGGAGTTCGGCGCTAGCGGTGAAGATATCAACTTGCGAGCGTCTGTCGGTGCAGCCAATGTCTCGAGAGCTCCGCTGCCGAAGAACGTCGAGGCGGTGCTCGACCTGACCGCGACGCTCGAGGGCACGAGCCGGTCGTGCCCACCACTACCGATCCACAACATGTATGTCGCCGTTGGACGCGTCGAGGGTGAGTGGTTCGTGCTCCAGGACGCGCTTTCGTCGTATGACTTCGCCTGTCGTCGCTGATGCACTGCGCCGGTACACATGCCGCGCACCGGCCTACCGCCGGCCGTACGTCTCGGCGATGCCCTGCGCGAGCGGGCGCGGCGAGTACCCGAGCTCGCGCCGCGCCTTGTCGTCCTTGGCCCAGAAGGTGACGCCGTCCGCCGAGCTCACGATCTCTCGCAGCTCGGGCCGGATCCGGCTCGCGAAGCGGAGGATCCCCATCGGCAGGGTGAGCCGCGGCCGCGGCTGGCCGCTCACACGCGCGACCGTGTCGATCAGCCCGCGCAGCGTCGCCATCTGCCCCCCGAGGACGTAGCACTCGCCGACGCGTCCTTTGTCGAGCGCGAGGAGCACGCCCTGCGCGGCGTCGTCGACGTGCACGAAGTTGAGCCCGAGATCCGGGAACACCATGACCGGCAGCTTCCCGCGCGCCGCCTGCCTCATCTGCGCGCCGAGACCCGAGTGGTCGCCGGGACCGTAGACCTGGCCGGGCTGCACGATCACGACCGGCAGGCCGTGCGCCGCGTACTTGAGCGCGGTCTCGTGCGCCCGGAACTTCGTCTCCTCGTAGTACGACGTGAACTCGGCCCCGGGGTGCCGGTAGGACTCGTCCACGACACGGCCGCGCGTGTTGCCGAAGGCCGCGATCGTCGAGACGTGCACGACGCGGCGCAGGCCCGCCTCGAGGGCCGCGCCGAGCACGCGCTCGGTGCCGACGACGTTCGCCTCGTACATCGCCGAGCGCGCGTCCTCGGCGATGCCGACCTCGTAGACCCCGGCGCCGTGGACGGCCGCGTCGCAGCCCGCCATCGCCGCGCGGACCGCGCTCCCGTCGGACAGGTCGCCGCGCGCGAGCGTCGCGCCGGCCTCGCCGAGCGATCTCGCGCGCTCGGGCGAGCGGACGTACGCGACGACCTCGTCGCCCCGGCGGAGGAGCGCGCGCGCGACGTGTCCCATGACGAAGCCGCTCGCGCCGGTCACGAAGACGCGCATCAACGGGTGGCCACGTCGGCCACGTCGGCGCCGGCGAGCCGCACGAGGTCGGCCGGCGCCACCGGGAAGACCGCGTCGGGCAGCCCCGCCGCGGCCCAGACGGTCAGGTGCGCGAGCAGCGCGCGGTCGGCGACGACCCGCACCGGCCGGAGGTGGCCGAAGGGCGCGACCCCGCCGATCGGGAAACCCGTCGCGGCGCGGGCCTCCTCGGCGGTGGCCCGCCGCACGCCGCGCGCGCCGACGGCCGCCGCGAGGCGCGCCTCGTCGACGCGGTCGGCGCCGGAGCACAGCACGACCACGGGCTCCCCGTCGGCGTGGAACACGAGCGACTTCACGATCGCGGCGACGTCGCAGCCGATCTCGCGCGCCGCGTCCGCCGCGGTGCGCGTCGTGCCCGCGAAGCGCCGGACCTCGATCTGCGCGCCGGCGGCCTCGGCGTGGGCGCGCACGCGGTCGACGCGGGGATCCGCTATCGGAAGACGCGCGTGATCGCGCTCAGGACGCGCTGCGGGATCAGCGCGACGAGCGTCCGCGCGATGCGGTGCCACGCGGTCACCGCCTCCTCGCGCTGGTCGTCGGTCGTCCCGGCCGGCGAGTACCGGTCGAGCACGCGGACGTGCGCGAGGGTCCGCGCGGGCTCCGCCGTCCCGGGGAACGACCGCGCGAGCGAGTCGGCGTACTCGTACGCGGTCTGCGACGGCGCGGGCAGGTGGCCGGCGTACGAGCCGAGGAGGCGCGTCTTCCCCCACGCGGCCTCGAGCGGCGGCAGGCCGCGGAACCGCCACTGGAACCGAATGAAAGCCGCGACCATCCCGATGAGCACGAGGATGAGCGCGACGATCGCGGGACGCGGATCCAGGCGCGCGAGGTCGCCCGGGACGCCGAAGATGCCGGTGTCCTCCGGGAACGCGCCCTCGTCGTCGCGGATGAGGTCCCGGTCCGGGTCGTTGACCGCGCGCCCGTCGCCGTCCTCGCCGGAGCCCGACGGCGACTCCCCGTTGCCGAGCGCGATGTCGTCCTCGCGGAAGAAGACCGTCTCCGAGGGCGTCGGCTCGAACTCGACCCAGCCGTACTGCGGGAAGAAGACCTCCACCCACGCGTGGGCGTTCTGCTCGCGCACGACGTACCGGCCGGTCTCGGGGTCGAACGTCCCCGTCGTGTAGCCCTGCACGTAGCGCGCGGGAACGCCGAGCTCGCGCAGCATCATGATCATCGCGGAGGCGAAGTACTCGCAGAAGTCCTCCTTGAGGTCGAAGAGGAAGTAATCGATGGGGTCTCGGCCCGCGGGCGGCGTCTTCACCACCGTCGAGTACCGGTACGTCTGCCGCAGCCACGTCTCGATCGTCTCGGCCTTGTCGTACGGGTTCTGGGCGTTGCCCGCGACCTGCCGCGCCTTGTCGCGCACCCGCTGCGGCAGCGTCGACGGGATCTGGAGGTACTTCTGCTTCACGTACGCGGGGTAGCTCGTACCGGCCTTCCGCAGCGTGGCCTTGTCGGCCGTCGACACGTACGACGTGACCACGTACTGGCCGACGGTCTGGTGGCGGTTGACGGCGATCATCGAACGGGAGAAGTTCCGATCCTCTCCCGTCGTGAATTGGTGCGGGATGTTCGCGCGCGTCGGCTCGTTCGCCGCGAACAGGAGATTCGCGTGGGAGACCTCGACGTCGAACAGGATCTCCACCTTCTCGCGCGCGCTGTACGCCGGGACGACCCTGTCGACGCGCTCGGCCTCCGTCGTCTTCCACCCGGCACCCGTGTAGAAGTCCTGCGTGATCGCGCGCCAGAACGTCGGACGGACCTCGTTCGGGACCTCGACCGTCATCACCACGCGGTCGCCGAGGTTCGGCGCCTGCCCGAGCCGGATCGAGTCGCTGAACGACACGCCGCGCAGCCGGCTCGGGCCCGAGACGCCGGCGAAGAAGCGCTGCCATTCCGTCTCGATCGCGTGGTACGGCGCCTCGAAGGTCGTGAGCGCCGACCCGAGCGCGTCGGAGGCGCCGACCTTCGGCGTGACGAGGGCCATGATCACGAGCACGGTGGTCCACGTGAGGCCGCCGCGGAGGACGCGCCACTCCATCTCGCCCGACGGCTGGATGTTCTGCCGCTGCCAGCGCTCCTGGAGCGCGACGATGTGCACGCGCGTCATGAGGAAGAGCGCGCACAGCGTGAACACGATCAGGTCGGCGTAGAGCGACGTCAGCGCGAGCGACACGTTGATCACGAGGCAGATGCCGTTCACGATCAGCGCGTCCCAGATGCGATGCTCTCGCGCGAGCGCGAACGAGCCCATGAACGACGCGGCCCAGACGGTCGCGCCGAGCGTGAGGACGAACACCGTTGGATCGCTCGCCGCCTCGCCCGCGATGACCTGCGTGAGCCAGTTGTTCACGTGGATCGCGACGAGGATCGCCCGGTCGCGGATCGGACCGGCGGAGTCCGCGACGATCGTGAGGAGCGCGACGGCGAGCGCGCCGACCGCCCCGCCGAGGAGGATCCCACGCCGCGCGGGCATCGGGCCGTTGCCGATGAGCGTGCCGGTCGCGATGCCGAGGATCGCGAGCCAGGAGAGGTGCTCGGTCGTCGCGACCCAGTCGGCCTGCTGGAGCGACACCGGGTAGATGAGGTTCAGGATCACGAACACGGGCAGGGCGATGAGCCCGCCGCGGAAGCGCAGCCGCGACAGGTCCGGGCGCGGGAACAACGAGGCGGCCGTGGCGCTAAGCCGCATGCAGGCTCCCCCCGCGGAAGAGGTCCTCGACCGCGTCGCGCGGGCCGAGGTACGCGGAGCGCACGCCGGCGACGGCGAGCTCCCCGAGGATCGCGTGGCGGCGAGCGCGGTCGCGCTCGTCCGTCTCGAACGGCGGCGCGACGATCACGGCCTGCGTCGCGACGGACGCCTCGCGCATCGTGTGCGCCGGCCGGACCCAGGCCGGATCGAGGGATGGGGTGATGAGGAGCGCGGCCGCGCCGCGGCGGAGCCGCGGCAGCGTCTCGACGATCGTCTCCGCGAGCGAGTGCGTCCCGCCGACCTGGACCTCGGCGAGGTACTGCATGAGCTTCCCGAACTGCTTCGTGCCGCGGTCGGGGTGCAGGACCTCGCCGCGCACGCCGGTCGTCACGAGCCCGACGTTGCGGTGCTCGCGGAGCGCCTTCTGCACGACGCTCGCGGCGACCGTGACGCAGCGTTCCTCGGTGGAGTCCTCGCCCTCGCCCCGGTGCCAGCGGCGCTCGAGGTCGAGGTAGATCCACAGGTCGGCGGTCTTGTCGAGCTCGAACTCCTTCACCTGGAGCGAGCGGTGCCGTGCGGTCGAGCGCCAGTGGATCTTGCTGTAGGCGTCGCCGGGACGGTAATCGCGGATCCCCATGACCATCGACGTCGTCTGGAGGGACCGCTGCCCGGTGAGGACGTCACCTTCGAGGAACGAGCCCGGCAGCGTCCAGAACGGGATCGGGACGACGCGCGGGTAGACGAGGAGCAGCGCGTCGCTCCGGACGCGCGTCTCCGTGCCGAAGAGGCCGAAGGGGTCGCCGCTCCGCAGGACGATCGGGCCGAGCCGGAAGCGTCCGCGCCGCGCGGCCTTCACGAGGACCTTCCACTTGCGGGTCTTGTTCGCGCCGATCGAGAGCACGCGACCGGGAAGCGGCTCGGGCCAGTTCGACTCCTCGAAGATCTCGAGCCACAGCTTGCCGAACCGGTGGTCGTTGCGCAGCTCGTACGTCATCTCGATCGTGTCGCCGAGGTGCGCGTAGGCCTGCCCGAGCTGACGCTTCACGGAGATGCCCTCGAGCGTCATGCGCGACACGATGTACATCGCGACGCCGGCGAAGAGCAGCAGGTAGGACAGGTAGGAGAGGAGCTCGATCTCGCTCGCGAGCGCGGCGATGAACAGCGCGACCCAGAGGACCGCGAAGTGCCAGGCCCTCACGGCTGGGCGAGGATCCGGCGTCGCCGGTCCGAGACGCAGGGCCCCTCATGCGCGGAGCAGGCGCAGCCGGCGCAGCGCATAGGGTTCATCCAGCCCTTGCGGCCGCCGCCGAGACGTGCTCCACCGGAACGCTCGCGAGCACCTCGGAGATGACGGTGCCCGCGGCGAGGTCCTTGAGGCGTGCCTGGGGCTGAAGGATCAGGCGATGCGCCAGCGCCGACGGCGCGAGCGCCTTCACGTCGTCGGGCACGACGTACTCGCGGCCATTGATCGCCGCGAACGCCTGCGCCGCGCGCGCGAGCGCGAGCGAGCCGCGCGGCGACGCGCCGAGGTACACGTCCGGATGCGAGCGCGTCGCGCTGACGATGCTGACGATGTACGCCTTCACCGCCGACGCGACGTGGATCTGCTTGACCTTCTCCTGCGCCTCGATGAGCTCGTCGGCGGTCATGACCTGCCCGAGCGATTCGAGCGGGTGCTGGATCCGCTGCGCGTCGAGGATCTCGACCTCCTCGCGCTCCGTCGGGTAGCCGAGCTGGATGCGCAGGAAGAAGCGGTCGAGCTGCGCCTCCGGGAGCGGGAACGTGCCCTCGTACTCGATCGGGTTCTGCGTCGCGAGCACGAGGAACGGGTCCGGGAGGCGGTGCGTGACGCCGTCCACGGTGACCTGGTGCTCGTCCATCGCCTCGAGGAGCGCGGACTGGGTCTTCGGCGTCGCGCGGTTGATCTCGTCCGCGAGGACGACCTGGCTCATGACGGGGCCGGGCCGGAACGCGAACTCCTGCGTCTTCTGGTCGTAGATGGACACGCCGGTGACGTCCGACGGGAGGAGGTCCGGCGTGAACTGGATGCGCCGGAAGCTGCAGCCGAGCGACCGCGCGAAGGATTTCGCGAGCACTGTCTTGCCGGTGCCGGGGACGTCCTCCAGGAGGACGTGGCCCTTGCAGATGAGCGCGACGAGGGCGAGCTCGACCTCGCGGTGCTTGCCGAAGATGGCCCGCTCGACGTTCTCGACGACGGCCCTGGCGCGCTGGCTGAGGTCGTTCGATCCCACGAAAGCCCCCTGTACCCCTATTGCGCCCGCGTTATGTCCAATGTTAGGCGCTGCGCTCTCCTCTAGAACGCAGAACCCCTGCCAATGGTTCAGTCCTAGCGGCGCGCGATCGCCGCGCGGAGGACGGCGCCCCCGAGCGGCGCGGCGTCCTCGCCGCCCTTCGGCGTGTTCTCCAGCACTACAGCGACCACCGCCGAGGGGTTCTCGGCGGGCGCGAAGCCGACGAACCAGCCGTGGGGCGCGCCTCGAGGGTTCTCGGCGGTGCCGGTCTTCCCCGCCACGTTCACCCCCGGGATCTTCGCGGCGAAGGCGAACGCGCCGGGTGCCTGTACGGCGTCCACTAAGAACTGCCTAAGGGCCTGCGCGGTCTGCGGCTGGATGACCTGGCCGACCGGGCCGGGCTCGATCACGCGAAGCACGCCACCCTGCGCGTCGACGACCTTCGTCGCGTAGTGCGGCGTCGGCATGACGCCGTTGTTCGCGATCACCGCGGTCACGAGCGCCATCTGGAGGGGCGAGACGAGCAGCTCGCCTTGGCCGAACGACGTGTCGGCGACGAGCGTGGGCCGGTCGATCGACCCCGTGCTCGAGACCTGCCCGCGCGCGGCGGGAAGGTCGCACTTCGGCGTCACGCCGATCCCGAAGCGCCCGGCGTACTCGACGAGCTTCGCCCCGCCGAGCTGGAGGCCGATCTTCGCGAAGTAGATGTTCTCGGAGCGCTGGTACGCGAGCGACATGTCGAAGTCGCCGTGCGCCTGGACGGAGGAGCGGACCGCGTACTGGCCCCACGACGCGTCCGCGCGGAACGGGTCGTCGACGCGGATCTTCTGCCGGGGATCGAGCCCGTTCTCGAGCGCCGCGGCGCCGGTCACGATCTTGAACGTCGAGCCGGGCGGGTAGAGGCCCTGCGTCGCGCGGTTCACGAGCGGCCGGTCCGCGTTCGTCGTGAGCTGCTGCCAGGCGGTGTCCTGCTGCGCGGGGTCTGCGACCTGGCCCGGCTCGTAGTTCGGGCTGCTCACGCTCGCGAGCACGAGGCCGGTGCGCGGCTCGATGACGATGATCGCGCCCCGGCGGCCCGCGAGCGCCTGCACCGCGGCCTGCTGCGTCGCGGGGTCGATCGCCAGGTGCACGCTCGCGGGCTCGGCGCGCTCGTCCAGGTAGCGCGCGCGCATCCGGCCGAGCGGGTCGGCCGGGTCCTGGCCGATGAGCGACTGCGCGTAGGCACCCTCCGCGCCCGACGCCCCGTACTTGAAGGACGCGTATCCGGTCACGTGCGCGAGCGAGCGGTCGGCGTAGACGCGCTGATAGCCCTGGGGCGTGCGCCGGCTCGACGCGAGCTCGCGCCCGGTCGCGTCGAGGATCTTCCCGCGCGGCCGGTCGATGGTGGAGGCGATGAGCCGCGGGTTGAACGCGTCGGCGCTCAGCCCGTCCGCCGCGACGAGCGTCCAGTACCCGGTGGCAAGCGAGCAGACGAGGAACGCGATGCTCACGACGAGCGTGAGCGCGCGGATGTTGGACGCGATCGGACGCGCGATCACGCGCCGACCTCGGTGACAGCGCGGCGGGAGGCGCTGCGATCCGGCGGTCGGCGCCGCCGAGGCGGCGCCGTGCGCGAGATCGTCCCGCACGGTGTGCCGTGGCACAAGCCGCCGGAGAGCAGCGACTTCCCGCCGCCCATGCCGGAACAGGCTCATGGCGCGCCCCGCACGCGCGCCGTCGCGTCGGAGATCCGCAGGAGGAGGGCCGTGAGCATGAAGTTCGTGACGAGGCTCGAGCCGCCGTAGGACACGAACGGCAGCGTCACGCCCGTCAGCGGGATGAGCTTGAGGTCGCCGCCCACGATCACGAGCGTCTGGAGCGCCACGACGAACGAGAGGCCCGCCGCGAGGAGCGCGAGGAACGGCGTGGGCGCTCGGAGCGCGATGACCATGCCGCGGTACACGAACACGAGGTAGAGCGCGAGCAGGGCGAGGCCGCCGACGAAGCCGGTCTCCTCCGTGAACGCGTTG
>DASSSF010000121.1:0-9187 GCA_035708565.1 Candidatus Limnocylindria bacterium
CGAGTAGAAGGAGCGCGCAGAGGCGAGCGACCGTGCCCTTGATCGTCATGGGGTGCATCAAGCGTAGCAACGCGGGACACGCGCCACGGTCACGGCCACGTGTCAGTACGGTGCGCGCGTGAGCTGGCTCAGCGCCGACGGCCGCAGGCTGCTCATCGCGCGGGCCCTCCGCACGTTCGCGTACGGCTACCTCGCCGTCGTGCTCGGCGTGTACCTCGACCTCCTCGGCCTGTCGCCCGACGAGATCGGGCTCGTGCTCACCGCCGCGCTCGCCGGATCGGCGGCGATGACCGTGTTCTGGTCGCTCGTGGCCGACCGCGTCGGACGCCGCCGCACCGTCGCGATCATGGCCGCGCTCATGGCGGCCGGCGGGCTCGCGTTCGCGCTCACCGACCGCTTCGCCCTCCTCGTGCTCGCCGGCTTCACCGGCACGATCAGCGCGACGAGCAGCGAGGTCGGCGTATTCCAGACGGTGGACCAGGCGGTGCTGCCGCAGACCGCGCCGGCGGAGCGGCGCACCTGGGCGTTCTCCGTCTACAACACCATCGGCACGTTCGCGGGCGCGCTCGGTGCGCTGTTCGCCGCGTCGGTCGGCGCGTTCGCGGCGCTCGGGCTCGCCGGGCCGGACGCGTACCGGCCGCTCTTCGTGCTCTACGCCGCGATCGGGCTCGCGAACCTCGCGCTCTTCGCGACGCTCTCGCGCGGCGTCGAGCTCGCGCGGGTGGCCGGCGAGCGCCGCTTCATCGGCGTCCACCGCTCCGCGGGCATCGTCGCGAAGCTCTCCGCGCTGTTCGGCCTCGACGCGTTCGCGGGAGGCCTCGTCGTGCACTCGCTCGTCGCGTACTGGTTCTACCTGCGCTGGGGCCTCGACGTGACCGCGCTCGCCGCGGTGTTCTTCGCCGTCGGGATCGTCTCGGGGCTGTCGCTCCTCGCGGCCGGCTGGCTCGCGGGACGGATCGGGCTCCTCAACACGATGGTGTTCACGCACCTGCCGTCGAACGTGCTGCTCATGCTCGTGCCGCTCGCGCCGACCGCGCCGCTCGCGATCGCCGTGTTCCTCGCGCGCCAGAGCATCTCGCAGATGGACGTGCCGACGCGGCAGTCGTACACGATGGCGGTCGTCGATCCGGACGAGCGCACCGCGACGGCGGGCATCACGAACGTCTCGCGCACGGTCGCGAGCTCGTTCGCGCCGGCCCTCGCGGGAGCGGCGATCGCCGCCGGCGCGCTCGGCGCCCCGTTCGTCGTCGCGGGCGCGCTCAAGGTCGTCTACGACCTCTCGCTGTTCGTCACCTTCCGCGGCGTGCGGCCGCCGGAGGAGGACGCTCGCGGACCCTAGTAGCGGCAGGCGCGCGCACCTAGACTCCCGCGCCGTGAGGGGGGCGATGGAGCGGCTGCGCGCGCGGGAGCCCGCGCTCCTCCTGACCGTGCTCTTCGCGGTCGCCGTCGTCGTGTCGCTCGTCGCGTGCTGCCGGCAGTGCACGACCGTGACGCTCATCTCCTCGAACGAGAAGTCGGATCTGCTCAGGGAGATCGCGGGCTCCTGGAATCGCACGGCGGGCCTCGACGTTCGATGCGGCCGTGTGGAGGTCGTGCGGGTCGAGTCGGGACGGGCCGAGGGTGCCCTCGCGCGCGGCTGGGATGTGCCGAACGTCAAGCCGCCCGACGTCTGGTCGCCGGCGGCGTCCTCCTGGACGCTCCTGCTGAAGCAGCATCTCGCCGACCGCGGATCCGCCGACATCGTGCCGCCCGTTCCGCCGAGCATCTTCCAGTCCCCGCTCGTGATCGGGATGCCCGAGGAGATGGCACGCACGATCGGATGGCCCGCCCGGCAGGTGTCCTGGTCGGAGGTCCTCGCGCTCGCCGTGGATCCGACGGGCTGGTCGCGGTACAGCCGTCCCGATCTGGGCCCGTTCAAGTTCGGAAAGACGGACCCGAAGGTCTCGACATCCGGCCTGCACGTGCTCGTCGGGACGTACTTCGCCTCCAGGAACCGCCTGCCGATCGAAGCGGACGTCGAGGATCCGGTCGTCCGCGACTACGTCGCCGCCGTCGAGCGGTCCGCCGTCTACGGCAACACCGTGGCCGAGCTGCTGAGGCGACTGCGCGATGCGGACGATCGCGGCCAGCCGCTCTCCTTCGTGTCCGCGATCGCGCTCGAGGAGAAGCAGGTCTGGGACTACAACAGGGGTGTCGTCGTCGGCGACGGGGACGAGCGGCAGGGCCCGGAGCCGAGAATGAAGCTCGTGGCCATCTACCCGAGCGACGGGACCCTCGTCGCGGACCATCCTTACGTGGTGCCGAACGCGCCGTGGGTGACGGACGAGAAGCGGCGCGTCGCGGACGCGTTCCTCCGGCACCTTCAGAGCGAGCCGATCCAGCGGCTGTTCGAGCGTCAGGCGCTGCGCGACCATCTCGGCCACGCGGGCGAGCTCATCCGTTCGTCGCCGTGGCTGAGCGCGGCCGGAGCCTCGCGGGCGCTGCGGCTGCCGACGCCGCGGACGCTCGAGCGGATACAGCGCAGCTGGGAAGACCTCCGGAAGCGCGCGTGACCGCCGCCCTGCGTGATCCCGCCACCCTCGTGGTCGCCGCCGCGGCAGGCGTCGTGAGCCTGGCGCTCGGCGTCGCGTGGCCGCTCGCCGCGCTCGCCGCGGCCTCGACGGTGCTCTTCCGCGCGGTGCTCGCGGCGCTTCCCGTGTTCCGGGAGCGGCCGGAGCGCGGGCGCCGGCCGGCGCCGCCTCCGTCGCCGCAGCGGCAGCGGAGCACGCGCGACAAGCTGACCCAGCGGGAGCTCGAGGTGGCGAAGGCCGTCGCGCGCGGCTTGACCGACAAGCAGATCGCCCACGAGCTCGGGATGGAGCCGCGTACGGTCGAGTCGCATATCCGAACGATCAAGACGAAGATCGACGTCGAGCATCGAGCGCAGATCGCGGCCTGGGCCGTCGCGGCCGGAGTCGTCGATCCGCTGTCGGTGCAGGAGCACGTCCGGGGTGGCACCGGAAACTAGCTAAGGGTTCATCCGGATGGCAGCGGCCGCCCGACCGGCGACCGTGGCGCCCGATGGACACGAACGAGCCGATCCTCCGCGAGCGGTGGGGCTGGCTGGAGGTCCGGTGCTGGTCTGAGCCCGGCCGGGCGCTCCGGCTCGCGATCGGCCCCACCCTCGTGTGGAACCTCCACCCGCTGCCGTTCGTCGCCATCTTCCTCTTCGGTGCCGTCGCACCGCTCGCGGTCGAGCTCAGGTCTGAGCAGCCGGACCCGTTGAGCCTCGTCGTCGAGGCGGCCTGCGCGGTCCTGCTCTCGATCGCCGCGATCTGGTTCGCCAGCGGGCTGATCTTCCGCGTCCGCTGGCGCATCTCGCGCGGCAGAGGGGAGTGCGTCGTCGCCCTCTTCGGGCGAACGGTCGAGCGGCGCGAGGTCGACATCGCGCAGACGCGCGTTTCAGACGACGACTTCGTGCTCGTCGGCGAGGGCGGCCGGGAGCTCTCGCTGACGGCGTTCCAGCTCGCGGCCGCCTCGAACGATCCGACCGACACGCCGCCGCGAGAGCTCGTCCGGCTCGTCCGCCGCGTCGCGCTGCCCGCGTCCAAGTACGAGGAGGTTTCGCCGTGAACGAGGGGACCCGCGGTCGCACCGGTCTTTTCGTCGCGCTCGCCGTCGCCGTCGCGCTCATCGTCGGCTTTGGGACGATCCGCGACCGGATCCCGGCCGCCGCCTGCGTCGGCGGGATCTCTCTCGTCGTCGCCGCCTCGCAGGAGAAGGCGACCCTTCTCAAGGAGCTCGCCGACACGTACGAAGCCGCGCGCCCGACCGTCGACGGCCGGTGCGTCGACGTGCAGGTCGTGTCGAAAGCCTCGGGCGACGCCGAGCAGGCGCTCGCGAGCGGGTGGGACGCGACGGTCGACGGTCCGCGGCCCGACGTCTGGTCGCCCGCATCGTCGGCCTGGCTGACGCTGCTGCGCCAGCACCGTGCCAGCCGCGATGCGCAGGACATCGTCGCGGACCGGAACCCGAGCCTCATGCGCTCGCCGCTGGTCCTCGCGATGCCGCTCAAGATGGCCGAGGCGCTCGGATGGCCCGACGCCTCGCTCGGGTGGGCCGACGTCGTTGAGCTCGCGACCGATCCGCAGGGATGGGCGAGGCACGGTCACCCGGAGTGGGGCAGGTTCCGCCTCGGCAAGACGAACCCGATGGTCTCGACCTCCGGGCTGCACGCGCTCGTCGCGAGCTTCTTCGCCGCGACCGGACGCGCGGCAGACCTCACGGAGAGGGACGTGACGGACCCGCGCGTGCTCGCGTACGTGCGCGCGATCGAGTCCGCCGTCGTGCACTACGGGGAAACGGTCTCGACCTTCACCGGGAACCTTCGTGAGGTCGACGAGCGCGGAGCGGCGCTCTCCTACGTGTCGGCCATCGCCATCGAGGAGAAGCAGGTCCTCGACTACAACCTGCGGTCGCCCGCGATGCCGCTCGCCGCGATCTACCCGAAGGAAGGCACGCTCGTCGCGGACCACCCCTACGCCGTCCTGAACGTCGCGTGGGTCGATGCGGCGAAGCGGGCCGCCGCGGCGCACTTCCTCGGCTTCCTCGAGGGCGCCGGCCCGCAGGAGCGGTTCCGCGCCGCGGGCTTCCGCGACCACGACGGACGCGGCGGCCCGCAGATCTCGATCGCGAGCGGCCTGATGCCGGCGGGCGCGCCGGTGACGATCGACCCGCCCGCGCCGGCCGTGCTCGCCCGGATCCAGGCGCAGTGGAACGACGTCCGGAAGCGCGCGCGGATCCTCATGGTGCTCGACGTGTCCGGCTCGATGGAGGGGACGAAGCTCGAGCTCATGAGGTCGGCCGCGCTCACGGCCCTCGACCACTTCGCCGGCGATGACGAGCTGGGGCTGTGGTCGTTCGAGTTCACCGCCAGCGAGCTCGTGAGCGTCGGACCCCTCGCGGCGAACGTCGGCGCGCTCGGACCGCGGCGCGACGTCGCGAAGGACCGCGTCAGGCGCCTCGCCGCCTCGGGCGGCACCGCGCTCTACGCGACGGTCCGCGCGAGCGTCGACCACCTGCGGGCGGCTCGCGCGCCGGACCGCATCAACGCGGTGATCTTCCTCACCGATGGCCGGAACGAGCACACCGACCGGGATATCGACGGGCTCCTGCGGTTCCTCGAGTCCGAGGACGAGGAGCGCCGCGTTCGCGTGTTCACGATCGGCTACGGCAAGGACGCGGATCAGGCGACGCTCAAGAAGATCGCGAAGGCGACGCGGGGCGCGTTCTACGACGCGTCCACGCCTCAGACGATCGAGCGCGTCTTCCGCGACGTGGTGTCGAACTTCTGATGGACATCCGGACGCTCCTCGTCACGCGCGCGAAGGCCGAGCTCGCGGACGGGCGCGGGCTCGTGCTCGCCGCAGCGACCGGCGCGGGGCTCGTCGTCCTCGGGGGTGACCTCGTGACGGCGGCGGTCGGGAGCGCGCTCGTGGAGGCCGCGAAGCTCGGGGCGGGCCTCGCCGCGGCGATGTTCGCCGGACGACGTCGTCGCGTCACCGACGCCGAGGCGGTCGAGTGGCTCGAGCGCGCCGAGCTCGCGCTCGGAACGCTGCGCCGGCTGGCCGGCGGAGCGCAGCGGGGGCCGCTGGCCACGCGGTTCCAGGAGACGGCGGCCCGCGCCGCCGCGACCGTCTGGGTCATGCGGCGGCTCGCGGAGCAGGGGAGCGCGGTGGGGCAGCTCCTCGGCCACATCGCGGCGCGCGACATCTCCGCCGAGACCGCGCTCCTCGAGCGCGAGCTCGCCGCCACGGCCGACGCGCGCATCCGCGGCGAGCTCACGACGTCCCTCGGCTCGCTGCGCACGCAGGCGGATGCGCGGTCGCAGCTCGCCGCCTCGCGGCAGGCGCTGATCGCACGCATGCGCACGGTCGCGCTCGGCATGGAGGGTCTCGTCGCGCGCGTGGCGGAGCTCCTCGCCATCTCCGCGAGCGGGATGGCGTCGCCCGATGACCGGCTCGACGAGCTCGACACGCAGCTCGAAGCGCTCCGCGAAAGCCTTCTCGAGACCGAGCGGATCGGTAGGGAACGGATCGCGCGTCTCGCGACCACATCGCTCCTGGAGGTAAGGGAATGATCCGCACGCTCACGCGCGCCTGGCGCTACTTCACCGCGCTGCTTGACGGCAAGCTCGACGACCTGCTGGATCCCCGGGTCCAGATCGATCAGGCGATCGACGAAGCGAGACGGCGGCACGCCCTCCTGAGCGAGCAGGTCACGACGGTGCGCGCGAACGAGCGGGAGCTCGAGGTCCGTATCGCCCGCAAGCGCGAAGAGGCCGAGGACCTGCGCGCGTCCGTCGAGCGGGCGCTCCTCCTGAGCGAGCGCCACCGCGCGGCCGGACAGGCCGACCGGTCCGAAGCCTACGAGCGCACGGCGCGCGCTCTCGCCGCACAGCTCACAGCGGTCGAGTCCTCCCACGCCGACCTTCTCTCGCTCCTCGACTCGGCTCGCGCCGCGACGTCCGTGGCCATGCGCGCTCTCGAGCAGAACAGCCTCGCGCTCCAGCAGCAGGTGAACGAGCGCGCCCGGCTCGTGACGGAGCTCGAAGCGGCGAAGCTCCAGGAGCGGATGGCTGACGCCCTTCGCCAGCTCGCGCCGTCGGCCGTGGCGGGCGACGTACCCACGCTCGACGACGTGCGCGAGCGCATCGACCGGAGGTTCGCCCACGCGACCGCCCGCGGCGAGATCGCCGCCGGGAGCATCGACGCCCGGATGCTCGACGTTCGCAAGGCGGCGATCGACGTCGAGAGCGACCGGCGCCTCGAGGAGATCCGCGCGGGCCTCGGCCTCGCGGCCCCGGCGGAGGGAGGGCAGGGCGGGTGAGAAGCATCGCTCTCGCGGTGCTCGCGATGGTCGTCGCGAGCGCGTGTGCGTCAGCGCCGGCGGCGGCTCAGGACGAGCGCGTGCTGGCCGCGGAGAGCGTCGTGGACCGGTTCCGCGCGCTGTTCGAAGAGCGACCGGCCAGCATCGCAGAGGAGGTGATGGGCCTCGACGCCGGCGCTCGCGCGACGTGGGGTCCCTGGCTCGCGCGGCAGCGTGCCTGGCTCGGCCACGTGGAGAGCGTCGGGCCTCGGAGCGTCCTCACCTACCCGACGAAGGGCTGGACCACGGTCGAGCTCCGCTACGAGACCAAGTTCTACGGCGGCTCAGCGCGGGAGCTCTTCGTCGTCCGCGTCGAGCACGAGGGCGGAAGCCTCGCGTTCTGGGCGTGGTGGTGGCCATGAAGAAGGGAGAGCGCAAGATGCGAGTCATCCTCATCCTCGGAGCCATCGCGGTCGCGGGGGCCGTCCTCGCGTTCATGGGGAGCACGGGGGTCGTAGAGCCGGGGCACGTCGGGATCCTCACCCGGGGGGGCGTGCCGGTCGACGAGCCGGTGAAGCCGGGCGTGCACAGGCTCGCGCTGGGCGAGTCGATCACGCCGTTCGACACGCGTGTGCAGCGGCTCGACTACAAGGGGTCCGCGGCGTCCAAGGACCTTCAGGACGTCGTCGGCGTCATCTCGTTGAACTTCCGCGTCGACGGGGCCGACGTACCGGCGATCTTCCGGACGCTCGGCACGGACTATCAGCACCGCGTCATCGAGCCCGCGGTGCAGGAGACGTTCAAGGCGACCATGTCGCAGTTCACGTCGAACGAGCTCATCACGCAGCGGGAGAGCGTGAAGCGCGTTGCTCGGGATCTCCTCGCCGAGCGGCTCGGGCGCTTCCGCATCGTGGTCGAGGAGCTCAACGTCCTCGACTTCCGCTTCTCCGATCAGTTCAACCGCGCCATCGAGGCCGCGAACGCGGCGAAGCAGGCCGTCATCGAGGAGGAGCAGAAGCTCCGGAGCGCGCAGATCCAGGCCCAGCAGCGCATCGCGGTGGCGAAGGCCGACGCGGAGGCCACGCTGATGCGCGCGCAGGCCGAGGCGAGCGCGAACGCGACGATCCGCTCCTCGCTCACGCCCGAGGTCCTCGAGTACCTTGCGCTCCACAGGTGGGACGGGAAGCTCCCGCAGATCACGAACGGGACCGTTCCGTTCATCGACATCCAGCGCCGCTGACCCGATCCGAGAGAGGGAGGGAACGAGAGATGCGTACGGCCACCGGCTGGCACAAGCGCCTGGCTAGCGCCGCTTTCTCCGCGCTCGTGCTCGTCACCGCCGGCGCGTCGGGGTCCGCTCGCGCGGCGACCGACGAGCCTGCGCGCGCGCTCGCCGACGTCGGCAACGCGGTGTACCTGCCCAACGTCACGAAGATGCTCGGCGGCGAGGACGGCTGGCAGACGCCCTTCATCGTGCAGAACGTGGGTGGCACCAGCACGCTCGTCCACCTCGCCTTCTACTCGTTCGCGGACGGAACCCTCGTGAAGACGCGCGTCGTGCCGGCGCTCGATCCGGGCAAGTCCTTCTTCCACGACCCGAACGGCGATGCCGACCTCGCCGCGGGGGGCCAGTACTCGGTCGTGATCCGGTCGTCGGCCAGTCCGGTCGTGGCGCTCGTGAACCAGCACCAGAACGTGCGCACCTCGAACGGTCAGGCGGCGCTGTCGTACCAGGGCCTGTCGCAGGGCTCGAGGACGATGTACGCGCCGTTCTTCACGAACGTCGAGGGGCAGTGGCTGACGACGCTGGTCGTCCAGAACCTCGGGATGCGTCCCGCGGACGTCACGCTCACGTTCCAGCCCCACGTGCTGGGGGGCACCGTGGTCATCAGCCGGACGATCGAACCCGGCCGATCCAGCGCGATCGATCCGCGGTATGAGCCGCAGCTGGCCCGCGGGGTCCTCTACGGCGTCACGCTGCGCGCGACGCAGCCCATCGGCGTCGTCGTCAACGGCCACTGGGGCCTTCCTCGCCTCCTCACCGGCTCCGGCTTCAGCTACAACGCCGCGCCGGCGAACGATCGGCCGACGAGCTTCCTTCCGTACATCGCGAAGAACGCCGGCTCGCGCTCCACGAGCCTGTACGTGCAGAACAGCGCGACGCGCGACATCACGCCGCGGGTCCTGCTGTGCCCCCTGAACGACAGCTTGTGCGCCGGAGGCCTCAACCGCTCCGCGCCGCGTCCGATCCCTCCCGGCGGCGTCTGGGATCTGTCGCTGAACGCGAGCGACATCCCGGATGGCGAGTACAGCGTGTACTCGTACAGCGATGAAGGCGAGG
>DASSSF010000122.1:0-6639 GCA_035708565.1 Candidatus Limnocylindria bacterium
CGCACGGAGCGGGTCATGTCGTTGAACGAGGCGGCGAGGAGGCCCAGCTCGCCGGTGGAGCGCACGCGGATCTCGACGTCGAGGTCGTCGCGCGCGACGCGGCGGGTCCCCTCCACGAGCGCCGCCACCGGCTCGACCACCTCGGCGCGGCCGAAGAGGTAGAGGAGCGCGGCGAGGACGAGCACGCCCGCGGCGAGGACGAGGACGAATCCGCGGCGGAAGGCGAGCACGTTCGCGTCGAGGTGCCGGAGCGACACGCGGATCTCGAGGAGCCCGAGCACCTGGCGCCCGGGCGGGTGGACGTGGCAGGCGGCGGTGGCGCACGCGCGCCCGTTGTGGATGGGCGAGATCATCGAGAGGTCGCGCCCCTCGGGCACCTCGAGGATCTCCGCGCGGTCGGACGCGGGCGCCCGCGAGAGCGGCTGCGCGCGCTCGCCGTGGCAGGCGGCGCAGGACCGGCCGGTCCGCTCGATCCGCGTGCCGACGTCCTGCTCCACCGTCGAGAACACGACCCGGCCGCGCTTGTCGAGGACGCGCACCCGCTGTACGCCCTCGAGGCGGCCGACGAGCGCGAGGCTGCCGTGGCGGTGGGCGCCGCCGGAGGTCTCGAGCGACTCGTGCATCGAGGCCTCGATCGCCTCTGCGAGGAGCGCGGTCGATCGCGTGACCTGCTCGACGAGGTCGCGCTGCATGCGCCGCTCGGCGAACCACAGGCCGGCGAGCGCGGCGAGCGCGAAGATCGCACTCATCCCGAGCAGCTTCGTCGAGAGCCGGTGCCGGAAGGGCACCCCGACGAGCACGTTCGCCATCGCCCCCTGCCCCGGCGGCGCGCGACGCGCCGCCAGCTCACGCGGACGATGACGCCCGCCCGGCGGTCATGCCTTGCGCGACGTCAACGTGCGGTCAACGGTCGCCGCTGGATGCGCTCTTGGGCGCACCCCCGTCCGGATCCTGCCGCGCGCGGCTCGGGTAGAGCACGCGCCGGAGCAGCCCCTCGAGCCGGCCGATCTCGTCCTCGCTCTCCAGCTCGACGTAGCGGCTCGGCGGCAGCGCGTCGCGGGCGGCGCGCGCCTCGAGGTCGCGGCGGAGCCGCTCCAGCCGCCCGAAGACGACCCACCGCACGAGCGCGGCGATCGCGGCGGCCGTGACGATCCCGATCGCGACGAGGACGAGGAACGCCTGGAGCAGCCCGCTCCGCAGCGCGTCGTGCGCGCGGGTGAAGTCGTGCAGGACGAACAGGCCGCCCACCTTGCGGCCGGCGGCGTCGAGCACCGGGAAGATGCCCCGGACGTAGGCGCGATCGCCGCGCCGCAGCTCGCCGAGCGCGTCGCCGCCGTCGGGGATCGCCTCGATGTCGCCGTCGTAGTCGATGATCCCCTCGGTGAACGTGGTCGTGTCCACCACCACGACGTCCGGCCGGTCGTTCCAGGTGTTGGAGCGCGGCCCGAGCACCCGCGCCCAGGCCTGCTCGTTCAGGAACTTCTTCTTCACGAGGAGCCCGTACTCGTCGCCGGTGCGCGACTTCAGCGCGGTGAGGAAGTGATCGATCTCCTCCGCCAGCTCGACGTAGCCGACGAGCCTGCCGTCGCGGAGCCACGGCCGGACCGCGCGCAGCGCGAACGCCGTCTGCCCGAGCTCCTTGCCGGCGCCGAGCTCGCGCGTGTCGATCGCCTTCTGGAGCGTGGCGCGCTCCACGAGGTCGCCGCGCAGCTCGGGCTTGTGGACCCGCAGGAAGACCGTCCGGTCGACGTCGATGAAGTACCAGTGGGTGATGCGGTCGCGCTCCCGGATGGTCGCGAAGAGGGGCGCGGCGAGCCGCAGCAGCCGCTCGCGGTCGCGCGCCTCGAACGCGGCGCGCAGGTCCTCGTTCGCGAGGAGCGCGTCGGTCGTGGCGGCGAGCTTCTCGATCTCGCTCCGCTCCTGGCCCGCGAACGCGTCGGCGGCGACCCGCAACGTCGAGAGCCCCGCCGACTCCACGTTGCGCTCGAAGATGGTGCCGGCGATCCACGCGCCGGTCACGGCGGCGGCGAGGCACGCGGCGAGCACCGCCATCGCGAGCTTGAGTTCGACGGAGAGGCTGCGCACGGGGCGGAAGCTACCACGACGCCCGGTGGAGGGGCTTGCGCCGCAGCGCCGCGCGTGGGACGACGCCGTCGGGGGGTGGACCCCTCACCCACACTCGGGGTGTTCCCACGCGGAGCGCGCGAACGTGCCCACCCGCCGCGAGAGCGTGATCGTGCCCGCCGGCGCGGCAGGCGAGCGCCTCGACCGCTTCCTCGCCCGGACGCTCTGCACGGATCTCGCGCACGCCCGCGCGCTCGTCGTGCAGGGGAGCGTCCGCATCCGGGGGAGGACCTGCTCCATCCACCGCAAGCTCTTCGGGGGCGAGGAGATCGCCGTCGCCCTGGCCGCCCCGCGGCCTGCCCGGGCCGCCGGACCGGCGCTCGCGGTCCTCCACGACGACGCCGACTGCCTCGTCGTGGCGAAGCCGGCCGGCCTGCCGGTCGAGGCGTCGCGACCGGGCGCGCCGTCCGCGGTCGCGGCGGCGAGCCGGCTCGGCGCGTTCGACGTCCAGGGCCGCGCCGCGCCCGGCCTGCCCCACCGCCTCGACCGCGACACGAGCGGGTGCCTCCTCCTCGCGCGCAGCGATCGCGCGCTGGCCGCGCTCCGGCGCGCGTTCGAGGAGGGGAGGGTGGAGAAGGAGTACCTCGCGCTCGTCGCGGGCGATCCTCCGGCGCGCGGCGCCCTCGACACTCCCTACGGCCGGAGGCCGGCCGACCCGCGCCGCTTCACGACCCGCGTCGCCTCCGCGCGGCGGGCGCGGCTCTCGTTCGAGGTCGCGGAGCGGCTGCGCGGAGCGGCGCTCGGCGCGTGTTGCTCGACACGGGCCGCACGCACCAGATCCGCGTCCAGCTCGCGGAGGCGGGGTTCCCGGTGCTCGGCGACGCCGTCTACGGCGTCCCCACCGACGCGATCGGCCGCCAGGCGCTCCACGCCGCGCGCCTCGCGTTCCCGCGCCCCTCGGACGGCGCGCGCGTCGACGTGCTCGCGCCCCTCCCCGACGACCTCGCGCACGCCCTCGCCACCCTCCGGTAGCCTCGTCCGAACCCAGAGTTCCGGCGCGTCCGAACCCAGAGTTCCGCGTTTCGTACCCCGCATCGAACGACGGACCGTGTCAGTCGGCGCGTTCCACGCCTGCGGCATCGTCGGTGGGCACGATCGCTGCTCCGCCCAACCGCATGACCGCGCCCCGACAGGTCCTCCCAGGGACGACCTACCTCGTCACCCGCCGCTGCACGCAGCGTCTGCTGCTCCTCCGACCGTCGAAGGCGACCAACGGCATCTTCCTGTACCTGCTCGCCGTCGCCGCCGAACGGTTCGAGATCGAGGTCCACGCATTCTGCGTCCTCTCGAACCACTTCCACCTCGTCGTCACCGATCCGCACGCGCGTCTCCCGGCATTCCACCAGTTCCTCGACGGGCTCGTCGCCCGCGCGGTCAACGCGTCGCTCGGGCGCTGGGAGACCTTCTGGGCGCCGAGCAGCTACAGCGCGGTGACGCTCGTGTCGCGACGCGACGTGGTCGACAAGGCGGCGTACGTCCTCGCGAACCCCGTCGCTGCAGGGCTGGTCGGATCCGGCAGCGCCTGGCCAGGGGTGTGGTCCGCGCCAGCTCAGATCGGCGGCTGCGCGCTCGCGGTCAGGCGTCCGGAGGGCTTCTTCGATCCGCACGGTGGAATGCCCGACGAGGTCACGCTCCGGCTCACGACGCCGCCCGGCTTCGAATCCGCGGAGCAGTTCCGCCGGGAGCTCGAGGACGCCTTGGAGGGCCGCGAGGCCGAGGCGCGCAAGCTCCGGCGCGGGCGCGGGTTCCTGGGCGTCGCGGGCGTGCTCGCGCAGAAGCCGACGGCGCGCCCCGCACCCGGGGAGCGGCGGAGGACGTTGCGCCCGCGCGTCGCGGCGGGCGACAAGTGGAAGCGGATCGAGGCGCTCGGACGCCTTGTCGAGTTCCTCCGGGCGTACCGCGACGCGTGGGCCGCGCGCTGCGCGGGAGACTTGGACGCGGTGTTTCCGTGCGGGACCTACCTGCTGCGCGTGATGCACGGCGTTTCGTGCGCCGGCTCGGGATGAGCGACGCCCGCACGCGCTCTTCGCCGTCTCCTCCGATCGATCGCCAGCCTGAGCGGGTGACCTCCGGCAACCCCGGCGTGGGACCGGTGCGTCGTCGCTCACGTCGCGGTGTGCGGCAGCGGACTCGCGGGGGCGGTTTCCGTCGGCGTGCTCAGGGGAACTCTCGGTTCGGTCAACATACATCACAGGAACTCTCGGTTCGGTCAAGGCTTGTTCAAGGCTTGTTCTCGGGGGCGCGGCGTGACACACACGGCGGCTCGATGCTCGACCTCTCGACGCTCAACGCGCCGCAGCGCGAGGCGGTGACCACGATCGAGGGGCCGCTCCTCGTCCTCGCCGGCGCCGGCTCGGGCAAGACGCGCGTCATCGTCCACCGCATCGCCTACCTCCTCCACCGCGGCGTGGACCCCGAGGCCATCCTCGCGGTCACCTTCACGAACAAGGCGGCAGGGGAGATGCGCGAGCGCGTCGCCCAGGTCGCGGGCGCGCCGGGGGTCGACGTCTTCGTCTCCACCTTCCACAGCTTCGGCCTGTGGCTGCTCCAGCAGGAGCACCGCGCGGCCGGGCTGCCGAAGCGCTTCGCCATCTGCGACGCCGGCGACCAGATCGCGCTCGTGAAGCGGTGCATGCGCGAGGTCAGGGTCGATGACCGCGCCTTCGACGCGCACCGGGTGCTCGCGCTCCTCTCGCGCGCGAAGAACGAGGGGCGAAAGCGCATCCGGCCGAGGCCGGAGGGGCAGGGGGACGACTACGACCTCGTCGCGAGCGAGGTCTACCCGCGCTACCAGCGCGCCCTCGCTGCGCAGCGCGCGGTGGACTTCGACGATCTCATCGCCCGCCCGGTCGAGCTGCTCTCGAAGGACGAGGCGCTGCGCAAGAAGGTCGCGCGCCGGTTCCGGCACGTGCTCGTCGACGAGTACCAGGACACGAACGTCGCCCAGCTCGAGCTGCTGAAGCTCCTCGCCGGCGAGAGGCGGAACGTCTGCGCGGTCGGCGACGACGACCAGGCGATCTACGGCTGGCGCGGCGCCGAGGTGCGGAACATCCTGCGCTTCGAGCGGCACTTCCCGGGCGCGAAGGAGGTCCGGCTCGAGCAGAACTACCGGTCCACCGGTCACATCCTCGCCTGCGCGAACGGCGTCATCGCGCGGAACGCGGGTCGGCGACCCAAGCGGCTCTTCACCGCGGCGGAGGACGGCGAGCGGGTCCGGGTGGTCGCCCTCCCGACCGAGGAGGACGAGGCGCGCTTCGTCGCCGAGGAGATCGCCCGCCTGCGCCGCGAGGGGCGCGCGTTCGCCGACCTCGCCGTCCTCTACCGGCTGAACGCCCAGTCGCGCCCCCTCGAGGAGGCGCTGCGCGAGGCGTCGGTGCCGCACACCGTCCACGGCGGGCCCGCCTTCTTCGACCGCGCCGAGGTGCGGGACCTCCTCGCCTACCTCAAGGTCTGCGTCGCGCCGCACGACGAGGTCTCCCTCGCGCGCGTCGTGAACGTGCCACCGCGCGGGATCGGCGACGCCTCGCTCGAGCGCGTCCACGCCTGGGCGGTGGAGCACGGCGTCCACCTCTTCGACGCGCTCGCGCGCGCCGCCGAGGTGCCCGACCTGCCGCGCGGGGCGGCGGAGCGGATGGCCGCGTTCGTGGCGCTCGTCGAGCGGCACCGCGCCCGCTTCGAGGAGGGCAGGCCGGCGGAGGCCGCCCGCGCGCTGGCCGCCGAGGTGGACCTCTACGGCCACGCCCGCGCGAGCGTGCAGTCGTTCGAGGCCGGCCAGCGCAAGGTGGACGCGATCGACGGGATCCTCCGCTCGCTCGAGGCGTACGAGCAGCGCACCGCGCGGCCGTCGCTCGCGGCCTGGCTCGCCCGCCTCGCCCTCGACTCGCGCGCGGAGGAGGACCCCGCCGCCGCCGACGGGGTCTCGCTCATGACCCTGCACGCGGCGAAGGGGCTCGAGTTCCCGGTCGTCTTCCTCGTCGGGGCGGAGGAGGACCTCCTGCCCTGCGCCGGCATCCAGGGCGAGGCGCGCGACCTCGACGAGGAGCGGCGGCTCGCCTACGTCGGCATCACCCGCGCGCGCGAGCGGCTCTACCTGACCCGCGCGGCGGCGCGGACCAAGCGCGGCAAGGTGCAGCCGCGCACGCCCTCGCGCTTCCTCGACGACCTCCCCGCCGGCGCCCACGAGAAGGTGGATCCCGCGGCCGCCCCGGAGGTGCCGGAGGACGTCGCCGCCTACGCGGCGAGCGTCCTGGCGAGGCTGCGGGAGAAGCTCGGGACCTGACGCCCCCTCACCCCGACCCTCCCCCCAGGGGGCCCCCTCGGTGGAGGCGGCTTCGCCGCAGGACTGGATCTCGTCCCCGCCGGCGCGGGGAGAGGGAGATCCCATCTGCCCCGCCGGACGCGCGCGCTCTCGGCTAGGTGACGCTCGAGAGCATCTTCGCGAAGCGGCCGGCGTGCGACTTCTCGGCCTTCGCGAGCGTCTCGAACCAGTCCGCGACCTCGGCGAAGCCCTCCTCG
>DASSSF010000123.1:0-46820 GCA_035708565.1 Candidatus Limnocylindria bacterium
CGGCGTGCCGAACACGGTGCGCCCGAGCACGAGCGTCGGCACGCGCGTCTCGAGCACCTCGAGCGACGGCGCCGAGAGCCGCGCCAGCGCGTTGCGCGTGCCGTCGACGTACGGCACGTAGAGGGAGCCCGCCGCGTACGCCGGCCGGCCCGCGAGGCCGGGGAGCGGCGTCGCCGCGGCCTCCTTCCGCGCCCGGAGGTCGATGCGCACGGCGGCCGAGCCGTCGCGCGCGCTGCTCACCCCGTAGAGCTCGTCGCCGACGGGGAGCAGCGACGCGAGCCGCCGGGTCCTGATCTCCGCGATGAAGCCTCCGCTGTTCGGGTCATACAGGAGGACGCGGCCATCGTCGGTCCCCACGTACAGCGTCCGCCGGTCGGGCGAGAGCGCGAGCGCGCTGATGCGGATGCCCACGTCGAAGAGGGTGCGCTCGCCGGACCCCGTGTCGATCACCTCGATCTCGCGCGCGGCGGTCTCGTCGTCGCTGCGCGAGATCGCGACGTAGAGGCGGGACTCAGGCGCCGGCCGGCCACCTCCGAGGCCGAGGGCACGAGCGCCTACGACCGCCGCGGTGGCGGCGACCACGAGGACCGCGAGGACCGCCGCGATGCGCGTCATCGCCCGTGCTCAGTATCGTCCGCGTGATGGCGCAGTCGCGGTCGCGCACGCTCCGCGTCGTCACGGCGGATCCGTTCAACGCGGAGACACCGCTCGAGCGGCAGGTCGGGACGATCACTCCCATCGTGCGGCACTTCGTCCGCTCGCACTTCGCCGTCCCCACGCCTCCCGAGCGCGTGATCGTCGAGGGCCTCGTGCGCGAGCGGCTCTCGCTCGGCGTCGACGACCTCCGCGCGATGCCGGCCCGGAGCCTCGTCGTCACGCTCGAGTGCGCCGGCAACGGCCGCGCGTTCCTCGACCCGCCCGCCCCCGGCGAGCAGTGGCGCCTCGGCGCGGTCGGCACGGCCGAGTGGACGGGCGTGCCGCTCCGCGAGGTCCTGCGGCACGCCGACGTGCTGCCCGCCGCGCGCGACGTCGTCTTCCGCGGAGCCGACGAGGGCACGGTGAAGGACATCGGCCGCCGCATCGCGTTCGAGCGCTCGCTGTCGGTGGAGGAGGCGCTCGGCGGCGACGCCCTCGTCGCGTACGCGATGAACGGCGAGCCGCTGACGCGCGAGCACGGCGCGCCGGCGCGGCTCGTCGTGCCCGGCGCGTACGGCATGGCCTCGGTGAAGTGGCTCGCCGCCATCGTCGCGGCGCAGCGGCCGTTCGACGGCTTCTTCCAGGTCGACCGCTACGTCGTCGACGGCGCACCGCTCCCGCGCGTCGCCCCGCGCGCGGTCGTCGTATCGCCGGCCGAGGGCGCGCGGCTCCGGCCCGGCCGCCTCACGGTCCGCGGCTACGCGTGGTCGGGCGGCGCGCCGGTCGACTCGGTGCAGGTCAGCCTCGACGGCGGCGCGACGTGGCGCGACGCTGTGCTCGCCGACGCGCTGTCCCCGTACGCGTGGCGCGAGTGGTCGCTCGCGTGGGATCCGCCGGCGGGCGCGGCGACGATCCTCGCCCGCGCGGTCACCTCGACCGGCGAGACGCAGGCCTCGGCCGACGTGCGCAACGCGCTCGGCTACCTGAACAACGCCGCGCGGCCGGTCCGCGTCACGATCGCCTAGGACCTCGCTTCCTCCGGCTCGGGCTCGCGAGCGTCGCCGTCCCGCGACGGCGCGACGACGCTCCGGAGCGAGGCCACGACCGCGGCGAGTCGCTCGCCGAGCGGCGGGACCGGCTCCGCGCCGGCGTCGAGAGCGTCGCGTCCACGTCGCCACGCGGGGCCGCGTGCCTGCCGGCGCTCCGGCTAGCCGGCCACGTCCAGGCCCGCGTGCCGCCAGGCGATGAAGCCGCCGCGGAGGTTGCGCGCCTCGCGGCCGTCGGCGGCCAGCATGCTCGCGGCGAGGCTCGAGCGGATCCCCGACGCGCAGTACGCGAGCACCGGCCGCCCGCGCGGGAGCTCGTGCATGCGCGCGCGCAGGTGCGCGTACGGGATGTGGATCGAGCCGGGGATGTAGCCCTCCTCGCGCTCGGCCGGCTCGCGCACGTCGAGGATGACGTCGCCGTCGGCCGCGCGCCGCCGCGCTCCCCTCGCGTCGACCTGCTCGATCGTGCGGAGCCCTTCGCCGCCCGCGTCCGGCGGCGCGTAGCCGCGGACGTCGTCGTACCCGATCGCGGCGCACTGGTCGCGCAGGCGCTCCGCCTGCTCGGCGTCGTCGCTGAGGATGACGACCGGCGCGCCGTACGGGACCGTCGCGCCGAGCCGCGCGACGAACGAGTCGTTGCCGACGATGTTGAGCGCGCCCGGGCGGTGCCCCTCGCCGAACACGTGGGGCGGGCGCGGGTCGACGAGCACCGCGCCCGTGAGCTCGCCCTCGCCGAGCTGCGGCAGCGGGCCGCGCGGACGCGGGGGCGCGCCCGCGAAGTTGCGCTCGCGCACGTGCGGGTAGTACGGCGGCGCCGCGGGCAGGCCCGCTCCGATCGCGGCGCGGAACGAGTCGAACTCGCCGGCCGCCGCGGCGGCGATGCTGTTGTGCCGGCGCTCGAAGCCGAGCGTCGTCCAGCGCGATCCCGCCGGCGCCGCGCTGCACGACGAGCCGCCGCCGTGCGTCGGGAACACGACCATGTGGTCGGCGAGCGCCAGCACGCGCTCTCGCAGCGTCTCGTAGGCGTCGCGCGCGAGCCGCGGCTCCAGGTCCGGGCCGAGGAGGTCCACGCGCGCGATCTGCCCGACGAGCAGCGCGCCGCCGCTGAACAGGTACTGCGGATCCGACGCGCGCCGCAGGTCGGCGACGACGTACGCCATGTGCTCGGGCGTGTGGCCCGGCGTCGCGAGGGCTCGCACCTCGAGCGCGCCCACGCGGACGGTGTCGCCGTCGTCGACCGGCCGGTGCCGGTAGCGCAGGCCCGCCGAGCGCGGCGCGACGACCTCGATCGGACGGAGCGACGCGAGCGTGCGCGATCCCGAGAGGTAGTCGTTGTGGACGTGCGTCTCGAACGTGTGCGTGATCAGGACGCCGAGGCGCGACGCGGCGGCGAGGTAGGTCTCGACGTCACGCCGAGGGTCGACGACGAACGCGACGCCCGCCTCGGGATCCGCGCACAGGTAGGACGCGTGCCCGAGGCCGGGCTCGAAGAGCTGCTCGACGAGCACGGCCCCGGATGATGACGCCTAGCCCCGCTGGATGTGCGAGCGGACCCCCTTCGACTCCTGCTCGAGCACGCGCTCGCCCTCCTCGGCCTCGAGGTCGGCGGTGCCCGTCGGGAGCCCGACGCCCATCTGCGGCACGTACGCCGCGGGCGCGCCGGCGACCATCGACTCGGTCGTGCGGGGGGTCGGCACGCCCGGCTGCGGCGTGCGCTCGTCGACGCTCTTGCTCTTCGCCTCGGCCTCTCGGAGCGTGTCCTCGGGACGCGGCTCGTCCTTCTTCATGTGCTGCACCTCCGCCCGCCGCCCCGGGCAGGAACGGTGCCTGCTACCCGGTGATGCCGGCGACGCCGAGGAGGGCCGGGAGCACCGAGCCGAAGAGGTAGCCGGCGATGCCGGCGACGGCGGCGAGAGCCACGATCTCGAACCCGGAGGAGAAGAGGCTGCGGAGGGTCCAGCGGCTCTTCGCCGCGCCGACCAGGAAGAGGACCACCGCGCAGAGCGCGCCCGACGCCCACAGGCCCGGCCCCACCGGAAGGAACAGGAACGGGATGAGCGGGATGAGCGAGGCGAGGCCGAACGACCCGCCCATGACGAACGCGCCGGTGAGCGCCCCCTTCCCCTCCTCGAGCACGATCCCGTGCTCCTTCTCGACCATCGTCTTGAGCAGCACCGCCGGGCTCTTCGCGAGCTCGGCCGCGACGCGCTTCGCCGCCGCCTCGGACAGCCCCTCCTGCTCGAGCATGTACGCGACCTCGGCCTCGGCTTCCTCGGGACGCTCGGCGACCTCGTCGCGCTCGCCCTGGATCTGCGCGACGTAGATCTCCCGCTGGCTCTTGGACGAGAGGTATTCCCCCGCGCCCATCGAGAACACGCCCGCGAGCGCGGACGCGATGCCCGCGACGAGCACCGGATACGTCTGGCCGGTGGCACCGCCGACGGTGGCGACGACCGCGAGCGTGCTCACGATGCCGTCCTGCGCACCGAAGAGCGCTTCGCGGATCTCGCCGAGCACGTCGGTCTCGCGCCGCTCCTCCTCGAGGTGGCGCCGTATCCACTCGCGGTCGAGGTACGGCCGGTCCGCGACGTCCGTCACGCGACGCGGCCCGGTCCGCCCGCGGCGTTCCTGAGCGGGAGCCCGGCGCGCCGCCACGCCTCGACGCCGCCGTCGAGGTTCTCGGCGCGTATGCCCCGGGCCGCGAGCCCCTTCGCGGCCACGCCGCTCCGGTGCCCGCTGCGGCACACGGTGACGATCACGCGGTCGGTCGGCACCTCCGCGATGCGCAGCGCGAGCTGCGCGAGAGGGATGTGCTGCGCGCCCTCGATGTGGCCGGCGTCCCACTCATCCGGCTCGCGCACGTCGAGCAGGTGGTACGTCTCGCGGGAAGAGCCGACGTCCTGCGGTCTCACGGGGACGCGTAGAGTATGCCGTCGCCGTGGACACGAAGAAGTTCGAGACGCGTCTCCGCGCGCAGCGGCGCGAGATCTCCGACGCGCTCTCGGCGGTCGCCGAGCGCCTCGCGGTACCGCAGGGCGAGAGCGGCGGCGAGCTCACGCTCGCCGACCAGCACCCGGCGGACGCGGCGACCGAGACGACCCAGCGTGAGCTCGACCTCACGCACAAGCGCCGCTTCGAGCAGAAGCTCGTGCGGATCGACGCGGCGATCGACCGCATCGCGAAAGGCACGTACGGCCGCTGCGCGGTGTGCGGACAGGCCATCCCGGAGGAGCGGCTCGAGATCGTGCCGGCGACGTCCTACTGCGTGAAGGACGCGGCGCACGAGCGGGAGGACCGTTGAGGCCACCGTACCCGGTGGACCTCGTGCCGCTTCTGCCCCAGTTCCTCACCCGGCGCCGGACGAAGCTCGATCACGTGCTGCGCATGAGCGACGAGCTCGGTCTCGACCGCCTCGCCTATCTCGTGGGCGTGAACCTGCGCCAGTTCCCGGGCGGCGCGACGCTCGACGACATCCTCGGCCCGTACGTCACGAAGCGCGACCTGCGGGACGCCGCGCTCGCCGCAGCGGAGGGCGCGGGCCTCATCCAGCGGCGCGGCGATCGATGGACGCAGACGGCGAAGGGCCGGGACCACGCGGCGCGCCTGAGGCGCGCGGCGCACGAGCACTTCGCGACGCTCCGCACGATCGACGACGGAGACCTGCGGCGGCTCGCCGGCCTCCTCGAGCGCGCCTTCGAGACGGTCGCCGCAGCGCCGGCACCGGCGCACGAGCGGCTTCCTCGCGTCCGGGCGGTCCGCGCCGATGGCGCGCCGCCGAACGCGCTCGCGGCGCTCGAGGACGCGGTGAACGCGCTCTGGCTCATGCGGGACGACTGTCACGTCGCCGCGTGGCGCGACGCCGGGTTCGACGGCCCGCGCGTCGACGTGCTCACGCGGATCTGGCGCGACGAGGCGAAGACGGTCGAGGAGCTCGCCTCGAAGGTGCCGCAAGGCCCGGAGGACGTGCGCGCACAGGTCGATCTCCTCCGCCGCGACCGTCTCGTCGAGCGCGACGCGCCGCTGCGCCTCACCGCCGAGGGCACGCGCGTACGGCAGCGCATCGAGGACGAGACCGACCGCTACTTCTTCACGCCCTGGCCGGACGAGGTCGGTCGCGACGCCGCCTGGCTCGCCGACCGGCTCTCGGCGGTCAACGCCGCGCTCGCGTAGCGGTGCTGGGCCGTCCGCCGAGGAGACTGCGAGGGGGCCGTTACGTGGCACGGAACGTGCGTTGTTGCCGCGTTACATGGAGCAGTCCTCGGGTACGCACGCGGGGGCCCGGATCCTCGTGGTGGACGACGACGTCGACATCGCGAACCTGATCGGCGAGGTCCTTCGCGACGAGGGGTACACGCCGCGCGTCATCAGCGACTCGCGGCAGGCGGTCGATGTCTTCCAGCAGTTCCAGCCCGACCTCGTCACGCTCGACGTGATGATGCCGAGCGTCGACGGCATCAGCCTCTGCCTCCAGCTCCGCAAGGACAGCGACGTCCCGATCCTGTTCCTCTCGGCGAAGCAGGATCCCCCGGACCGCGTGGTCGGCCTGCGCATCGGCGCGGACGATTACATGGGCAAGCCCTTCGACAACGACGAGCTCGTCGCGCGCGTCGAGGCCCTCCTCCGTCGCAGCCGTCAGCCGATCTCGCACGGCAACGAGCGCCAGCTCCGGTTCGGCAAGTTCGTGATCGACCTCGCGAGCGTGCAGGCCATCGCGGGCGACCACCAGCTGCCGCTGACGCCCACGGAGTTCAAGCTCCTGCGCACGCTCGCGTCGGAGCCGGGCCGGGTGTTCACGCGCGACGACCTGCTCACCGGCGTGTGGGGATACGAGCCCGGCAGCGACACGCGCCTTGTCGACGTGCACGTCGGCCGGCTGCGCAAGAAGCTCCAGGACGCGAACGTGTCGGAGGTCCAGATCGAGACCTCGCGCGGCTTCGGCTACCGCCTCATCCAGACGGTCGCGGCAGCCGCCTAGCTAGCGCGTCGGCTTCGGCGGCTTCGTGGTCGTGCTCGAGCAGCACGCCCCGCAGCAGTTCCCGCACGTGCAAGCCATGGCGCACCTCCTCGTCGTTCGCGTGAGACAGTAGCGCCAGATGCCCCTCTACGCGTACCGCGGGAAGCGTCCGCGCGTGCATCCGACGGCCTTCGTCGCCCCGAACGCGGTCCTCATCGGCGACGTGCACCTCGGCGAGCGCGCGTCCGTCTGGTTCGGCTGCGTCGTGCGCGGCGACATGGACCGCATCGAGATCGGCGCGCGCAGCAACGTCCAGGACAACTCCACGATCCACACCGACGAGGGCGAGCCCACGCTCATCGCCGAGGACGTGACGATCGGCCACATGGCGCTCGTGCACTCCGCGATCGTCGAGCGGAACGTCCTCATCGGCCAGATGAGCGTCCTCGTTGGCGGGAACACCATCGGGACCGGCACCATCGTCGGCGCCGGCGCCGTGGTGCCGCAGGGCATGAAGGTCCCGGCGCGGTCGCTCCTCCTCGGCGTGCCGGCGAAGGTCGTGCGCCAGACGGGGCCCGAGGACGAGCGCTGGACCGTCCGCGCGGCGGAGCATTACACCGAGCTGTGCGACTGGTACCGCGAGAACCTCGAGGCGGTGTCTCGCTGACCACGATCCGCATCACCGGACGCGACCTCACGATCGCCGACGTCGTCGCCGTCGCCCGGAAGGGCGTGGCCGTCGGCATGGAGCGCGGCGCGGAGGGCCGGGTCTCGGCGAGCGCGAAGACCGTCGCCGCCCTCGCCGACGGCGACGAGCCGATCTACGGCGTCAACACCGGCTATGGCGCCCTCTCGCGCGTCCGCGTGCCGAAGGGCGAGCTGCGCGCCCTCCAGCGGAACCTCGTGCGGAGCCACGCCGTCGGCGTCGGCGATCCGCTCGGCGAGGACGTCGTCCGCGCCGTCCTCCTCCTGCGCGCGAACACGCTCGCGGCGGGGCGCTCCGGGGTGCGCCCGGACACCGTCCACCTCCTCCTCGACATGCTCAACCGCGGCGTGCTCCCCGTGATCCCGAAGCACGGCAGCGTGGGCGCCTCCGGCGACCTCGCGCCGCTCGCGCACGCCGCGCTCGTGCTCATCGGCGAGGGCGAGGCGTTCCACGACGGGAAGCGCAAGCCGGCCGCGACGGCTCTCCAGCACGCGGGCCTGAAGCCGATCGAGCTCGCGCCCAAGGAGGGGCTCTCCCTCATCAACGGGACGCAGGTCATGACCGCGATCGGCTGCCTCGCCCTCCACGACGCCGGCGTGCTCGCGACGACGGCCGACATCGTCGGCGCGATGAGCGCCGAGGCGATGCGCGCGACCGACGGGCCGTGGGACGCGGCGCTGCACGCGCTCCGTCCGCACCCCGGTCAGGCCGCCGTCGCCGCGAACCTGCGCGCGCTCATGGGCGGGAGCGGGATCGTCGCGTCGCACCGGGGGCACGACGACCCGCGGGTGCAGGACCCCTACTCGATCCGCTGCATGCCGCAGGTGCACGGCGCCTCGCGCGACGCGCTCGCGTACGCGCGGACCGTCCTCGAGCGCGAGGTCAACGCCGTGACCGACAACCCGATCGTCCTCGAGGACGGGCGCGTGCTCTCGGGCGGGAACTTCCACGGGCAGCCCGTCGCGATCGCGCTCGACGTGGCGACCATCGCCGTCGCGGAGCTCGCCGACGTGAGCGAGGCGCGCGTCGACCGCATCACGAACGCGCACACCTCGGGCCTGCCGGCGTTCCTCACGCCCGACCCGGGCGCGAACAGCGGGTTCATGGTCGCGCAGTACGCGGCCGCGGCGCTCGTGACCGAGAACCGGCTGCGCGCGTTCCCCGCGTCCGTCGAGTCCCTGCCGACGTCGGCGGGCATGGAGGACCACGTGAGCATGGGCGTGCACGCCGCGCACAAGCTCGCGGAGGTCGTGCGCAACACGCGCGACGTGCTCGCGATCGAGGCGCTGTGCGCGGCCCAGGGTCTCGACCTCCTCGGCCTCCGCTCGACCGCGGCGATCGAGGCCGCGCGGGCCGTCGTCCGGGAGCGGTCGCCGCGGCTCGTCGAGGACCGCGCGCTCTCGGGCGACATCGCGGCGATGGCGGACGTCATCGCGCGCGAGGTGCTCGTCGCCGCGGTGCGCCACCACGTCGAGGACCTCGCCTGACCGGGGCCGTCCGGGGCGGGATGCGGCGGTAGGCTGGGCGCGATGACGCTCGCCGCGCGCGTCGTCCGCGCGCCACGCGGCACGGCGCTCTCCTGCCTCGGCTGGCCGCAGGAGGCGGCGTACCGGATGATCCAGAACAACCTCGACCCGGAGGTGGCCGAGCGGCCCGACGACCTCATCGTGTACGGAGGCACCGGCCGGGCCGCGCGCTCCTGGGACGCGTTCGACCGCATCCTCGCGACGCTTCGCCGCCTCGAGGCGGACGAGACGCTCCTCGTGCAGTCGGGCAAGCCCGTTGGCGTGTTCCGCACCCACGAGTGGGCGCCGCGCGTCCTCATCGCGAACTCGCTCCTCGTGCCGCGGTGGGCGACGTGGGAGGAGTTCCGCCGGCTCGAGGACGCCGGGCTGACGATGTACGGCCAGATGACGGCCGGGTCCTGGATCTACATCGGGACCCAGGGGATCCTCCAGGGGACCTACGAGACGTTCGCCGCGGTCGCCAGGCGGCACTTCGGCGGCACCCTGCGCGGACGGCTCGTCGTGACGGCGGGCCTCGGCGGCATGGGCGGCGCGCAGCCGCTCGCGGTGACCATGAACGACGGCGTCGCGGTCGTCGTCGAGGTCGACGAGCGGCGCGCGGACCGCCGTCTCCGCCAGGGCTTCCTCGACGAGATCGCGCCGTCGCTCGACGCGGCGCTCGAGCGCGCGGCGGCCTGCGTGCGCGCGGGCGAGCCCCGGAGCATCGGCCTCGTCGCGAACGCCGCGGCGGTGCTCCCGGAGATCGTGCGCCGCGGCGTGCGCGTCGACGTCGTGACCGACCAGACGAGCGCCCACGACCCGCTCGACGGATACGTGCCGGACGTGAGCGATCCGGCCCGGCTGCGCGAGCGGGATCCGGCCGGCTACGTGCGCGCGGCACGCGGCTCGATCGCGCGCCACTGCGCCGCGATCGTGGACCTCGCGAAGCGCGGCGCGGTCGCGTTCGACTACGGGAACAACCTGCGCGGCGAGGCGCTGGCCGGCGGGTTCGCGGACGCGTTCGCGTATCCGGGGTTCGTGCCCGAGTACATCCGTCCGCTCTTCTCCGAGGGACGCGGCCCATTCCGCTGGGTCGCGCTCTCCGGCGACGCCGAGGATGTCGCCGCGACGGATCGCCTCGTGCTCGAGCTCTTCCCGGAGGACGCGACGCTCGAGCGGTGGATCCGCCTCGCCGGAAAGCGCGTGCCGTTCCAGGGCCTTCCGGCGCGCGTGTGCTGGCTCGGCTACGGCGAGCGCGCCGAGTTCGGTCTCCGCATGAACGACCTCGTGGCGCGCGGCGCGCTGCGCGCGCCCATCGTCATCGGGCGCGACCACCTCGACTCGGGGTCGGTCGCGTCACCGTTCCGCGAGACGGAGGGCATGAAGGACGGGAGCGACGCGATCGCGGATTGGCCGATCCTCAACGCGCTCGTGAACGCGTCGAGCGGCGCGACGTGGGTGTCGGTGCACCACGGCGGCGGCGTCGGCATCGGCAACTCGATCCACGCCGGCATGGTCGCCGTCGCCGACGGCACCGAGCTCGGGGCGCGCAAGCTCGAGCGCGTGCTCACCACGGACCCCGGTACCGGCGTGATGCGTCACGCCGATGCGGGCTACGAGGACGCCGCTCTGTTCGCGCGAGAGAAGGGCCTGGACCTGCCGAGCGTCTAGCGGATCGACCGCCGGCTCAAGCCGGGGCGGCGCGCGCTCCATCTCGCGCGGCGACGGCGCAGACGAGGACGCCGGTGAGGCCGCCGATCATGACGACCCCGGACCAGAACGTCGGCGACCACCACGTCCCGAGCGCGATGCTCACCGCCGCCGCGTAGGCCGCGTACGGCAGCGCCGAGAGGGCGAACGCGAAGGCGTACATCGAGGCGGGGCGCTCGGGATCCGGCCGGAGCAGCGCCGCCGCGAGCGCCACGAGCACGCCGGCCGCGACCGAGACGCCGAGCAGCACCGGCAGCGCGGCGCCGACGACGCCCTCGCTCGCGAGCGTGAGCGCGGCCGCGTTCCCTCCGACGATCAGCCCGAGCCAGCCGGGCGCGAGGCGGCCGTTCCGGATCGCGATGAGGACGGCGCCCGCCGTGATCGCCGCGTGAGCGGCGAACGCGAAGAGCGCGCTCGTGCGGACCAGCTCGGCGAGCTCGGCCGCCGGCGCCGCGCCCGCGCCGCGCACGTCGACGAAGGGATCCGCGTAGGCGGCGATGATCGTGACGATCCCGACGCTGTAGAGCACGCTGACCGCCGCCGTCCCGCCGGCGCGGCCGCGGGCGGCCCATGCCGACCGCGCCGGCCCGCTCACGAGGAGGAGGATCCCCGCCGCGATGAGCAGATGCGACGGGCTGACCGCCGCCTCGAGGTCGAACTCGACGCCGAAGACCGTGTGCCACAGCGCGTCGCCGACGCCGCCGAGCGCCGCGACGGCGGCGCCGACGGCCGAGAGCTCGTAGCCCGGACCGAGCGCCGGCCGCACGTCGCCGCGCTCGAGCAGCCTGCCGATCGCGACGAAGAGCGCGCACGCGAGGAGGCCCGAGTAGAGGAGCCCGTGCCACGGCGTCCAGAAGGAGTCCGGGAGCCCGCGCATGTGCGCCCAGGCGTCCAGGTACACGCCGGTCATGAGCAGACCCGCGAGGAACGTGAACACGATGTCCGCCTGCCGATGCGCGGAGAGCGTCTCGGCGCGCCGCAGCCGGGCAGACGTGGCGGTCATCGACGTCAAGTCTCGCACTAGCGGCCCGTCGTGCGCCCGGGTCGAGCCGCCGCTCGCACCCCGAGCGTCGCGGCGAGGCTCTCGACGGCGGCGCGGAGCGGCGCGGCCGGCACGCGGGCGCGCGGCTCGGGGAAGATCCTGTTCACGCGGAGGACGGCCTTCGCGCGGTCGACCTCTGGATCGATGCGTGCGATCAAGCGCTCCGCCCGCAGCACGGGCATCGCGAAGTAGCCGTACTTCCGCTTCGCCCTCGGGACGTAGATCTCCATCGTGAAGTCGAAGCCGAAGAGGTCGCGGGCGCGCTCGCGGTCGTGGATGAGACGGTCGAACGGCGACAGCAGCGTCAGGCGGTCCGGGAGCTCGGCGTCGCGGAGCAGGTCGCGACGCACGATCCAGTCGCCCCGCACGCCGCTCACGGTGACGCGCGCGCCGGCGGCGTCGTAGTCGGGCTTCGTCCCGTACGTATCCCGCCAGAAGCTCTGGCGCGGCCGCACGATCCCGAACCAGCGGACGCGGCGCTCCGCGATCAGCCCCGGGACGTGGCGGTCGTCGATCCGCTCGAGGACGGGAACGACGCGCTCGGCGAGGTCCCAGAGGCGCCTCCCGCCGGCGCGGCCCGACACGAGCACGCGGCCGCGGCCCTCGAGCAGCTCGAGGAGCATCGTCTTGTTGCGCTCGGAGTTCCAGCCGGACGACGGCTTCGCCGGGGGCGGCGGCCACGAGACGGCGGCGCGGTCCTCGACCTGGTCCGATGAGAGCGGCCCGCGCCGCTCGAGCTCGCGGAGCACGTAGCGGACGAAGGCCGCGTTCGCGTCGAGCCACTCCCGCACGCGTGCGGGCCACGCGCTCCGGCCCTTCGCGTACCACAGCCTGCGCACGGCGAGCCGCAGCGGCAGCTCTCCGGCGGGAATGATGTATGCGTCGTACTCGACGAGGACCCGGCGCGCGATGAGCCGCCGGAGCTCCGCCTCGTCATGGCGGCCGAGGCGGCTCCACACCGCGAGCACGTGGTTCGGCGCGACGTGAGCGGTCGGGTCCAGCTGGAGCCCGCCGCTGCGCCGCACCACGTCGAGGACGCTCTTCGCCGTGCCGTCGAGCGCCTGCGCCCGCACGGCGATCCGGCGCGCGTGGTCGAGCGCGACGACCGTCATTCGGGCCGGAAGTGCGGGCGCGAGACGAAGTCGACGCGCGAGTGGGAGTCGTCGCAGAAGGGCTTGTTGGCGGAGTGCCCGCAGCGGCACAGCCGCGCGCGCTTCCCGGCCGGCACGACGTGCGCGTTGCCGTCGGCGTCGAAGACGGTGAGCGGGCCCACGACGACGTAGGGGCCGTTCGGCTCGATGGTGATCGAGCCCTGCCGGTCCTCGTCCGTCATCGGCGGAACGCTATCGCGCGGGCCCGCGGGGACGCACCGCTGGCGCGCGCGACGTTCAGGCGACGCGCTCGCCGCGCTGGTACACCGCCCACACGCGCCACAGCGCGCGCGGGTCCGAGAGCGGATCGCCGTGGACGAGGACGAGATCCGCGTCGGCACCGGGCTCGAGCCGGCCGACGCCCGGCTCGCCGAGCGCCTCGCCGCCGCGCCACGTCGCCGCGGCGAGCGCCTCGTACGGCTCGAGGCCCGCGTCGACGAGGAGCTCGACCTCCCAGGCGAGGTGTCCGGCGCGGACCGAGCCGCCGCCGAAGTCGGTGCCCGTGGCGATGCGGACGCCGGCGCGCTTCGCCGCCGCGATCGCCGCGTACGCGCCCTCCTTCCGCTTGGCGACACGGGCACGGCCCTCCTCCGACGTGAACCGCTCGAGCGTCGTCGTCCGACCGAACGTCTCCCACGAGGGGAAGACCGAGAGCGTGGAGACGAGCATCACGTCGTTCTTCCGCATCGTCGCGGCAATGCCGTCGTCCATCTCGAAGCCGTGCTGGACGGAGTCGATCCCGGCCTCCGCGCACGCGCGCACACAGTCGAGCCAGGTCGCGTGCGCCGTCACCTTCCCGCCCTTCGCGTGCACCGCCTCGACGGTCGCGCGGAGCTCGGACGCGGTGAACGGCGCGTCGCGGAAAGGCGCCGGCGGGTCCATGTAGATCTTCACGAAGTCCGTTCCGAGCGCGAGCTGGGCGAGCGCCGCGTCGCGCAGACCGGCGCCGTCCGTCGTGATCCAGAGGCCCGGGAAGCCCTTCGCGCCGATCCAGGTGCCCGCGGCCAGGATCCGCGGCTGGCCGCGCTTCCCCGAGAGCTCCTCGCGGACGGCGAGCGACAGCGGCCGGCCGTCGTGCATCGGTGCGCCCACGTCGAGCACGCTCAGCACGCCCGCGTGCACGAGCCGTCGCGCGTTGTCGCGCGCGACCTGCCGCAGCACGTCGGGCGCGTCGCCGCCGCGCTCGATCCAGTGGCTGCCTCCCTGCATCGTGAGATGGCTGTGCGCGTCGACGAGGCCGGGCACGATCGTCGCGCCGCCCGCGTCCACGACCTCCGCGCCCGCCGTGTCCACCTCGTCGTTCGGCGCGATGCGCTCGACGCGGCCGTCGGCCACGGCAAGGCTCACGCCGGTGCGGAGGCTCGCCGACCGGCCGTCCGCGAGCGCCGCGTCCCGCAGCACGAGCCGCGTCACGCGCCTTCCCCCTGATAGCGGCCCCGGTAGCCCTCGGCGGCGGCGCGCGCGAGCCGGAAGAAGACGAGCTGGACCACGCGCGCGCCGCGCTGCACGCGCCAGCCGTGCTCGTTCATGACGTGGAGCGCGCCCTCGCCGCGGCCGGAGTACCCCGCGTCCCACACCGCCGTGTACACGGTCACGCCCGAGCGCAGCAGCGACGAGCGCGGGCGGCCGAGCGCCATCACGTCGTTCGGCAGGTTCACGCGCTCGGCGTAGCCGATGACGTAGGCGCCCGGCGCGAGCGTCCACCAGCCGTCGCGGTCCGGCTCGAGGTCCACGCGCGCGGCCTGGTCGCGCGCCTCGACGCCGAGCGCGCCGGCGCCGCCGAGCCGCGCGACGCGCTCGACGCTGAGGTCGATGCCGTTCGGCTGGAGCGCTTCGGCCGCGGCGCCTTCGACGATCGGCGCGGCGGCGGAGAGCGCGGCGCGGAGGTCCTCGCGGGACAGCACCGTCACGACGCGCGGCAGCCTAGCATCGGACGCGTCGTGCTCGAGCCGAAGCCCGTCTCCGCGTCGCGGACGATCTTCTCGAGGACCATGCTGCCATCCGACGCGAACCCGTTCGGGAACGTGCACGGCGGCGAGGTCATGAAGCTCATCGACGAGTGCGCGGGAGCCGTGGCGACGCGCCACGCGCGCGGCCGGGTCGTGACCGCGCGCATCGACGAGCTCTCCTTCCTCGCCCCCGTCTACGTCGGCGACCTCGTGACGGCGAAGGCGTCGGTGAACGAGGTCGGCTCGACGAGCATGGAGATCGGCGTCCGAGTGGAGGCGGAGAACATGCTCACGGGACGGTCCGTCCACGTAGCGAGCGCCTACCTCGTGTTCGTCGCGCTCGACGGGGAGGGCCGGCCGATGGCCATCCCGCCCCTCCAGGTGCAGACGGACGAGGAGCGCCGCAGGATGGCCGCCGCCAAGACACGCCGCGCACTACGCTTGCAGAGACCACGCAGACCAGCGCAACAGGGGGGACCAAGATGAAGCTCTCGCGCATCATCGCGCCGCTCGTCGCCGGGCTCCTCGTCGCCGGCGCCTGCGCCGCTCCGCGGTCGGGCGCCGCACCGACGGCGACCGCGGCCACCGGCGGGGCGACGTCGACCGCGGCGCCGGACTTCAGCGGCAAGACGCTGAACGTCGTCACCGGCGGCACGGGCGGCGTGTACATCGTCTACGGCGCCGGGCTCGCGGAGCTCCTCAACAAGAAGCTCCGGACCGCGGCGTCCGCGCAGTCGACGGCGGCATCGGTCGCCAACATGCAGCTCATCCGCGACGGCAAGGCCGACCTCGCGTTCACGCTCGCCGACACGGCGTACGACGCGGTGCAGGGCAGGGGCGCGCAGTTCACCGACAAGAAGGTCGACGCGAAGAACCTCGCCGTCCTCTACACGAACTTCACGCACATCGTGGCGAAGGACGGCGCGGGGATCAACACCGTGGCGGACCTCAAGGGCAAGCGCGTCTCGGTCGGCGCCGCGGCCTCGGGCACCGAGATCATCGCGAACCGCGTGCTCGAGGCGAACGGGATCGACCCTGCGAAGGACATCACGCGCGAGCGGCTCGGCGTCGCGGACTCGGCGAACGCGCTCCGCGACGGCAAGGTCGACGCGTTCTTCTGGAGCGGCGGCCTCCCCACCGCGCAGATCATCGACCTCACCAACTCGACCAAGGTGAAGTTCATCTCGCACCAGGACTCGACGAAGAAGATGGCGGACAAGTACGGGCCGTTCTACTTCGACGTGAAGATCCCCAAGGGGACGTACAAGAACGACGAGGACGTCACCGTGTCCGGTGTCGCGAACATCCTCGCGGTCCCCGCGAGCATGGACCCCGCGCTCGCGCGTGCGATCCTGACCACGATGTTCGACAACAAGAGCGAGCTCGAGACGATCCACGCCGAGGCGAAGAACCTGAAGCTCGAGACGGCGGTCGAGGGATCGCCGATCGACTACCACCCGGGCGCGATCGAGTTCTATAGATCCAAGGGTGTCTGGAAGAAGTGACCGGACGAGGGCTCTAGCGGGTCTCGTCCTCCTCGCGACCTCTCTGACGGGGGCGGCGCTCGCCGCCCCCGTCGGCGTCCTCGAGATCACCGACGGCGCCACACGCTGCGGCGGCCCGCTCGCGGACGGTGGAGCGCTCGAGTACGCCTACACGCAGTCGATCTACCTCGCCCCCGTGACCGAGGAGCTCGAACGCCGCGGCGCCAGGCTCGTCGTGCGCCGCGTGCGGTCGACCGACCCGAGAGCGGTGGAATACTTCCGCTGGGAGGGGCAGGTCCGCCGGGAGGACGGCGGGTTCGTGCAGGACGCCCCGTCCGTCGAGGTGGAGCGGCTCGTGATACGGATCAGCCCCGAGTACGGGCAACGCATCGCGACGGCCGACTGGTCGTGCGACCTAAAGGCTCGCTTCGGCGGCGCGGTGGTGACCGCCACGCCGGTGCACCGTCCCGCGGCGTTCCTCCCGTGACGGAGCGGATCGCGGCGCCCGACCTCGAGTCGCCGCTCATCGACGAGAAGAGCCGCGAGCTCATCGAGGAGTTCGAGCAGGAGGCCCGCACGCGGCCCCTCACGGGCGGGTGGGCACGGTTCGTCGACGTGCTCGCCGTCGCGACCGCGCTCCTCGCTCTCTACTACGCCGCGGCCGGCGCCGAGCTGCCGGGGACGCGCTTCGTCCTCATCCCGAACGTTCCGATCCTCGGCGTCTCGGTCACGACGCTCCAGATCTACGTCATGGCGTTCCTCGCCCTGATCCTCGTCATGACCTTCCTCGTCTATCCGCCGCACAAGCGCTGGACCGCGAAGGTCACGCCGCTCGACATCGCGCTATCGCTCGCCGCGGTCGCGGTGAGCGCGTACATCTTCTACGACTTCGAGAACGTCATCTATCGCATCAGCACGCCGAACTCGGCCGACTTCGCGTTCGGCGTCGTCGCGCTCGTCCTCATCCTGGAGGCGGGTCGCCGGACGATCGGGTGGCACCTGCCCGCGATCGGGATCGTCGCGATCCTCTACGCGTACTTCGCCGACCTCATGCCGGGGCCGTTCCGCGGGCCGCCGAAGGACCTCGACGACATCATCGGCAACCAGTACCTCGGGCTCGACGGGATGCTCGGGACGCCGATCCAGGTGGCGGCGAAGTTCATCATCCTGTTCTCGATCTACGGCGCGATGCTCGAGCGTTCGGGCGCGGGGAAGTTCTACGTCGACCTCGCGTTCGCGCTCACGGGCCGCCGCCCCACCGGCGCCGCGCGATCGGTGACGCTCGCCTCGTTCCTCCTCGGTACGGTGTCGGGCTCCGGCGTGGCGACCACCGTGACCCTCGGCGCGATCACCTACCCGATGCTGAAGCGCGCCGGACACGACCGGGACTCGAGCGGCGCGATCCTGTCGGCCGGCGGCATCGGCGCCGTGCTCTCACCACCCGTCCTGGGGGCGGCGGCGTTCCTCATGTCCGAGATCCTCGCGATCTCGTATCTGGAGATCCTCGTCATGGCGCTCGTGCCAACGCTCCTGTACTACCTCGGGATCGTCCTGACGATCGAGGTCGACGCCCGCAGGCTGCGCACGCAGCAGATCCTCGTCGACGCGCCCTCGTTCTGGTGGCTCACGAAGCGGTACTGGTACCAATACACGTCGCTCTTCGCGATCGTCGTCTTCCTCGTGCTCGGCTTCAGCACCGAGACGGCGGTGTTCTGGTCGATCGTCCTCGCGGTGGCCGTGTCCTACTTCCGCCGCGAGACCGCCCTCGCGCCGCGGAGGATCATCGCGGGCCTCTCGGACGGCACGCGGCAGGTGCTCTCGGTCGCGGCGACCACCGCCGTCGCGGGCATCGCGGTCGGGATCCTCCTGCAGACCGGCCTCGGCCTCAAGATCTCGAGCCTCATCCTGCAGCTCGGCCTCGGGAACCTCGTGCTCACGCTCATCGTCTCCGCGATCGTGCTGTGGGTGCTCGGCCTGTCCCTGCCGATCACCGCGACCTACCTCGTCGCGGTGCCGACGGTCATCCCCGCGCTCGTGCAGCTCGGCGTCCCGCCGCCCGCGGCGCACATGTTCGTCTTCTACTACTCGGTGCTCTCGGAGGTCTCGCCGCCCGTGGCCCTCGCGCCGTTCGCGGCGGCGGCGCTGACCGGCGGGAACCCGTACAAGACGATGCTGCTCACCTGGAAGTTCGCGCTCCCGGCTTTCCTCGTGCCGTTCATGTTCACGCAGCCCGAGGGCGTGGCGATCCTCCTCCGTGACACGGACCCGATCGAGGCGCTGGTCGCGACCGTCTCGGCCGCGGCCGGGATCACCGCGCTCGTCACCGGCGTCGGCGGGCATCTGCTCCGCCCGGCGACGATCCTGGAGCGGATCCTCCTCGTCGCCGCGGGTCTCCTGCTCCTCTACCCGCAGCCGATCACGGACGCGCTCGGCCTCGGCCTGTTCGGCGCCGCGGTGGCCCTCCAGTGGATCCGCCCGCGGCTCGCGGCGGCGCGCGCGGCATGACGCGGCGCGACTGGCTGGCGGCGACGCTCGTCGGCGTGGGCGTCGTCCTCGCGCGCTTGCCCTTCGCCGCGCGCGAGCTGTGGGCGTGGGACTCCGTGCTGTACGCGCGCGCTCTCGAGGGCGGGTTCCACGTCGGCTTCGACCTCGACGCGCAGCGGCCGCACGCGCCGGGCTACATCCTCTACGTCGCGCTCGCCGACCTGTTCAGGCGGTCCGGCGCCGACGCGTCGCAGGCGCTCGTCGTCGTGTCGATCCTCGCGAGCGGCCTCGGCGCCGCCGCGCTGTTCCTCCTCGCGCGCCGCTTCACGAGCGCGCCGGTGGCGGCGCTCGCGGCGCTCGGCTACGCGCTCAACCCGCTCGCCTGGATGTACGGCGAGATCGCGTACCCGTACGCGCTCCTCGGCGCGCTCGCCGTGACGCTCGCGGGGGCGTTCTGGTGGGCGCGCCACCAGGCCGACGCCCGCGCGACGTACCTCGTCTCGTTCGCGTTCGGCCTCGTCTCCGGGTTCCGGCAGGACCTGCTCCTCCTGCTCGGCGTCCTATGGCTCTGGACCGCGTGGCCGCGCGGTCCGCGCGCGGTCGCCGCGAGCGGAGCGCTCGTGCTCGGGGGGATCGCCGTGTGGCTCGTGCCGAGCGCCGCGCTCTCCGGCGGTCTCGTCACGTACTTGCAGGCCCTCGGCGCGCAGACCGACTTCGTGCGGACGACGTACTCGGTCCCGGCCCAGGGCGTGGACGCGCTCTCGTACAACCTGCGCTTCACCGTGTACGCGCTCGCCTGGGGCCTGCTCGGCTTCGGCGTGCTGCTGGTCGGCCTCCTCCTGACGCCGGTGCTCGCGTGGCTGCGCGCGCCGTCGCGCATCCGCGCGCCACGGCCCGAGGGACCCGCGGCGTTCTTCCTCGCGTGGCTCGCGCCGGGCCTCCTCTTCTACGTGCTCGTCCACATCGGCGAGTGGGGCTACGTCCTATCCGTCCTGCCCGGCCTCTACGTGCTCACGGCCGCGCTCACCGAGCGCCTCGTCCGCCGCGTGGATCCCGCGGGCCGGCGCGCCTGGAGCGTGGCGGGCGCGGCGCTCGTGCTCGTGCCGGCGCTCCTGTTCGTGGGGACGCCCCAGCGGTTCTCGGCCGCCGCGATCGCGTCGCACGACACGGCCCTCCGAGCGCGCGTCGACTACGTGAAGCGGACCTTCGACGCGGAGCAGACGGTGATCCTCGCGCGCGAGGACTTCCTCCTCGTGCGCTACTACCTGCCGCGCTACCGCGCCTGGCTCTACGACCCGCAGCCGCACGGGACCGAGGCCGCGAAGCGCAAGCGCGCCATGCGGACGACCGCGATGGTGATCTTCACGGACGGGCTCGTGCCCCGGCAGGGCCTCGAGCTGCGCTCGGTCGAGGTGGCGCCGGGGATCAGGCTCGCCTACGTGCCGCTCGAGCCCGGGTCGGTGATCGAGTTCTACGGCAACCGCTACACGGTGCGCGAGCGCCAGTAGGGTGGCGGTCCTGCGCTAGCGGACCCCGATCGTGACGACGAGGACGATGATCACGACCGTCACGAGGAAGATCGGCGCGGCGAGGAGCAGGTACACCGTGAAGTCCTCGTTCCGCGACGGCTCCGCGCGCGGCTCGTGGTCGGCCATGCGCGCACCAGACTAGCGAGGGGCGTCACGCGCCGCTCCCGGGCACCTCGCCGCGCTCGCCCGCGGACGTCGGCTCGTCTAGCGCGCCGGGACCCCGAGCGCCGCCCGGACCGCGGGGGCGACCTTCGTTCCGAACAGCTCGATCGAGCGGAGCACCTTGTCGTGAGGGATCGTCCCCACCGTCATCTGGAGCAGGAACCGCTCGTGCCGGAACACCCGGTGCTGGAACAGGATCTTCTCGACGACGTCGTCGGGGCTTCCCACCACGTTCGCGCCCCGGGGCTCGATCGACGCGTCGAACGCCTCGCGTGACATCGGCGGCCAGCCACGCTCGCGGCCGATGCGGTCCATCGTCGACTTGAAGGGGCCAAATGACGTCTCGGCGGCCTCCTCCGCGGTCTCCGCGATGAAGCCGTGCGAGTTGATGCTGAGCGCGGGCGCCGTCTCGTGGCCCGCCTGCCGCGCCGCGCGCCGATGCAGCTCGGCGAAGGGCGCGAAGCGCTCGGGCAGCCCGCCGATGATCGCGAGCGCCATCGGGAGCCCGAGCGCTCCGGCGCGCACGGCGGACTCGGGGTTCCCGCCGACCGCGACCCACACCGGGAGAGGGTCCTGCACGGGCCGCGGGTAGACCGGGAGGTCGCGGATCGGCGCGCGGTGCTTGCCCGACCAGGTCACCCGCTCCCCCGCGCGGACGGCGAGGAGGAGCTCGAGCTTCTCCTCGAACAGCTCGTCGTACTCGCGCAGGTCGTGGCCGGACAGCGGGAACGACTCGGTGAACGACCCGCGGCCGACCATGATCTCGGCACGGCCGCCGGAGAGCAGGTCGAGCGTGGCGAAGTCCTGGAACACGCGGACCGGGTCGTCGGAGGAGATCACGCTGACCGCGCTCGTGAGCCGGATGCGCGACGTGCGTGCCGCCGCCGCCGCGAGCACCACGGCGGGCGCCGAAACGGCGTAGTCGGGACGGTGGTGCTCGCCGACGCCGAAGACGTCGAGGCCGACGCGGTCGGCGAGCTCGATCTCCTCGAGCAGGTCGCGCATGCGCCGCGCGGCGTCGACGCGGCCGGTCGCCGGATCGGGCGAGACCTCGCCGAAGGTGTAGAGGCCGAGCTCCATGCCGCTCACAGAGTGCGACAGCCGCGCGTGGAGCGCCGGGAAACGCTAGTAGGCGGTGCTCGTCCCTCGCGGCATGACGGTGATCGTGGTGTGGATGCCCTGATCGTCCATCCACGCGCCGCCGTCGACGACGCCGCGCAGCGGGAGGACGTACTTCCCGGGCGCGAGGCCCTTCACCGCGAAGGTGAACGTCGCCCAGCCGCCGGGCATGACCAGCTGCTCGTTCTGCGCGGCGACCCGGTCCGCGGTGGGCCATCCCGCGCCGAGGTGCGCGAGGCTCTGGTCGTTGCCCCGCACGGCGAGGCGGGCCTCCTGCGACGTCCCCTTGCGCCACGCGGTCGTGCCCGCGTTGCGGAGGGTGACGCTGACCGTCGCGGCGTCGCCCTCGAGGACGAGCGGGTCGGGCGTCTGCGTGATCCACTCCGACCGCACGGTGTCGGCGGTGGGCGGAGCGCAGAACGTCGTCAGCCACATGAAGTGCGGCCAGCCCCAGTGGCGGCCCGGGTCGAGCTTGCCGGTGCCGGGGATCTCGTTGTGTCCGATGACGTGGCTACGGTCGAGGGGGATACCGTGGCGCTTCGCGATCTCGCAGGTGAGCGCGGCCGTCGCGTAGTACTGCTCCGGCGTGTACTGCGGATCGGGCTCCTTGTCGAAGTCGAGCTCGATCTCGATGCCGATGGATCGCTGGTTGTACCAGTAGTTCCCGGCGTGCCAGGCCGTGTCCGCCTCGCCGAGGGTCTGCGCGACGTGCCCGTCCTGACGGACGACGTAGTGCGCGCTCACGCGCGAGTACGGGCTGTAGAACGCCCGCAGCGTCCGCTCGTACGAGATGGCGGTGTAGTGGATGACGATGAACTGGACGCGCTCGCCCATCCGGCCCGCGTCGTAGTTGCGCACGGTCGGGATCCACTGCGGCTGCGGCGCGTAGGGGAACGACGCCCTGCGCTCGACCGCTCGCGGCTGCGGCTCGACGCGCTGCTGCGGCTGCGGCTCCGGCGCGGCCAGGGTCTCGGGGTGGCGGACCGCCGCGGGCGCGTCGTCACCGCGCCCTCCCGCGTTGGGCAGCGGGAGATCCGCGGGGGTGGCCCTTGGGATGCTGAGGCCGACGAGGAGTCCGACGATCAGAGCGATGACCGCGCGCTTCACTGCACGCAGTCAACGACGTCCGCGCGGTGGAAGTTGTCTCCAGCACGGGTGGATCTCGCGCGCGCCAGCCGATCGCCACGGCACGGATACTCACGGCCCGCACGCTCGCCGGGCGGGCAAGGTGACGATGTGGCTAGCCGATCACCTCGAGTAGCCGACGGGGAGCAGCACGTCGCCCGACACCGTGAGGTAGTAGACCTGCCAGCCGTGGTAGCCGCGGTACGCGGCCGGCTCCGCGCGCATGACCTCCGCATACGCGGTGACCGCGCGGACGTAGCGGACGTCGTTGTTGTAGCGGAAGAGGGCGTTGTCCATCGTCGCGGGCGCGCCGTTCGCCTGGAGGTACCGGGCGGCCGCGCGGATCGCGTCGCCGTCGTCGTTGATGTCCCCCCGGCCGTACGCGGCCCACGTCGCGGGCATGAACTGCATGGGCCCCTGCGCGCCGGCCGTCGACGTCCCGCGGATCCTGCCCATGCGCGTCTCCACGAGGTGGATCGACGCGAGGTACGGCCACGGGACGCCGAACTCCGCCTCCGCCGCGCGGTAATGCGCGAGGAGCGTGTCCGCGGGCGCGGGCGCGACGATCCGCCAGGGCGGCAGCTCCGTCCGCGGGCTCGTCATCGAGCGGAGGTCGGCCGTCGCCGCGAGGTTGCGGCTCACGGCGGTGCGCAGATCCTCCGGGACCGCGGCGACCACCGCGGCGTGCTGGTCCCGACGCGTGGCGAGCGCGCGGTAGGCGACCTGCGCCTGGTGCCCCATCCACGCGGCGTCCGCCTCGCTCGTCGCCGGGTCGCGGACCGCGCGCTCGGCCGCCGCGATCTGCGCGGCGAGCCCGGCGGGATCCGCCGCCGCGACCGGGTCCGGGCGCGGCGTCGGCGAAGGGGACGGCGTCGGCGCGGGCGACGGCGTCGGGGCGACCGCGGGAGCGGCCGTCGGCGAAAGCGCCGGAGCCGAGGCCGCGGGCGTGGGCGCGGTCGCGACCGGGGCGGCGCACACGACGGCCACGATCGCCGCGAGCAGGATCCTCATCGCTCTCGACAAGTGTGACCGGCCGCCGGCATTACCCTCGCACGCCGATAGCGGTCGCATGCCCGGCGACCCGCAGGGAAGGTGGCCCCCCAATGGCGCTCAAGCGGAACCGCTCCATGCCCACATCCGCGGTCATCCCGGTGCTCGGCTACGAGGACGTCGGCGAGGCGGTCGACTGGCTGTGCGCGGCGTTCGGCTTCACCGAGCGCTGGCGCGCCGGCGACCATCGCGCGCAGCTCAACGTCGGGGACGGCGCGGTCGCCATCACGCAGCGTCGTGCTGGCGGATCCCCGCGCCAGACGTCGTGTTCCGTCGTGGTGCGCGTGGCGGATGCGGACGCCCATCACGCGCGCGCGCGGTCGCACGGGGCGCGGGTCCTTTCGGCGCCCGCCGATCATCCGTACGGCGAACGGCAGTACACGGCGCAGGATCTCGGCGGACACGTGTGGACCTTCTCGGAGTCGATCGCCGACGTCGCTCCGGAAGCGTGGGGCGGGAGGTCGAACCACCTCGCCTGATGACCTAGCGCTTGGGCTTCCGGGGCGGTCTCCTCCGCTTCGCGACGGCCTTCGACTTCGTGGTATCGCGACCGTCCTTCTTCTTCGGGTGCAGGCGCTCGGGCAGGACCCTGCGGCCGGTCGAGCGGTTCCACTGCTCGTACGTCTCGTCCTTGATCTTGCCCTCGACGAGGAGCTGCGCGAACTTCCGCCGCTGCGCCTTGCTCTTGAACGGCACGCGGACCGTTACCGCGCCGCCGGGACCCGCCCGAGCGCCGCGAGCCCTTCGCGGATGAAGGCGGGCAGATCCTGCGGCTGCCGCGAGGTGACGACACCTCGGTCCACCACGACCTCCTCGTCAACGACGTCCGCGCCGAGGAGGCGCAGGTCCGCCTGGATCGTCCGCCACGCCGTGAGGCGGTAGCCCTTGTAGGTGCCCGCGGTGATGAAGAGCTGCGGGCCGTGGCAGATCGCGAGCACCGGCTTCCGCGCGTCGAAGAACGCCTTCACGAACGCGACGGGGGCCTCGTGCGCGCGCAGGCGGTCCGGCGAGGATCCGCCGGGGATGAAGAGCGCGTCGAAGTCGTCCGGCCGCACGTCGCCGAAGGACCGCTCGACGGTCGCGGCCTCCTTGCCCTTGTCGCCGGCGAGGCGCGCGCCGGCCTGCATGCCGACGATCGTGACCTCATGACCCGCGTCCCGCAGGGCGTCGTACGGCTGCCTGAACTCGGAGTCCTCGAAGCCGTTCGCGAGGACACATGCGACCTTCATCGTTCGACCTCCCCGGCATCACGCCGGCCCCCACGGTATCGAGATCCGACCCGGGCGGTACCCTCGACGGCATGGCGAGGATCGAGCGCTCCGACGCGGAGTGGCGCGCCGCGCTCGGTCCCGACCGATACCGCGTCCTCCGGAAGAAGGCCACGGAGCGGCCATTCACCGGCGAGTACGACAAGACGTTCACGCCGGGTACGTACCGGTGCGCGGGATGCGGCACGGAGCTCTTCCGCTCCGAGACGAAGTACGACTCCGGCTGCGGCTGGCCGGCGTTCTACGCGCCCGAGCCCGGCGCCGTCGCCGAGGACACGGACGTGACCTACGGCATGGTCCGCACGGAGGTGCTCTGCGCGACGTGCGGCGGCCACCTCGGGCACGTCTTCCCGGACGGACCTGAGCCCACCGGCCTCCGCTACTGCATCAACTCCGCTGCGCTCGAGCTCGACCCGAAGTAGCGCGGGGCCGGCGCGCCGCCGGCCCCGCCGTCGTCACCGGAGGATCGCGGCGAGCGCATCGAAGCGCTCGGCCCAGTAGGCCTTCCTGCGTTCGACCGTCGCGCGGTCCCCGACGTTCGTCTCCTCCAGCGCGGCAGTCGTCTTCGACGGACCCTTCTCCGTGAACCACACGTCGATCCGCGTCCCGTCCCTCCGCTCCATGCGGATCACCTTGCCGGGCGCGGAGCGCCGCACCGAGAGCGGGTCGGGCAGCCAGCGCACGCGCACTCGCGGCTTCGCGAACGCGTCGAACAGCCGGGACGCCGGCACCGCGAACGTGCGGCTCTTGCTCAGCGCGTAGCGGCCGTCGCTCCGCTGGCCGATCTCGCGCTTCCCGCGGATCCGCTCGTAGCCGACCGTCACCGTCTGGCTCCACCAGCCCGGGATCCCGAGCGACGCGACGTACCTCGCGATGTCCCGGTGCGGCTTCTCCTTCGCGCCGGCCGCGTCGAGGACGCGCACCCACTCCGGCCAGCCCTTGCCGGTGGCGCGCTTCACCGTCCCGTCGCTCCGCCCGGCGAGGACGGCGAGGTCCGGTCCCCGCTTCCTCGTCACCTGAAGGCGCGCGGCGGTGTACGACTCCCCGGTCTTGCGCATGCGGGATCGGACGACCCGCTTGAGGTCCTTGTGCTTCGGCATCGCGGTCTCCCTTCGTACGCCGCTCCGCGGTCTCCCCAGCAGCGCCGCGCGCGGCACGAAGGTGCGCCGATGCGCGTCCGGGAGTACGCCCCCCTTTGCCTCGAGCGAGGGCCTCCGCTGGGGGAAGGCCATCGAGGTTCGGCGCGGACCGTCGCCGTCCGACCGTTATACCGCCGCCCGGCAAGGGCAGCCTGCGGGCCGCTGTAGGGTGCCGTCAGTCGGGGGCGGGCGCGAGGGGGAGCTCGAAGACGAACACGCTGCCGGCGTCCGAGCTCGCGTCGAGGCAGAGCCGCCCGCCGTGGCGCTCCGCGAGCCGCCTGCTGATGTGCAGGCCGAGCCCGGTGCCAGGGATGTCGCGCGTGGCCGACGACCGGAAGAACGGTGCGAAGAGCCGGTCCCGCTCGTCCGCCGGCACGCCGACCCCGTGATCCGCGACGCGGACCCGCGCGTGCCCGCCGGACGTCGCCAGCGCGACGTCGACGTGCGCCTCGGGCGCGCTGTACTTGAGCGCGTTGACGATCAGGTTGTCGAGGATCTGGGCGATCCGGTCGGGATCTCCACGGACCGGCACCGCGGCGTGCGGCCGATCGAAGGTGATGCGGCCCGACTCCGCGTGATCGTGGCGGCCGACCGCGTCCGCGACCGACGACGCGAGGTCGAACGCGACGACCTTGAGGCTGAGCCCGTTCGAGGCGAGCCCCGAGAGGTCGGCGAGCTCGTCGATCAGGCGCGCCATCCGGTCGACCTGCCCGATCGCGATGTCCAGGGAGCGCTGCTGGCGTGCCGGATCGCGGCCGATGTGGCGCTGGCCCAGCTGGAGCTGGCCACGGATCGCCGTCAGCGGGCCGCGCAGCTCGTGGACGATCGTGCCGAACACATCCGTCGATGGCCAGTCGGCCGCGAGCCGGCCGACATGCGGGAACACGGCGATCGCCTCCGGCGCGCCGTCCGGTAGCCGCGGCCCGCCGTCCACGGCGGCCCTCACGGTGGCGAGGAACTCCTCGATCACGAACGGCTTGCCGAGCACGCCGGCGAAGCCCGCGGCGCGGCTGCGGTCCGATCCGCCCGCGCGGGCCTCGGCTACGGCGACGGGGTCCGCCGTGAACATGACGACCGGCAGGTCCGGATGCGCCCGCCTGATGGCGGCCGCGTCCTCCCAGTCGTGTCCCGCGCCGGTCGCGTCCACCTCTCCGTCGAGGATCACGCAGCGCGGCCGCCAGCGGTCGACCGACGCGCCGATCTGCGCGTGGTCCCGGATCGTGATCGGCCGGTACCCGGCCTCCGTGAGGAGCTCGCCGACGAGCAGGCTCAGGGCAGGGTCGTCCTCGACGACAAGCACGTTCTGCGCGTCCATCGCCGCCTCCCCCGCGTGCGGTCCCGCAGGCTCACGCTGCCGGAGGTCCGGTCCGCTCGCATGACGGTCCCGTCATCCGGCCGACGGGTCAGTCCTTGGGCGCGCCCTCGACCGTGACGAACCGGTAGCCGGTGCCGGGCACCGTTTCGATGTAACGGGGCTTGTGCCAGTCGTTCTGGAGCTTGGCGCGCAGCGCGCGGACGTGGCGGTCCACGACGTTGCTCTCGATCACGAAGTCGGACCCCCAGAGCGCGTCGAGGATCTGCTCGCGAGTGAGCACCGTCCCCGCGTTCGCCGCGAGGAGGTAGAGGAGCGCCTGCTCGAGCGAGGTCAGGTGGAGCTCCGACCCGCCGGCGCGGACCCTCCGGTTCAGCACGTCGATCTCGAGGTCGCCGATCCCAAGCCGAGGCACGAGCCCGCGCGCGCCGCCGTGCACGCGCCGCACGACTGCGTGCGCGCGCGCGACGAGATCGTCCGGCACGAAGGGGATGCCGATGTAGTCGTCGGCGCCTCGCTCGAACGCGTCGAGCTTGCCGCGGAGATCGCTCCGGCGCGTGAGCGCGATGGCCGCCATGCGCTCGCGCCCGCCGACCTCGTCGATGAGCTGCATCGCGGCCCCGTCCTCGAGGTCGACGTGCACGATGACGAGCTGCGGTGCCCACTCGGCGATCGCGGCGCGGGCCTCGCTCACCGTCGCGACGGAGCGGGTGACGTACGCCCCATGGCGCAGCGCGAACTCCACCGTCCTCGCGAGCGCCTCGTCGCCGATCGCGAGCAGGACGCGGACCTTCGGGTCGGCCGGCCGCGCCGCCGGACCCTTGCCTCTCATGAGGGCCCGATCCTCACGCGCTCATTCTGCCAGCGTCGCGCTAGACGCCCGCGCGCTCGTGCCCTCGCGCCGGCTCTCGTAGATGCGCACGCCGAGCGCACGCGCGAGCGGGAGCGGCTCTGCGTCCTGGACGAGAGACGCCTCGTCGTAGCGGCCGACGAGGATCATGAGTCCCGCATGCGTGGTCTCGGGTATCCCGATCCAGAGGAGCGCGACGGGCTCCCCGGCTCCGTCGCCGACCCAGGCGCCGGCCGGCGCGACCTGCTCGTCGTTGATCCCCGACTCCGTCACCGCGAGTCGGTAGGAGGAAGGCTGTTCGATCGCACGCTCGGCGAGCCGCGCCTGGTAGCGCCGTGCGGGCTGCCAGCTCGACACGAGCCCGCCGAGCGTCCGCTCCCGACCGGCAGCGCCGGTGTCGGTCGCCTCCGCCGGGACGACACGCAGCGTCGCGACGTCGCGCGGATCGTGGACGCTCGTGAGCAGGGGCACGCCGCCGTCTCCCGGCGCGGAGGCCGTCGCGACGAGGCGGGCGACCGTGCCGTCGGTGTCCGCGGCGTGCAGCCGGAACTCCTGGAGCGTGAGGATCTCGGAGCCGTCGAAGGTGCTCATGCACCTACCGTGCGCGCGCGGCGCCGTCCCGTCATGACCCGCCCGTCATCCCGTGCGCGGCGGCTTCCTCCGGCCACGGGATCCCCAGTGACGCAGCGCGTCCACGACAGGACGCAGCGACCGGCCGCGCGCGGTCAGCGCGTACTCGACCCGCGGCGGGACCTCCGCGTACGTGGTCCGGGAGACGAGCCCCGCCGCCTCGAGCTCGCGCAGCCGCGCGGTGATCACTTTCGGATCGGCCCCGAGCGAGCGCTGGAGATGCGTGAAGCGGCGGGGTCCCCCGATGAGGTCGCGGACGATGAGCAGCGTCCACTTGTGCCCGATGAGCGCGAGCGCCGCCGCGACGCCGTCGCCGCCCGCGTCCGTTCCACGCATCTCACCCATGATGATGACATTAGTGGTTGTTACTGGCTTTTTCCCAGTATTGTGGTACGGTGAGACGAGAAAGAAGGGCAACCACATATGACGCTCACACAGGACAGACCGGTCGTCGCTGACAACAGCGCGACCTTCAAGCAGTGGGTCGCCGCCATGGGCAAGGGCGACCTCGATCACGCGCCGTACGCCGAGGACGCGGAGACGTCGGACCCCACGGGCAAGTACAAGGGCAAGCCGCAGATCGTTGCGTCCGTCAAGGCCTGGAAGACGGCCTTCCCGCAGGGCACCACCGAGGTGACGAACCAGGTCGCGGAAGGCGACCAGCTCGTCTCCGAGGTCGTCTACCGCGGCACGCACACCGGGACGCTCGCGTCGCCGATGGGCCCGATCCCCGCGACCGGCAAGCCGGTCGAGCTCCGGATCGCGATCGTCAGCAAGTTCCGGAGCGGCCTCATCCAGCGCGAGCGCTCCTACTTCGACCTCGCGGGCCTCATGCAGCAGCTGGGACTCGCACAGCCGAAGATCTAGCGCGCGGCGCGCGGACCAGAGAAGGAGCACCCAGAGGGTGCTCCTTCTTTCGTTCCTTTCTTTCCGCATGACGGTCCGGTCATGCCCGCGCGCGGTGGCGCCGCGACGCTCCAGGAGGTGGAACCGCTCGTCCTGCTCGTCGTGGGCCTCATTGGCGGCTGGCTCGCGGGACTCGTCATGAAGGGGAGCGGCTACGGCCTCGTCGGCGACATCCTCGTCGGCGTCCTCGGCGCAGTCGTCGGCGCGTGGCTCTTCGTCCTCGTCGTGCCCGCGGACGAGCGCAGCGGACCCATCGGCACGATCGTCGTGGCGCTCATCGGCGCCGCCGTTTTCGTCGCGCTCGCGCGCGTGCTCACCCGGCGCACCGTGCGCGCCTAGCGAGACAGGGTCGGAAGACCCAGCGATCTGGGCCGTCCGGCATTGCCCCGTCGCGGCGCGGATGGCCTCTACTCGTCCGCGATCGTGGGCCGGCGGACCATCGACGACGTCCTCTCCGCGGCGCAGGCCCGCCTGCGCCGGCTCGAGCCGCGCGCGGCGTACGCGGCGATGGCGGAAGGCTGGACGCTCGTCGACCTCCGTTCGGCGGAGGCGCGCCGCGCGGAGGGGATCGTGCCCCGATCGATCCACGTCCCGCTGAGCGTCCTCGAATGGCGCGTCGACCGGACCTCCGCGCACCGCGACCCGCGCCTTCTCGGACGGGAGGGCCGCCTGATCCTCCTCTGCGACGGCGGCTACGCCTCGACGCTCGCGGCGGTCCGGCTGCACGAGCTCGGACTGACGGAGACGACCGACGTGGTCGGCGGGTTCGCCGCCTGGCGCGACGCTGGCCTCCCCGTCGAGCTCCCGGTGGAGCGTGTGGCTGCCGTGATCCTCGCCGCGGGCGAGGCGCGCCGCTACGGCGCGCGCAAGCTCCTCGCGCCGCTCGACGGCCGGCCGCTCCTCCAGCACGTCGTGGACGCCGCGAACGGGTCCAGCGCGTCCGAGGTGATCGTCGTCCTCGGCCACGGGCGCGGCGAGCTCGTCTCGTGGATCCGTCTGGGCCGGGCGCGTGCGGTCGTGAATGAGGACCACGCGCTCGGGCAGTCGACGTCGCTGCACGCGGGCGTGCGGGCCGCGGCGGATGCCGACGCCGTCGTCGTGCTCCTCGGCGACCAGCCGCTCGTCACGAGCGCGCTCGTCGACGCGCTCGTCGCGCGGCAGCGCGAGACCGGCGCCGCGGCGGTCATGTCGTCGCGCGACGGCCGCCGGTCGCCGCCGACCCTGCTGCGCCGCGACCTGTTCCCCGCGGTCGGCGCGCTCGAAGGCGACGTGGGCGCGCGCGCGATCCTCGACGCGCGCAGCGACGTCGCGGTGCTCGAGGTCGGCGATGCGCTCGGCCGTCTCGACGACGTCGACGTCGCCGCCGATCTCGCCCGGATCGCGGCCCGCTAGGGCCGCAGGCTCCGCAGGAACGCGTAGATGTCCGCGACCGCGTCGTCGGTGAGCGCCGCGGCCGCGAATCGCGGCATGCGGCTCGTCTGCGGGGAGCGGACCTGGTTCAGCACGCTCTCGTAGGGAAGGCCTGTGCCCGCTAGGCGGGGGCCGATGTAGCCCTCGCCTGCGGGTCCGTGGCAGGCGAAGCAGCCGTTCAGGAGGAAGTACCGCTCGCCGCGCTCGCTGGCGGCCTTCGTGATCGCGACCGCGCGCGTCGGAGCCGCGGTCGGCGTGGCGGCCGCCGTCGGCACCGAGGGGCCGCGCGGCGCGAAGGCCTTGCCGGCGAGGTCCGGCCCAGGAGACGCCTGCTCGCGTCCTGCGCCGCCCGTCCCTGCGGCGCAGGACGCGAGGACGATCGCCGCGAGCGCCGCGGCGGCGCTAGTCGCCGGGCGTGCTGGGCGCGTGGACGGCTTCACGTGCCGGTGAGCGGGGCTCACCGCGGCGCAGCTCGTCGGCCCACGCCGGGAACTCCTCCTCGACATGGTGCAGGTCCATGCGGCCCGTGACCATCGCCCGGATGCCCGGGCGGTTCCTCCGCACGAGCAGGATCGCCGCGACGTGGGCGCCGACCACGAAGAGCACGCCCCACGTGCTGAGGCCGTGGAGCCAGGTCGCCCACGACGTCACGTTCTCCGGGATCACGAAGAAGTAGCGGGCCGCCTTGATGAGCCCGGTGCCGATCACCACCAGGGAGAGGATCGCGAGCGGCGTGAACGAGAGGACCTTCTCGGCCGCGAGGAACTTGCCCTCGCGCTCCGCGGGCCGGATCCCGATCCCCGCGAGCCACGCCTGCGTACCCTTCTGCCACCCTTCGGGCCAGCGCATGCCGAGCACGCCCGGCTCGCCGTACACGCCGAGGTAGCCGAAGAGCCGCGCCAGCGCGGGGCCCACGTCACGCCGGCGCGGGAAGAGATCCTGCTCGCCGCGGACCCGACTGGTCGTGACGAACATCGCCGCCGCGAACATGATCAGGCTCGCGCCGATGAAGTGGACGAGGTAGAGCGCGGGCAGGATCGCCGGCGAGGTCTCGAGCCACAGCCAGCGCAGGATCCACGCGGCGGTGACGAAGTCGAGGATGAAGCCGATCGCGAACGCCCAGTGCACGAGCCGCTGGTAGCCGCTGTAGCGGATCGCGTCCCGACCGACGATCCGGTCGGGCACCCGCCGCGCGACGAGCGTCAGGAACATCCCCGCGACGACGCCGGCCGCGGTGAGGAGGAGGAGCGCGCGCGAGCCGTCGACGCTGAGCGGCAGCATGGTCTTGTCGGTGGTCCAGGCGCCGGCCGGGATCCCCGCGAGGAACAGCCACGCCGCGCCGCCGATGACGAGCGCGACGAGAACGATGTCGGTGAAGAGCGCGAGCGTCTTGGCCCTCATCTCCGCGTCCTCCTCATGTCCTAGACCGTGCGCTCGAACTGCTCGGGGGTCGCCGCCCTGAGCTCGAGGCACATCGTGTCGGACCTGACGTAGCCGGCCTTGATGGCGACGTTCACGGGGCAGCGCTCGACGCAGATCGGACCGCCTTCGCGGCCGATGCAGAGGTCGCACTTCGTGAAGACGTTCTTCGTGGCGTCGAACGAGACGCGCTTGCTCGAGATGGCCTCGCCCTTGTGCGCGAGCGTGCCCGTCCACTCGACCGGGCAGTCCACCTCGCACTTGCCGCAGGCGATGCACGCCTTCTCGTCGATATAGCGGTTCCCCGTCACTGGGTCGATCAGGAACGCGTCCGTCGGGCAGTTCTCGACGCACCACGGCGTCGGGCACTGCTTGCAGGTCGCCGGCGTGTATCCGGAGCGGGACGGCAGGAACGCCGCGAGCTCCGCGCGCAGCTTCACCTGCGAGGTCGCCATGATGCGGATGCGCGGCTCGGCCGACCTGCCGACCGAGGCGTGCCAGGTCGAGCAGTTCACCTCGCAGGCGAGGCAGCCGACGCACAGGCTCGGGTCGGACACGACCACGGCCTTCGAGAGCGGCAGCTGCGACGTGACGGCGCTCGCCGCGCGTCCGAACGTGGCCGCCGCCACGGCGGCGGCGCCGATCGCGGCGATGCCGCCCGCGACGAGGCGGCGGCGCGAGATCGGCTCGTCGGGCGGCGCTCCCGCGGCCTCGGCGTCGAGAGGGGCTCGCGGCGTGATCTCGGGCTCGTTCATGTGGACGTTCCCTCCCTTTCTCAGGCCGCGAGCCGGGTCAGTGCCTTGCGCACGAGACCCTGTGCGAGCTGGATCTTGTAGGCGTTCGAGCGCAGCGGCTTCGCGCCCTCGACCGCGAGCGCGGCTGCCTTCGCGATGACGTCGGCGTCGAGCCGCTTGCCGGTGACGTACTCCTCGGCCAAGGTCGCGTGGTGCGGCGTCGGCGCGACGCCGCCGAGCACGATGCGGGCACGCTGCACGACCGGGCCGCCGGCGATCGCGACGCCCACGGAGGCGCGTGCGAAGTCGATCGACTTCCGCTGCGCGGCCTTGAGGAAGACGCTCTTCGTCGCGAGGTCGCTCTCGGCGATCCGCACCTCGGTGAGGACCTCGTTCTGCGCGAGGACCGTCTCGCGCAGGTAGTCGGTGTCGGGACCGACGAAGAACCCGTCGGCCGGCACGATCCGGTGTCCTTCCGGGCCGGCGATGACCATCTTCGCGTCGAGCGCGGTCAGCGCGACCCCGGTGTCGGACGGCGAGACCGCGAAGCACGCGGCGCCGTCGAAGATGGCATGGAGGTCGCTCTGGCCGAAGATCGCGTAGCAGTAGGATCCGTTCCGCTTGTAGCAGTCGGCGCGGTCGGCGTCGCGGTAGTACCAGCAGCGCACCTTCTGCGCGACGTTCCCGCCGAGGGTCCCCATGTTCCGCAGCTGTGGGGTCGCGACCGCCGCGGCCGCCTGCGCGAGCGCGGGCGCCTTCTCGATGAGGAGCCCCGACGCCGCGACGTCCGCGAGGCGCGCCATCGCGCCGACCTGGATCTCGCCGCGGTCCTGCTGGATCCTGTCCAGCCCGGGGATCGCCTTGAGGTCGACGACGCGTTCCGTCGCGAGCAGGCCCTCCTTCATGAGCATCACGAGGTCGGTGCCGCCCGCGAGCACGCGCGCGTTCTGGACCGAGAGCAGCCTGACCGCGTCCTGGACGGATGTGGCGCTCGTGTGCTCGAAACGCTTCATCTCGGGTCAGCTCCTCTCTTCATGCCCGGAGCCCCTTCTCTTTGATGCCCGCGAGGATCTTGTCGCTCGTGATCGGCGCGTCGTGGATGCGCACGCCGATGGCGTTGTAGACGGCGTTCGCGATGGCGGGCGGCGGCGGAGCCGTCGGAGGCTCCGCGAGGCCCTTCGCGCCGTACGGCCCGATGGCGTCACCGGGCTCGACGAGGATCGGCCTGAAGTCCGCCCACCTGGGATGGTCGAGGGCCGTCGGCATCGCGTAGTTCTCCCAGTTGGCGTTCACCGGGAAGTTGCCCGGCCCGTCGAACTTGAGCTCCTCGCCGAGCGCCATGCCGATGCCCATCGAGGCGCCGCCCTCGATCTGCTGCTCGGCCCCGAGGACGTTGATCGCCTTCCCGAGGTCGTCGGTCGCGATGTAGCGGAGCAGCGTGATCTCGCCCGTGTCGAGGTCGACCTCGACCTCGGCGAAGCCCGCGGCGAACACGCTCATCGCGACGCCCGCCGGCACGACGTGCGTGCCGCGGCCCATCATCGGCGATCCGGTCGCCGAGACGATGTCCTTGAGCGCGACGCGCTTCGACGGGTCGGCCTTGAGGAACGCGTAGCCGTCCGCGGTGTCGAGGTCCTCGGGCTTGCCCTCGAGGAGCGGCTTGTTGCTCGAGCCGCGCGGCTTCGTCGCTTCCACGAGGAGCTGGGCCTTGAGGTCGAGCGCTGCGTTCCGAACCGCGCTCCCCGCGGAGATCGTGCCGCGGCTGCCCCAGGTCCCGCCCGTGTCGGACACGAAGCCCGTGTCGCCCCAGGTCGGATACGCGTCCTTCAGGGACGCGCCCACGGTCTCGGTGGCGATCATCATCATCGTCGTCGACTGGCCGCCGCCGATCTCGGTCAGACCCTGGTTGATGTCGATCGCGCCGGCCTGGTCGATCCGCACGACGGAGGACATCGGCAGGCTCATCGCGCCGTGCGCGCACGCGTGCGCCGCCATGCCGATGCCATGCGCCTTCGAGCCGCGGATCGCGGCTCCGGGCTTGTGCCACTTCTGCTGCCAGCCGATCGCCTTCGCGCCCTGCTCGACGCACTCGACGATCCCGCAGCTGGCCCAGGTGCGCTTCGTGTCCTGGTCGATCTTCGTCTCGAAGTTCTTGAGCCGGAAGGCGACTGGGTCCATCCCGGCCTTCTCGGCGAGCTCGTCGATGAAGATCTCCTGCGCCCAGGTCCCCTGCGGGTCGCCGACGCACCGCTGCGCGCCCGAGGGCGGCCGGTTCGTGATCACGCCCTGGTAGGTGAACGTCGCGTTGTCGGCCCGGTAGAGGCGCTGGAGCGGGACGATCGCGCTCGCGCCGCCGCGGTACGCGGCGGCGTCGCCGTAGTTGAAGCCCTCGTACGCCACGAGCCTCCCGTCGGACGTGACGCCGGCCTTGAGCGTGAGGATGTCGGCGAAGCGGTGTGTCGCGGCCTTGAAGTTCCCGGGCCGGTCGAACGCGACCTTGACCGGGCGAAGCGTCATCTTCGAGAGGACGGCCGCGATGATCGCGTCGCGGTTCGCGCCGGTCTTGCTGCCGAAGCCGCCGCCGGTGTTCTCCGCGATCGCGCGCACGCGCGCCCGCGGCAGGCCGAAGTACCCGGCGAGGCCGCTCCGGATGCCGGGGGCGTACTGCGTGCTCGCCCAGGCCGTGACGTGGTCCGGAGCGTCCCAGCGGACGACGGTCGCGTACGGCTCGAGGGTCGCGTGCTGAAGGGTCGTCGTCGTGTACGTACCCTCGTGCTTGATCGGCGCCGACGCGTAGGCCGCGGCGAAGTCGCCGCGCTTCGTCGGGGCGGACGCCGGCGTCTTGTTGCCCGTCCTCGTCCCGGCGAGGTCGGGCGCGCTCGCGAGGAGCGCCTCCTTCATGTCGGTGATCGACGGGAGGACGTTCCACTTGATCTTGATGAGGTCGAGGGCCTCCCGCGCCGTGTGCGCGTCCTCGGCCGCGACGGCGGCGACCTCCTCGCCGGCGAAGTTGACGTCGCGCTGGACGGCGTACCGGTCCGGGTTCGAGCCGGTCTTCGCGCCGCCCTCCGTCGGGACGTTCTTGTAGGTGAGGACCGCGCGTACGCCCGGCAGCGCCTCCGCCGCCGACGTGTCGATGTCCTCGATGCGCGCACGCGCGTGCGGCGACCGCAGGATCGCGGCGTGGAGCATCCCCGGGAGGCTCACGTCCGTCGCGTACATCGCCTGGCCCGTGAGGCGCACCGGGTCCTCGACGCGCTTCACGCGCTTGCCGACGATCCGCGTCTCGGCCGGGTTCGAGGCCGAGACCCACGGCGCGAGCGACGGCGTGACCCGGCGTATGTACTCGTCGATCGCGTCGATCTCGTCCTGGTGCTCGGTCGGGTACTCCGCGACCGCCAGGTGGAACTGCGGGTCGTCGAGCAGCGCGAGGATCTCCTTCTCGGAGAGCTTCTTCTTCGCCATCTCCCGCCCTCCCCTACGCCTTCGGCGCCTGGCCGGAAGCGACCAGGACGCCCTCGACGATCTTTCGGTAGCCGGTGCAGCGACAGAGGTTGCCCGAGAGGGCGAGCCGGACCTCGTCCTCGGTCGGCTTGGGCTTCGCCGCGAGGAGCGCGGTCGCGCTCATGAGCATCCCCGGCGTGCAGAAGCCGCACTGCACCGCGCCGGTCTCCCAGAACGCCTCCTGGAGCGGGTTGAGCTTGCCTCCCACCGCGAGGCCCTCGACGGTCGTGATCTGCTTGTCGGCGACCTCGGTCGCGAGCGTGAGGCACGACAGCACGGGCTTGCCGTCGACGAGGACGGTGCAGGAGCCGCACTCGCCGCGGTCGCAGCCCACCTTCGTGCCGGTGAGGCCGAGCTGCTCGCGGAGCATCTCGGCGAGCGTCCAGCGGGCGTCGACGGCCGCCTCGTAGAGCGTCCCGTTCACCGTGACACGCGACAGCTGCGTGCCCGGCGCGTTCGCGGCAGGCCCCACGCGCACCGCGACGGGCTGCGCCGTGACCGGCCCGGGCCCGATCCCGGTCGTCCCGCAGGCGACCGCCGCGGTACCTGCCGCGGTCGCGCCCGCTCCTTTGAGGAACGTCCGTCGTGAGTAGCGGCCCTTCGCAGCCACGGCACCCCTCCGCTCACGGTCCCATGCGGGACCGGTCATCCGGCTCGCGCGTCGACGGGCATCCTCCGTCGAGGAGCGCCTGGGGGCATGGCACGCCGATACCGAATTCCTGGTACCGGGAGACCGATCCGCGGGCGGATGGCGCTCTGACAGCCTCGGTTCGCTAGGCCCTCTCGGTCTTCTCCGCCGCCGCACGCGGCGCCTCGCCGGCCGCCTCGTCGCGGAACGTCCGCACGCCGCGGCCGAGCTGGCCGAGCACGTCCGGCAGCTTGCCCGCGCCGAACACGATCAGCACGATCACGACGACGAAGATCATCTCGGGGCCGCCGATGTTGAAGGGCATCGCTACACCTCCCGCGCGGTACGGCCGCGCACCGTCTCGCGGAGCGAGCGCGCCATCGGCGCACCGTACGAGGCCGCGATGCCGACGACGACGCCGGCGGCGAGGTTGCCGGCCGCCGTCGCGACGGCGGCGACCGCGAGGCAGGTGACCCACTGCGAGCGGCCGCGGAGCGCGCGCGAAAGCTGGAGGTGCTCCCAGCCGACGTACGCGAGGAGCGCGCCGAGGAACGCGGGCGGTACGCCTCGCGTGATCACCTCGAGCGCGGATCCGCCGAGAACGAGCCCGATCGCGAGGCAGACGGCGCCGATCGTGAGCGTCGCCGCGGCGGTACGTGCGCCGAGGCGGTGGTGCGCCGTGAGGCCGCCGGCGCCGTGGCACAGCGGCATCCCCGCGAAGAGGCCCACGGCGAGGTTCGCGAGGCCCATCGACACGGCGGAGCGCGTCGCGGTCACGCGCGAGGCGCCGCGCCCGAAGTACGAGCGCGCGACATCCTCCGTCGAGACCATCGCGTTGCCGATCGAGAGCGGGAGCTGCGGGATCGCCAGGAGCGTGAGCGCGATCCACCAGTCGGCGAGCGCGGGAACGACGATCGTCGGCGCGACGGGCCCGAGCGCGAGCGGACCGAGAGCGCTCCCGCCGAAGAGCGCGACGCACGCCCCCGTCCCGAGCACGACGAGCGAGGCGGGCGCGAAGCGCCAGCGGAGGAGCACGAGCACGATCGCGAGGCCGCCGGCGGCGAGCAGGAGGCCCGCCGGGACGCTCGCGCCGGCGACGAGCGTCGCGTCCGCGAGCGCGGGCACGCCCTGAGGCCGCTGCGCGAGGTCCCACGCGGACCGGAGGAGCGCGATCCCGAGCGCGACCTGGATCCCCTTCACGACCGCGACGGGGATCACGCGCCCCGCCGCGCGGATCAGCCCCGTCGCGGCGAGCGCGAGGAAGGCGGCGCCGAGGATCAGGGCTCCCGCGGCGATGACCTGCGGCGGCAGCGCGAACGCGATCGCGATCGCGGAGAACGCCTTGAGCGGCTGTACGGGCATCGGCACGCGGAAGTACAGCGCGGACGCGACGTAGAGGACGCCCGCTCCCGTGAAGACCACGGTCGGGTTGAGCCCGTTCACGGCGATGAGGGACGCGGCGAGCGGGAACAGCACGCCGCTGTCGCCGAACGCGCCCGACAGCTCATGCCGGTCGACGCGCAGCGCCGCGGCGGCCCGCGGGCGCGGGATCGCGAGGACGCTCACCGATCGACCAGGCGGTGCTCGAACGCGTACGCGACGGCCTCGGCGCGGCTGTGCACGCCGAGCTTGTTGAGGGTCGTCGCGATGTGGTTGTGGACCGTGTGTCCGCTGACGCCGAGCTTCTCGGAGATGGCCGCGGTGCCGGCGCCCCGCGAGAGGAGCGTGAGGACCTCGAGCTCGCGCGGCGTGAGGTGGACCGGCGTGTCGCCGTTGCCGTTCCCGCTCGCGTTCCCGTTGCCGTTCTTGGCCTGCGCCGTGAGGACATCCTCGGCCGAGGAGGCGAGCCCGCGCACGAAGCGCTCGAGCCGCTTGGTGCGCTCGATGTTGCGCAGCACGTGCGCGAGCGCGATCGGGCGGTTGGCCTGGTCGAGGATCGGCAGCACCGTCACGTCGACCCACGTGTCGGTCGACGGCAGCGCCTTGACGCTGAAGTGGCGGACGCGGCCGCCCCGTCGCGCGAGGGCCCACTTCTCACAGCGCATGCGGCAGACCTGGCGGCCCTCGCCGTCGACGCCGGCCACGATGTCGTAGCAGTTGCGGCCGACGACCTCCGTGGACAGCCGCCCGAACGCCTCCTCGGCGGCGCGGTTCCAGTAGACGACGACCCAGCGGTCGTCGACGACGACGATCGGGTCGGCGCTCGCGCCGAACATGCGCAGGAGATCCGGGCAGAGGTCGCTACCGGCGCCCATGGGGATCCCCTCCGCGGCGCGCGCCTAGGCTCGTGGCGATGTCCACGCTCCGCGAAGCGCTCGCGGTAGGCGAGCGAGAGGTGGTCGCGTTCGTCGGCGCCGGCGGGAAGACATCCGCGATGTTCCGCCTCGCGCGCGAGCTCCGCGCCTCGGGCGCGGGCGTCGTCGTGACCACGACGACCAGGGTCCGCGTTCCCACGGACGACGACGTCCGCGTCATCGTCGGAGCGCTCGCGGAGCTGCGGCGCGGCATCGCCGCGGCCGGCGACGGCATTCCGGTCGTGGCAGCCGCGGAGACGGACGACGGGAAGCTCGCCGGCATCGGCCCGGAGGCGGTCGGCGTGGTGGCCGCCTTTCCGGGCGTGACCCACGTGCTCGTCGAGGCCGATGGTGCGGCGGGCAGGCCGATCAAGGCTCCGCGCGAGGGCGAGCCCGTGATCCCGGACGCGGCGACGCTCGTCGTCGCCGTGGTCGGCGTGGACGCGCTCGGGCAGACCGTCGGATCCGTCGCCCACCGTCCCGAGCGCGTGATGGCACTGACGGGACTCGGCCGGGACGACGCGCTCGACGCGCGGTCGATCGCGCGTGTGATGGTCGGCGCCGACGGAGTCACGCGCGGCACGCCGTCCCGGGCGCGCGTCGCCGCGCTCGTGAACAAGGCCGACGACGCGGTGCGCGCCGAGCGGGCGCGGCGGATCGCCGGGGAGCTGCTCCGCGCCGGCGCCGCGCTCGTCGTCGTCACCTCACTGGAACGACCAGGGGCCGTGGTCGACGTGATCCGGCGGTGACGCCACCCGCGGGCAACAGATAGAGGACGGCCTCGAGGACGCCTCCGCCGATGGCGAGCGCCTTGTCCGAGATCGTGAAGCAGTGCTCACGCGTCGCGCGCGGGTCGACGTCGCCGACCTTCATCCCCGCGTGGACGCGGACGCCGTCGTGGATGAGGCCTCGCAGGCATCCGTCGAACGCGCTGCACACGGGCTCGCCCGCGACCGTCCCGACGACCTCGCCGCGGCGCACGGGATCGCCGATCGCGGCCAGGCCCGTGAAGACGCCGTCGACGGGCGCGCGGAGCACCCGCTCCGCGCCATAGCCGCCGACCGGCGCGGGAACGCCGGTGTCCGGCTCGGCCTCGCCGTCGAGGATCACGCGTCCCAAGCGATGCCCACGGTTCGTCTCGATCACCGCGTCGACGTCGGCCGGCGCGCGGAAGCCCGGCCCGAGCGCGATCAGGACCTGCGCGTCGCCGCGCCGGGTCCCCGTGTTCCGCTTCGCGACGACCGCATCGATGAGGACGTCGGGCGCGAGCGCGCGCGCGCGGCGCGCGTCGGGGTCGACGATCACGGGGATCTCCCCACGGATGACCGCGGCCAGCGCCCCCCGGCCGTCGTCGACGAGCCGCGAGCGCACGCCCTCGACCACGGCGGTCCCGTCGAACACCGCCTGCGCGAACGCCACGCTGCGTCGCACCACCGTGGGCGCCGGGACCTCGGTCATCACCGGACGGAACCCGGCGCGGAAGAGGCGGTACGCGACGCCCGAGGCGAGGTCGCCCGCTCCCTTGACGACGATCACCTGGGGGCGGGACGGCCCTCTCCCGGCCGGCTCCGCCGCCCCGCGAGCGTCCAGCAGCATCCTCGACACGGTGTCCGCCGGTCGCGTACCCCACTAGGGCCGTTCGTCCTTGTGCGGACGGTCTGTCGGTCTAGTACCCCGGCCGCATGCGATCGGCATGGGCCTCCTGACGTTCCCGATGGCGGGCTGTTCCGCCGACCGAACGGGGGCCCGCCGCAGCGGCCGGAGGCGCTCCGCCGGATCGCGTCGCGACATGTTCGTTCCGAGTTGACAGCACGCGCGCGATCCTCGGCCGCCCAACGGACGCGCGATCGTGCGCGCGGGTCGCGGGCTGAGGGAACGCTCAGAACGGTCGCGCGCTGAGACCCGACTGAGAGATGTGGCCTCGCGTGTGTCCATCGTCGGGTCCGTATGGGCCGTTCAGTTCTGCCGCGCGCGTGCGCGCACCGCGAATGTGTCCGGCAAACAGAGAGCGCTGATGCGCGGAAGGAATACGAAGTGAGACGCAGGACCCTGGACATCACCTTCGCGGCGGGAGGGCTCCTCGTTGCGGGGCTCCTCGCCGTGCTCGGGCTGATGCTCATGAACGAGAACGCGTTCGCGCGCAACTACGTCAAGGAAGAGATGGCCGCGCAGAAGATCGTGTTCGCGACGGCCGAGAAGCTGACCGACGCCGAGAAGAACTGGAAGCCCGGCTCCTCGTGCCTCGTGACCTACGCCGGCCAGCAGATGGAGACCGGGGCGCAGGCTGAGTGCTACGCGAAGTACTTCATCCGCGAGCACATGGACGCGGCGGCGAAGAACGCCGGGTTCCCGGGAGCGACCTACGCCACGCTCGGCGGCATCCGCTCGGACCTCACGGCACAGATCAACGCGGCGAAGCAGCGCGGCGACACCGGCGCGGCTGCCGACCTGCAGAAGAAGTTCGACGCGGCGACCTCGCTTCGCAGCACCATGCAGTCGGGCGAGACCCTGAGCGGCATGCTCCTCACGGTGTATGGCTTCAGCGTGATCGGTGAGAAGGCGGGCCTCGCCGCGAACATCATGTACGCGCTCGCCGGCCTGATGGCCTTCCTCGCGATCGCCGGATTCGTGCACGCCTTCGTGACGCCGAAGGAGAAGCTCGTCTTCGGTCCGCTCGGCCAGCCGGTCCCGCGCGGCATCTAGCCTCTGCACGCGCTTCAGCGCTCCTCTGAGCGACAGGATCCCCGGTCCGAAAAGCCGGGGATCCTGTCTATGCTCGGGGCGATGATCGTGTGCCTTCCGGTGACGGCCGACGGCCTGCTCGGCCCGCGCTGGGGACGCGCGGACCGCGTCGCCGTCGCGGACGTCGCGCCCGACGGCATCCGCTCGTGGGCGGAGCATGACGTCGGCTGGGGCGCGCTCCACGACGCGGGGGCCGAGGGCCAGCACCACGCCCGCATCGCGCGGTTCCTGCGCGAGCACCGCGTCGAGGCCGTCGTCGCGCAGCATGTCGGCGGCGGGATGGAGCAGATGCTGCGCTCGATGGGGATCCCGCTGCGGCTCGCGCCCGCCGGCGACGCGAAGGGCGCGGCTCTCGTCGCGCTCAGGACGCGGGGTTCGCCGCTCCACTAGGAAGCCCGCGCGAAAGCACGCGGACGAGCGGTGGGTCGGCCAGGGCGAGGTACTCTGAGGCGAGCGGGCGCCGGACGAGCGCCTCGTCAATGGCGAGCCCGAGCGACGGGCAAGGGGATCGCTCGCTCACCCGCAGGTCCAGAAGCGCCAGGCTCGCTCGCCTGGTCGGCACGCATCGTGCGGTAGCCGAGCGCAGGAGGGGAGCATTCATGCACGTCACCTTCGTAGGCACCTGGGTGCCGCGGCGATGCGGCATCGCCACGTTCACGAACGACCTCGTCGGCGCCGTACGCGCCGCCGATCCGACGGTCCGCGCGACGGTCGCGGCGATCGACGAGCCGGAGGCGGCCCGCCGGTACGGCCCCGAGGTCGTCTTCCGCATCCGGCAGGGCGACCCGCTCTCCTACCGCGACGCCGCACGCCGCGCGAGCGGCTCCGACGTGGTGAACGTGCAGCACGAGTTCGGCCTCTACGGCGTGCACCGCGATGGCCGCTGGGAGGACCACCTGGTCGAGCTCCTCACGGAGCTTCGAGCGCCCGTGATCACGACGCTGCACACGGTGCTCCCGCGGCCCGAGCCGTGGATGCGCGACGCGGTACGGGAGATCTCCGCGCGGAGCACGTCGGTCGTCGTCATGGCGCACCGCGCGGCGGAGCTCCTCCGCGACGTCTACGGCGTGAAGGAGGCACCGCTCGTCATCCCCCACGGTGTCCCGCAGGTCACGCCCGGCCCGAGCGACGGCGCGAAGCGGCGGCTCGGGGTCGAAGGCCGCACGGTGCTGTCCACCTTCGGCCTCGTCGACCCGCGCAAGGGGATCGAGCACGCGATCCGCGCCATGCCGGAGATCGTCGCCGCGGATCCGACCGCGATCTACCTCGTCGTCGGGCAGACGCACCCCGAGCTGCTCAAGCGGCACGGCGAGGCATACCGGAACGAGCTGATCGACCTGGTGCGGTCCATCGGGATGTCCGACCATGTGGCCTTCGTGGACGAGTACCTGCCGCTCGACGGCGTCGTCGAGCACCTCTCGGCGACGGACGTCTACGTCACGCCCTACCTCGACCCCGATCAGATCACGAGCGGGACCCTCGCCTACGCGCTCGGGGTAGGCAAGGCCGTGATCTCCACGCGCTACCAGCACGCGGTGGAGGCGCTCGCCGACGGGCGAGGCATCCTCGTCGACTTCCGCAGCCCCGAGCAGATCGCGTCGGCCGCGGTGACGCTGCTGCGGCACCCCGAGGTCCGTCAGGAGATCGAGGAGCGCGCGTACGCGTACGGGCGCGCGACCACCTGGCCCGCCGTCGGGCGCCGTGTCCTCGAGGCGATGCGTGCGATCGCGGTCCCGCGCCTCGAGCAGGAGACCATCGAGCTCGCGGCACGGATCGCGTGACGGCCATCGCGCGGCGCCTTTCGCGGAACCCGCTGATCCAGCCGCGCGACGTGCCGCCGTCGATGCCGGCCCTCGAGGTCGTCTCCGTCTTCAACGCCGCGGCGGCGAAGGTCGGCGACGAGATCCTCCTTCTGCTCCGCGTGGCGGAGCGACCCAGGTCGGACATCGAGCTCCCGCGCGACGCGATGACGCTCGACCTCGACGGCCCCGAGCCCGTCCTCGGCCCGCTCGCGCGCGGCTACGGCATGGAGGACGTCGTGGGGATGGCCTACCTCGACGCCTCCCAGGACCCCCCGGCGGTGGTCGTGGCGTACATCCCGCGCGACCTGCCGGGGCTCGACCTGAGCGACCCGCGGTCGATCCGCTACCGGAACGCGACGTCGCTGCGGATGGTGAACGGACACACCGATTACCTCGCGCAGATCTCGCATCTCCGCCTTGCCCGCAGCCGCGACGGCGAGCGCTTCGAGATCGACGACCGGCCGGCGGTCGCCCCGCTGACGCCGCTCGAGGAGTACGGGGTCGAGGACCCTCGCGCGACCCTCATCGACGGCGAGTGGCACGTCACCTACGTCTCCGTTTCGCGCCTCGGCATCACGACGAGCCGCGCGACGACGCGCGACTTCCGCACCTTCGAGCGGAAGGGCGTGATGTTCCTCCCCGATCACAAGGACGTGGTGCTCTTCCCGGAGCGGGTCGGCGGCCGGTACGTGGCGCTCACCCGCCCCATGCCGCAGTCGTTCGCCCGCATCTTCGGCATCTGGATCGCGTTCTCGGACGATCTCGTCAGCTGGGGCGAGCACATGCCGCTCGCCCTCCCGCGATGGGACCGCTGGGACGAGCTGCGCACCGGCGCGAGCGCCGTCCCGTTCCGCACCGGCGAGGGCTGGCTCGAGCTCTACCACGGCGTGGACCGCAACACGCGGTACGCCATGGGCGCGATCCTGCTCGACGGCGACGACCCGCGCAAGGTGCTCGCGCGCTCGCCCGCGCCGATCCTCGCTCCCGAGGAGCCGTTCGAGCGGATGGGCCTCTTCAACGACACCGTGTTCTCGTGCGGGCACGTGGCGCTCGACGACGACACCATCCGCCTCTACTACGGAGCGGCCGACTCGGTGGTCGCCGCCGCCGACCTCTCGGTCCGGGAGATCGTCGCCTCGCTCGAGCCGGTCCGCGGCCCGGACCGGCTCCTCGTGGACGCGTAGCGGTGCTGCGCCAGCTCGCGCGCCTCACGCGGCCATACCCCGTAGCGGGTCCGGACGCGCTCGCGTTCGCGATCTACGCGGATGCGGATGACGGCACGGTCACGGCGGCGGAGACCGGCTACGAGGGCGTCGCCTGCGTCGACGACGCCGCGCGCGGAGTCGTGCTCCTCTCGGACCTCTGGGCGCGCACGGGACGGCAGGGGCCGCGCGCCTGGGCCCACGGCCTCCTCACGTTCGTCCTGTGGATGGAGGCCGAGGACGGCGCGTGGCTCAACTTCGCCGCCGACTGGGAGGGCGGGCGCAACGCGTCCGCGCAGACGTCGCGGGCGGGCGGGCTCTTCTGGCAGGCGCGGGCGCTGCGCGCTCTCGCCCGAGCGCACGTCGTCCTCGCCGATCCGCCGGCCGCGAGGCCGCTCGCGCGCGCCCTCGCCTTCGCGCGCGCCGCGGACGCGCCGCCGGACGTGCGCGCGCTGCACGCGCTCGCCGCGCTCGACCTCCGCGACGCTCACCCGTCCGTCGACCGCGACCTCTCGGCCTGGTGCGACGAGATCGCCTCGGTGCGCGACGGTGACGCGCTCCTGAACGCGCCCGGCGAGCGGGGCGGCCCGCACCTGTGGGGCCACCTCCAGGAAGGCGTGCTCGCCGAGGCGGGCCGCGCGCTCGGACGCGCCGAGCTCGTGCGCGTCGCCGAGCGGAGCGCGGCGGCCGTCGTGATCCCGGCGATCGAGAGCGGGTTCTCGCTGCCCGTCGCGCAGCCGTACGCCGTCGCGAGCGCCGCGTTCGCGATGGAGCGGCTCCACGCCGCGACGGGCGACGAGCGCTACCGGCGCTACGCGGCCGACGCGCGCGCGTGGTTCGACGGCCGCAACGGCGCGCGCGCACCCGTCTACGACCGCGAGCGCGGGCGCGTCGCCGACGGCATCGACGTGGACCGCGTGAGCGCGAACTCGGGCGCCGAGTCGAACATCGTCGGCGCGCAGGCGCTCATCGACGAGGTGGCGCGCGCTCTCGCGTCCGGCCGCTACGACAGCGAGCTGGCCGTGTACGCCGCGTAGAGCCGGCGCAGGTTGCCCGCCGGGTCCCGGTAGTAGTCCTCGCGCGCCACGTCGATCCACCCGAGATCGTCTCCGGCCGGGGCCCGCTCGCGCGTCACGGCCGCGAGGGCGGCCACCGCCGGCTTCGCGCGGCCATCCGCTCGCCAGAGCCCGAAGTGCCGCTCGTGCGTCGCGAGGTCGAACGGCGCCTCACCCCAGAGCGACCGGTCGTAGTCCGCGTAGCACCACAGGAGCGCGCCGCACGCCGCCCCGCGGAGCGCGTCCGCCGCGCGGGCGCAGTACGAGGCCGCG
>DASSSF010000124.1:0-5315 GCA_035708565.1 Candidatus Limnocylindria bacterium
GGAACGTCATCCTCGCCGCGCGCGAGGCGGCGAAGCTCTGCTCCTGCGCGGTCGACGTCGTGGAGACGACGAACGTCGGCCAGGCCGTCGCCGCGCTCCCGTACTTCGAGCCCACGGGCGACCCCGCCGCGGTCGTCGCGCGGATGCGCGAGGCCGCCGGGGGCGCGCACGCGCTCGAGGTGACGCGGGCGACGCGCGACGCGACGATGGACGGCATCGCCGTGAAGGCGGGCGACGCGATCGCCCTGGTGGACGGCCGTATCGTCGCGCGCGCCGACGACGTCGTCGAGGCGCTCGCGCGCGGCGCGGACGCGCTACGCGCGCAGGGCGTCGGCATTCTCACGCTCTTCGTCGGCGCCGAGGCGGACGGCGCGCTCGCGGACCGCGCCGTGGAGCGGCTTCGCGCGTGCTGCCCCGAGGCGGAGATCGAGGTGAAGGACGGCGGTCAGCCGTACTACCCGTTCCTCGTCGCCGCTGAGTGATCGCGATGCTGGGCGCATGCCGGCGGCTCGCTCGCGAGAGGTAGGGGACGCGGAGGAGGCACTCGTCGGCGACGCACAGATCGTCCCGCACAGGAACGCTCGGCTGGCGCAACTCGGAGGGCTGCAAGCGAGTGTCGAGGGCGGCCGCGTGTTCTATCGACCAGTGTCCAAGTCGGGCCCCCCTGCGGTGGACGTCAACGTTCGCGCCTGGTGGGACGAACATGTCTCCTTCAAGTTCGTGGACAGATAGGAGCGGTGGCATGGCGAACCCGTTGACCGAGCGCGAGTTCGCCAACAGGCTGCGTCTGCGCTCCGCCGCATCTTTCGAACTGAGGATCCGTTCGACGCGCCAGTCGCGCCGGCAGTTGCGCGGCGTGCGCTTCTCTTCCCGGTCAGCTATGCCCTTACGGAACAGTCCGACGCGCTTCGCGCTGCGATCCAGGAGGCCGGCGACGGGTCGCTTTACGTGACCATGCTTGGGAGACAGCCCGAATCTGAACACTGGCGCTACGAAGATCCATTTCACATGAGACTGGACCTCTCGGAGTTGGCGCCGCACCGCTTCCAGGAGCTCTGGCCGGCCGGCAGCGAGTTTGCGCTCTACTCGCCGCGGGGAGCCTGGGGCGTGATGCTGGGGGAAGACGGGCTACTTGTCGCCGCCGGCGGGGATGCATTCACTCGCACCCTACTCGCTGCGCAGAAGGTGGATCCGCGCCAACAGGTCCGGGACTTCATCGCGATGTGGCGAGACGATCGCAAGAGACTTTGGAGCGACATCTCCTGGCTCAGACCTCTCCTGGCCAACATATATCCCGCAGAGGCCGACGCTCTGCTCGCGGAGTCCTCAGAACCGTAGCGCGTCGGCAGGTGCGCTTTGATGTACGCCGGTGTCGAAGAGCCGAGACACGACGCCTATCGCCGCCATCCGGCAATGCGGACGTGCGCGCGCCCTGCCGCGCTCGCTGCGGCATCGACCGTCTCACCGGGCGTGCAGCCCGCGTCGAGGCAGGTTCATGCATCCGCCCGAATTCGTCCCGCGGCGAACTGCCGATCGTCGACGTGAACGTGGTCGGCTGGTTCCGAGAAGCGGTCGCGGATAACGCAAGACTGAAGTTCGTGCCGTAGGAGTTTGCACTGCGGAAGCTGTCTGAACGGGAGTTTCGGGAACAGGCGGAACCCGCGCTGCGTGCGGTGTTTCAATCGGATGACCCGTTTGATACGCCGATCGCACCGACGGCGGGGGGCGCGCGCTCTTGTTTCCCGTCTCCTACAACCTCGAAGACCAGCTCGGCGATCTGGCCGACGCACTTCGGGCCACCGGTGACCACGCAATCTTCGTGTCGGTGCTCCACCGTCCGCCGGAGCAGCGGCAACACGAGTATCCCTTCACGTTCCACTTCAAGATGGATGTCGACGAATTCGAACGAGAGTGGCCGCTGAATCCGGACCTCCGCTTCGTCGATGAGATCGCGATCTACTCCGAGGGCGGTCGCGGCGGGGTGATGCTTGGGGAAGAGGAATTCATGGTCGTCGCCGGCACTGCCAGGTTTCTCGACGCAGTTGTGCGTCGTCAGGAGCGGCAGCTCGACGACCAAGCGCGTGATTTCGTGGCGATGTGGGGCGGATCCGCCCGCGATGAGGGTAGGGACGCATCCTTCCTAGGTCCGCTTCTCGCGCACGTTTACGGGGCCGAGCATGCCGCCGACCTCATGGACGAGCAGGTTCACTGAAGCACACTGATGGCGCACTGCCATCGTTTGGCGCTCGATGAGGTGAGGGGTGTCCGGTCCCAACGCCGCGGCAACGCACCTCGGAGGGCTCAGAGCAGGGGTTGAAGGCGGCACCCCCTTCTGTACCCGACCGGTGTCCAAGTCGGCTGTTCGTCGGCGCGGACGCAGACGCGCCGCCCGCGGCGCGCCCCGTCCGAGCGCCTCCGGGCTGCCCGGAGGCCTAGGTCGAGGCTAGGGAAGGCGGTCAGTCGCACTACCCATCCCTCGTCGCGGCGGAGTGACGATCAGCATGTGACGGTGCGGACCACGCCGTCGGCGCCGCGGACCTCGCTCGACCTTCCCGTGTCGGCGCTGCCCGGCGTCGGCGCGGAGAGCGCGAAGCTCCTCGAACGGCTCGAGATCCGCACGATCGGCGACCTCCTCTGGCATCTCCCGGCGCGCTACATCGACTACTCCACGTTCCGTCCGCTGCGCGCGCTGCGCGCGGACGAGGAGCAGAGCGCGATCGCGATCCTGGGCGCGATCTCGCAGCGCCGGACGGCGCGCGGGCAGCAGCTCACCGAGGCGCAGCTCTTAGACGAGGACGGCGCCCCGACCGGCGTGACGGCGTCCTGGTTCGGGCGCCAGTTCATCAAGGAGCGCGTGCGCGAAGGGCAGCGCGTACGCATCTCGGGGAAGGTCGGCTGGTTCGGCCGCACACTCCAGTTCCGGCAGCCCAAGATCGAGCCCGCCGACGCGCAGGCCGTCCACACCGGCCGGATGGTCCCCGTGTACCGGCTCACCGAGGGATTGAAGGAGGGGAACCTCCGCCGCTGGCTGCACACCGCCGTCGAGGGCGGGCCGCGCCGGACGCCGGTGGTCCGCGAGCTCGCGGACGCGCTGCCGTCCGACGTCCGCGAGCGGCGCGAGCTCCTCCCGCTGCCGGAGGCGATGGCCGAGGTGCACTTCCCCTCGAGCGAGGGCCGGCTCTTCGCGGCGCGCCGGCGGCTCGCGTTCGACGAGCTCCTCGTGCTCCAGCTCGCGCTCGGCCAGCGCCGCGCGCACTGGAAGAAGGACGCGAAGGCGCTGCCCCTCCGCGCCGACGACCGCCGGCTCGACGCCTGGATCCGCGCGCTGCCCTTCACCCTGACCGCCGATCAGGAGCGCGCGTTCGCCGAGATCCGCGCGGACATCGCGAAGGCCGTGCCGATGGCGCGGCTCCTCCAGGGCGAGGTCGGGAGCGGGAAGACCGTGGTCGCGGCGCTCGCGATGCGCATCGCCGTCGAGAGCGGCGCGCAGGCCTCGCTCATGGCGCCGACCGAGCTCCTCGCGGAGCAGCACGCGACGTCGCTGCGGCGCCTCCTCCCCGACGCGGAGGTCGGCCTCCTCACGTCGAGCACGCCGGCGGCGGAGCGGCGCCGGATCCTGGACGAGCTCGCCTCCGGCCGTCTCGGCATCGTCGTCGGCACGCACGCCCTCGTCGAGGAGCGCGTCGCCTTCGAGCGGCTGGCGCTCGCGATCGTCGACGAGCAGCACCGCTTCGGCGTGCGCCAGCGGACGACGCTGCGCGAGAAGGGCATCGACCCGCACCTGCTCCTCACCACCGCGACGCCGATCCCCCAGACGCTGTGGCAGACCGTCTACCGCGACCTCGACGTCTCGGCGATCCGCGAGCTGCCCCGCGGCCGGCAGGAGATCCGCACCGAGGTGCGCACGAGCGCGGCCCTGCCGAAGGTGTGGCCGTGGCTGCGAGAACGCGTCGCCGCGGGAGAGCAGGCGTTCGTCGTGTGCCCGCGGATCGATCCCGGCGAGGATCCCGACGCGCCCGACGTGCCGAGCGCGGTCGCGGTCGAGCGCGAGCTCCGCACGGGTCCGCTCGCGGGGCTGCGCGTCGCGCTCCTCCACGGACGGATGCCGGCGAAGGAGCGCGACGACGTCATGCGCCGCTTCGCGGCCGGCGAGATCGACGTGCTCGTCGCGACGACCGTCATCGAGGTCGGCATCGACGTCCCGAACGCCACGGTCATGGTCGTCCTCGGCGCCGAGCGTTTCGGGCTCGCGCAGCTGCACCAGCTCCGCGGGCGTGTCGGGCGCGGCGAGAAGCGTGCGTTCGCGGTGCTCGTGAGCGAGGCGGCGGGGGAGTCGGAGCGGCTCGCGGCGATGACCGAGCGCACGCCGGACGGCGCGCCGCTCGACGGGTTCGCCCTCGCGCAACGCGATCTCGAGATCCGCGGGCCGGGCGAGTTCCTCGGCGAGCGGCAGAGCGGCGTTCCCGAGCTCCGGATCGTCGACCTCGCCGACCTCGATCCGCGGCTCCTCGCCGACGTGACCGCCGAGGCCGACCGCATCCTCGCCACGGACACCGATCTCGAGCGGCCGGAGCACGCGCTCCTCGCTGAGGCGGTACGCGCGCTCTGGCGGCGGACCGCGCTCGCGTGACCCTGGTCAACGGCGCGCGCCACTGGACCGCGAGCGAGGGGACCGGGCCTCCCGTCGTCCTGCTCCACGGCGGGCCCGGCGTGTGCGACTACCTCGCGCCCGTCGTGCCGATGCTGTCGGACCGCTGGACGGTGCGCCGCTACGAGCAGCGCGGCTGCGGGCGCTCCGAGGCGGTGGGCCCGTACGCGATGGCGACGCTCGCCGCCGACCTGGACGCGCTGGTCGACGCCTGGGGCCATGAGCGGGTCGCGCTCGTCGGCCACTCGTTCGGCGCGGCGCTCGCGCTCTACTACGCGATCCAGCGCCCCGAGCGCGTCCTTCGGCTCGTGCTCTGGTGCGGTATGGGGATCGCGTTCGGCTGGGAGGCCGAGCACCGCGCTAACGTCGAGGCGCGGCTGGGCGCCGAGGAGCTCCGGCGCTTCGACGCGCTTCGTGCGGCGCTGCGCGCCGGCGCGGCCGACGCGGCGGCACACGAGGAGTGGGGGCGCCTCCTCGCGCTCGCGGACCTCGCCGACCGCCGGAACGCGCACCTCATCCCGGACCCCGTGTTCGCGTACCCCACGAACTTCGAGGCGAACCGCGAGCTCAACGCGGACTGGAAGCGCGTCGTCGGCGAGGAGCGGCTCGCGGAGCGGGCGCGGCGCCTCGCGGTGCCGACCCGCGTGTGGAACGCCGCGGGCGACCC
>DASSSF010000125.1:0-36226 GCA_035708565.1 Candidatus Limnocylindria bacterium
GTCGCCGGGTCGTCGTCGACGTGGAGCGTCACGACGTCCGCGCCCTCGAGGAGCGCGGGGAGGCGGCCGATCGCCGCGAAGCCGCCGTGCGGCGACGCCGCGTCGCGCCGGGTGCTGAGGAGGACCGCCACACGGGTCGCGCTCACAGCGACACGCCGCGCTCGCCGCGGAACGCGTGCTCGAGCATCGCGCGGTGCGAGGCGACCATGTCGCCCGGGAGCTCGGCGCGGTGGAACCAGCGCGCGTCCGTCGTCTCGATCGACGTGCGGAGCTCGCCGCCGGTGACGCGTGCCGCGAAGCAGATCCCGTAGATGTGGTACGGCGCGGTCGAGCGGAAGTGCCGGTTGTCGTACACGCCGACGATGCCGTCGAGCTCCGCCTCGAGGCCGGCCTCCTCGCGCAGCTCGCGGAGCGCGTTCTCGTCCGGAGAGGATCCGACCTCCGCGAAGCCGCCGGGCATCGCCCAGCGGCCGTTGTCGGCGCGGCGGATGAGCGCGACGCGCCCGTCCTCGCCGAGCGCGGCGACCGCGACGCCGACCTTCGGCGTCGCGTACCCGATGTCGGCGAGGAAGGGCCGGTCGGGTGCGAACGCGGCGTCGATGGTGAGGCCCGCGATCCCGTCGGCGATCGCGGCGACGCGCTCGTACCGGTCGAGGTCGTAGGGGTCGTCGCGCGAGAACTCGAGCCCGATCTTCGCCATCGAGGCGAGCTCGTGCGCCCAGAAACGCAACTGCTGCGACGGGGTCACGCGCCGATACTAGGCAGCCGCGATGTTCCTCTCCGGCACGCTCCTCAACGCCGCGACCGTCCTCGTCGGCGGGCTGATCGGCACGTTCCTCGGCGACCGCATGCCCGCGCGCGTCCGCGAGAACTTCATCCGCGGCGCGGGCCTGTTCGCGATCGCGATCGGCCTGAAGCTCGCGATCGACACGGCGTCGCCGCTCTACCCCCTCGGATCGGTCCTCCTCGGCGGCCTCGTCGGCGCGTCGCTCGACCTCGACCGCCGCCTGAACGAGCTCGGCGAGTGGCTGCAGCGCCGCGTCGGCGGCGGGCGCGGCACCGTCTCCGAGGCGTTCGTCACGAGCACGATCGTCTTCTGCGTCGGCCCGCTCACGTTCCTCGGCTCGATCCAGAACGGCCTCACCGGCGACATGACGCTCCTCGCGATCAAGAGCGCGCTCGACGGGTTCGCCGCGATCGCGTTCGCGGCGGCGCTCGGCTGGGGCGTGCTCCTCTCCATCGCGGTGATCCTCGTCTACCAGGGCGGCCTCGCGGCAGGCGCGGCGTTGTTCCAGGGCCTCTTGAGCGAGGCGCAGCTCCGCGAGGCGAACGCCGCCGGCGGGCTGCTCCTCCTCGGCGTCGGGCTCCGCCTCCTCAAGGTCCGCGACGTCGGCGTCGCCGACTTCCTGCCGGCGATCGTCGTGGCGCCGCTGCTCGTGGCCGCCGCCACCGCGTTCGCGGCACGCTAGACGAGCGCTACGCGTTGGACGCCGCGTACGAGGTCGCGCGGCATACTTGGCGCGTGCGGATCGTCGAGCTGCGCAGCGACACCTTCACGAAGCCGACGCCCGAGATGCGCCGCGCGATGGCCGAGGCCGAGGTCGGGGACGACCAGTACGGCGAGGATCCGACCGTGAACCGCCTCGAGGAGCGCTCCGCGGCAGCCGTCGGCAAGGAGGCCGCGCTCTACGTCCCGAGCGGGATGATGGGCAACCTCTGCGGCGTCCTGTCGCAGGCGAACAGGGGCGACGAGGTGCTCCTCGGCGACATGGCGCACATCCAGCAGAACGAGATGGGCGCGTTCACGGTCCTCGGCGGGGTCGCGTCGCGGCTCGTGCCGAACCGGGACGGGCTGCCGGCGCTCGCGGACATCGAGGCGTCGATCCGGCCGGCCACGGGGATGTACCCGCGGACCGCCGTCGTGTGCCTCGAGAACTCGCACAACAACTGCGGAGGGACCGTCGTCACGGCGGCCGAGACGCGCGCCGTCGCGGACCTCGCGCACCGGCACGGCGCACGCGTCCACCTCGACGGCGCGCGGATCTTCAACGCGGCCGCCGCGCTCGGCATGGATGCCCGCGACCTCTGCGCGCCGGTCGACACGGTCCAGTACTGCTTCTCGAAGGGGCTCGCCGCGCCGGTCGGCTCGATCGTCTGCGGTGACAGGGAGACGATCGCGCGGGCGCGGCGCATCAGGAAGACCCTTGGCGGCGCCATGCGCCAAGCGGGCGTGATCGCCGCGGCGGCGCTCGTGGCGCTCGAGCGGATGCGCGACCGGCTCGTGGAGGATCACGTCAACGCCCGCGCCCTCGCCGACGGCCTCGCGAGCGTCCGAGGTGTACGCATCGAGGCCGCGAAGGTCGTGACGAACATCGTGCCGTTCGAGATCGATCCGGCGTGGATGGATGCCGGCGCGTTCCAGAAGGCCTGCGCCGAGCGCGGCGTGCGGTTCTCGCGCTACCTCGGCAACTCGCCGCGCCTGCGCGCCGTCACGCACAACGACGTGAGCCGGGCGGACATCGACGTCGCCCTCAAGGTGGCGTCGGAGGTCCTGGCCGGGTCCCGGGAGCCGGTCGCCGCGGCGGACTGATCCGCGCAAGCCCGTGCCGATGAGTACGGGCATGCCGCGCCCGGCGCGGGCCCCATCGATCGCCGAGCGGATCCTCCTGATCCGTGGCGAGCGCGTCCTCCTCGACAGCGACCTGGCGGAGCTCTACGCGGTCCCCACGGCCGTGCTGAACCAGGCCGTCTCGCGGAGCGCCGGCCGCCTTCCCGCGGACCTCGCGTTCCGTCTGACGCGTGAGGAGTTCCGGCATTTGAGATCACAGGCTGTCATTTCAAGATCCCGGAAGTGAAGGACGGCGCGCGCCTCCGCAAGCCTTCACGGAAGAGGGCGTTGCGATGCTGTCCAGCGTCCTCCGGAGCCCGCGCGCCGTGGCCGTGAACGTCGAGATCATGCGAGCGTTCGTCCGGCTCCGACGCCTCCACGCCGAGCACGCTGACCTGGCGAAGCGCATCGACGAGCTCGAGGCGCGCTATGACACGAGCTTCAGGGCGATCTTCGACGCGATCCGCGAGCTGATGCGCCCGCCCGCGAAGGCCGGGCGGCCGATCGGCTTCCGCTAACGCTTGCGGCGGACCCCGGTCGTACCGCGGAGCCGCGGGTCGAGGGCGTCGCGGAGCCCGTCGCCGATGAGGTAGAGGCACAGCACGGTCACGCTGATCGCGACGCCGGGCACGAGGATGAGGTGCGGTCCCTTGTAGTAGTAGCCGGTCGCGCCGGTGAGCATGTTCCCCCACGACGGCACCGGCGGCTGGATGCCGAACCCGAGGAACGAGATCGCGGACTCGGCGAGGATCACGCCGGCGATCGTGATGGTCGCGGTCACGACCATGATCGGCAGGATGTTCGGGACGATGTGGCGCAGCATGATCCGCCCCGGCGTCGCGCCGATGGTCCGCGCGGCGACGACGAAGTCGCGCTCGCGCCAGGCGAAGGTCTGTCCCCGCGCGAGGTTCGCCTCGCCGGTCCAGCCGAGAAGGCCGATGAAGAGCGCGAGGCTCACGGGGTCGAGGCGGAACAGGAGGCCGACGATGATCAGCAGGTACAGCGTGGGGATCCCGTTGAGCGTCGAGATCATCCACACGACGACGTCGTCCCACCACCCCTTGAAGTAGCCGGCGGAAACGCCGAGCGCGAGGCCGATCGTGAACTGGCACAGCGCCGCGAAGAAGCCGACGGCGAGCGACACCCGCGCGCCGTACAGGAGCCGCACGATCTCGCTGCGGCCGATGTTGTCGGCGCCGAGCCAGAACGCGGGCTCGTTCGCGAGGCTCGGCCTCTCGAACGTCCGCAGGAGGTCCTGCTTGGCGAACGAGATCCTGAAGACGTGCTCGGCGAGGAGGTCCGCCCCGAGCGCGGCGGCGACCATGAGGCCGACGAACCCGAGCGCGACCATCGTCGTGCGGTCCTGGCGGAGGCGCCAGATGGCGTCCGACCAGAAGCCGGCGGCCCGCCGCGGCGCCCCCGCCGCGACGTTGAGCTCGGCGACCACCGTCTGGGAGCTCACTTGCCGATCCGGATGCGCGGGTCGACCCACGCGTACGCGATGTCGCGAAGGATGTACGAGAGCACGAGCAGGAACGACGACACGATGACCACGGCCTGCACCACCGGGTAGTCCTTCGCGTTCGCGGCCTCGAAGGCGAGGCGCCCGATGCCCGGCCAGGTGAAGATGCTCTCGACGATCACCGAGCCGCTGAAGGCGATCGCGAGGATCCCGCCGAGGAGCGTGACGACGGGGATGAGCGCGTTGCGCAGCGCGTGCGTTCCGACGACGAGCTTCTCGCGGAGCCCCTTGCTCCGCGCGGTGCGGATGTAGTCCTGCGCGAGGATCTCGAGCATCTCCGTGCGAAGGAACCGCGGGAAGACGGCGAGGCCGCCGTTCGCGTAGAGGAGGACGGGACCGACCATGTGCCACACGCGGTCCCAGCAGAGCCCGCAGGTCTCGCCGATCGTGTTCATCGAGCCGATCGGGAACCAGCGGAGCTGCACGCCGAGGAAGAGGATGAAGAGGAGGCCGAGGAAGAAGTCCGGCATGGCCGTCGCGAGCACGCTCGAGAAGCGGATGCCGTGGTCCGCGGCGCGGCCGCGGTAGAGCGCGGCGAGGATCCCGAGCGGCACGCCGATGAGGAGCGAGACGACGAGGCCGGTCACGGCGAGCTGCGCCGTGTTCGGGATGCGCTCGGCGATCATCTGGATCGCGGGCCGGTGGTAGTAGAAGGAGTTGCCGAAGTCGAGCCGCACCGTGTCCCAGACGTAGTCGGCGAACTGGATCGGGAGCGGCCGGTCGAGCCCGAGGCTCGTCGCGAGCGCGGCGCGGTCCTCCGGCGTGAGGTCCGTCTGCCCGGCGAGCATGAGGCGCACCGGATCGGCGGGCGAGAACCGCGTGAGGATGAAGGTGAGCAGCATGATCCCGAAGAGCGTCGGGATCGCCTGGATCAGCCGTCGCAGGACGTAGCGGCCCATCTCACCTCGGAGGCGCCGCGGGCGGGGCCTCCCCCGCCCGCGGCTCGGATGCTCAGTGCGCGGTGACGGCTACTGAGAGGAGCGATGACCCAAGGTCATGCTCCGGAGCGGCAGGACACAGGACCGAAGGTCCGAGCACTATCTCTTGATCCACCATTTCTCGATGTTCCAGCCGGACTGCGTCGAGTACTGCTTGGGCTCGAACGCGCGGAGGCTCTTGTTCGAGAAGACGAGCGAGTCGCCGGTGTAGAGGAACGTGTACGGCGCCTCCTCGTTGAGGATCTTGTTGACCTTCGCGTAGTTCGTCTTGCGGGCGGCCGCCGAGCAGTCGGGGCCGTTCCGGCCGGAGACCATCGCCGCGTCCGCCTCGGGGCTCGTGAAGAAGACGTTGTTGAACTGGCCCTTCCCCTGCTGGCTCGAGTGCCAGATCGCGTACATGTCCGGGTCGAGGCCGAGGCTCCAACCGATCACGAAGCCCTCGTAGTCCGTGCCGGGCTCGGTGCGCTCGAGGAGCGCGGGGAACGACTCGAGCAGCGGGTCGATCTTGATGCCGATCGCCTTGTACTGCTCCTGGGCGATCTCGACGATCGTCTCGCGCACCTTGTTGCCCTGGTTCGTCTCGATGCGCATCTGCATGACGGCGCCGTTCGTCCAGCGGTAGAAGCCGTCGCCGCCCATCTTGGCGCCGGCCTTCTCGAGCAGCTGCTTCGCCTTGGCCTGGTCGAAGCCGTACTGGTTCAGGCCCTCGGCGCTGTAGGCCCACGACGCCTGCGGCGTGTGCGCGAAGACCTGGTGGCCGTAGCCGAGGACGACCTTGTCGACGATCGTCTTCACGTTGAGGCCGTACCAGAGCGCCTGGCGCACATCCTTGCTCGCGAGCCACGGTGCCTTCGCCGACTTCGCGTTCCAGCCGATGAAGTTGTAGGAGGACACGCCGCGGATGCGGTTGAAGTTGAGCGTGTCCTTGCCCGCGTTCTGGAGCTCCTCGACGTCGCCGGCCGCGGCGCCCGCGAAGTGCACTTCGCCCGTCAGGAGGGCCGCCTTCACCGCGGACTGGTCGGCGTACACCTTGAGGATCCATTCGTCGACGAGCGGCTTGCCGCGGTAGTAGTTGGGGTTCGCGGTGTACGACGTCTGGACGCCCGGACGGAACTCCTTGAAGACGAAGGGTCCGATCGACGCGGGCGGCGCCATGTTGAGCGGGTTGTCGTCGATGTTCTTCTTCGTGTCGGTGGACCTGTTGTCCCAGTACTTGACGAAGTGGTGCCTCGGGAGGATGCCGCCGGCGGCCGCGCTCGAGAGGTTGCGGAGCGCCGGGCAGAAGGCCTTGCTGAGCTTGATGTCGATCGCCTTCCCGCCGTCCTTCACGACGAGGCCGGCCATCGAGTCGGTCTTGCCGTCCTTGTAGTCGGCGTACCCGACGATGTCCTGGATGGTGGACTTGCGCACGGTCCTCGCGCTGCGCGCGACCGCCTCGACGGTGTACTTGTAGTCCTCCATCGTGAACGGCTCGCCGTCGCTCCACTTCAGGCCGTCGCGGAGCGTGTACGTGACCGTGAGGCCGTCCGACGAGAGCGCGAACTTCTCGGCGAGGCCGCCCTCGAGGTCGCCCGTGTCCGGGTTCGAGCGGAGCAGGCCGATGTACGCGTAGCCCCACGCCGTGGAGGACGCCGTGTCCGTCGAGATGACCGGCTGGAACGTCTTGACGTCGGAGATCGCCGACTCGACGATCCTTCCGCCGGCCAACGGTGTCTCGCCCTGGGTCGCCGGGCCGCTGGGCTGGGTCGGGCCGCAGGCGGAGACCGCCAGCAGCCCGGCGCCGAGGATCGCCGCGAACCTCTTCATGTCCCCTCCGACCTCCGACTGTGCTGTGGTTAACAGAACAGATACGCGGGAGATTAGCGGACGGTTCGACCATCACGCCCGAATATCCGCGGAACGCGGGCCGTGGACCCAAGCGGGACGCCGGACCGGACGGGTACGGGTTTCCTACCCCGGCTAGACGCCTCGGCGGGCGCTTCGCTGGCTACTCTCACGCTGCGGATGTTGAAGTTCATCCGGGAGTCCGCCGGCCAGTCGCTGGTGGAGATGGCCCTCGGGCTCCCGCTCCTCGTGTTCGGCCTTCTCGGAGGCGCCGACCTGGCGCGCGCCTACGCGCTCCAGCTCGCCGTCCAGAACGGCGCCCGGGCGGGCGCGGAGGCGGCGGCGATCGACTTCGCCCCGACCCGGAGCACGATCACGACGCGCACCCGGGACGAGATGGACCGGACCCCGGGAATGAACTCGGCCGCCGCGACGATCACGGTGACGTTCAAGCAGACGGATGGAGCGACGGACTGCATCGACCCGCCGACCCCCGCGATGCCCTGCTACGCCACGGTGCGCGTCCAGTACACGTTCCGGACGATCACGCCCTGGCCGTGGATCCCGAACACGTACGTGTTCGACCGCACGAACACCTTCCGCACCATCAAGGGCGGGGCGCTCCCGACATGAGGATGTTCCGCCGCGACGAAGGCGCGCAGTCGCTCGTCGAGTTCGCGCTGATCCTGCCGCTCTTCCTCCTCGTCATCACCGGCCTGTTCGACGTGGGTCGAGCCGTCTGGCAGGAGAACACGCTCGCCTATGCCGCGCGCGAGGGGACGCGCTACGCGATCGTCCACGGGTCGGCGAGCACCTCGCCGGTGTACCCGGGCAACACGCAGCCGGTCGTGGACGTCGTGCGGGCCGCGGCGGTCGGCGTGCCGAACGTCTCCGTGTTCGTGGACTGGCCCGACATCGTCGGAGGGGTCCGCTGCTACGACCGGTCGTGCACGGTGGTCGTCGATGCGACCGCGCCGTTCGTCCCGATCCCGTCGCAGTACCTCCTCGGGAGCACGTTCAACATCACGCTCCGCGGCGGCTCCAAGCTGGTGATCCAGCGATGAAGCGCTCCCTCTGGTCCTTCGCGCACGACGCCGGGGGCCAGGCCATCGTGCTCATCGCGATCACCTTCCTCGCGACGACGATGATCGTGGGCCTGGCGATCGACGCGGGCCAGCTCTTCGTCGCGCGCCGCACGGCGCAGGAGGCGGCGGACGCGGCCGCCTACGCCGGCGCCGTCGTCCACTACCAGCGCACGCTGTCGGGGTCGACCGTCGACACGGCTCTCGCGAACGCGGCGGCGGTCACCGACGCGGCGCGCAACGGCTTCGTGAACGGCGTCAACGACGTCACGCTCACCGTGAACACGCCACCCACCTCGGGTCCGTGGTCGGGCAACATCCGCTACGTCGAGGTGATCATCACCGAGCAGGTCCGGACCGCCATCGTGCCCGGCGGCTCGCTCACGACCATCCGCGTGCGCGGCGTCGCGGGATCCGAGCCCCTCAACAACCAGTTCGCGATCATGTCGCTCGACCGCAGCGCGACGGCCTGCCCGGCGTTCCGCGCGGGCGCGAACGCGAACATCTCGCTGACGGGCGGCGGGATCCTCGTGAACAGCACGTGCACGGGCGGCTCCGCGGCCGCTCAGAGCCTGGTCAGTCCCACGACCGACTTCCAGATCCAGGCGCCGTACAGCGTGCAGGTCGCGGGGACCACGACGGGCACGTGGCCGCCGACGTTCCCCGTGAACACGAGCCAGCCGCAGGAGCCCGACCCGTTCGCGGGGATGCCGAAGCCGTCGACGGCGGGCGTCCCCATCTACAACTCGCTGCCCAGCGGATCGGCGCGAACGCTCAACCCGGGGATCTACAACGTCAGGATCGACAACGCGGGCAACCCGAACTACACGCTCAACCCCGGCATCTACATCCTCAAGCAGGGGGTCAACCTCGGCGGCCAGGCGAACATCGTGAGCGCGGGCATGGAGCCGAGCATCCCGCCGCCGAACGGCCCGCAGGCGTCCACCTGCTCCGCCTTCTGCGGCGTCTTCCTCTTCAACACGCACACGAATTACCCGGGCGCGTTCCGCCAGGGGATCGACTCGTGCGGCACCGTGAACCTCCAGGGCAACGCGTGGGTCGAGCTCGGCCCGATGACGCAGGGTCTCACCGCGGCGCCCGACGACATCGGCGACGTCTACAACAACTTCCTCTTCTACCAGGACTCCGTATGCACGGTGCCCATGACGATCGGCGGGAACGGCGTGTTCCGCGCGTCCGGCACCGTGTACCTCCCGAACGCGACGTTCACCTTCGACGGCCAGAACGCGACGCTCACGGGCTCGCAGCTCGTCGCGAAGATCGTCGACCTCCAGGAAGGCAACATCACCATCGACTTCCAGTCGGGCAACACCGCCCAGCCGATCCTCCCCCGCCTCGCCGAGTAGCGCCCGGAGCTGCGTCCCGCGCTCCGCCGGTTCGCGGTAGGTACGGGGCCCCGGTACTCGGGACCCACCGCCCGCCCCCTACGAACGTCAGCCTTCCAGGAGCGTCCGCCTCGTCACTACCGTTCACGTCCCGGCGCAAGGCCGCCGGACGGACAGGCCACTTTCATCCCCCAACCTTGAAGCCGCCCCCACCGCGGACCCTCCACCGCGGCGGCGGCTGCCCGGAGCGTGGCAGCGCGCTTGCACCCGTGGACCGGGAATGGCCGAGGAAGCGACGCTGACGGACGAGACCGCGGAGGACCCCGAGCAGGACCAGGACGCGCGCCTGCGGCACGCCGTCGCGCGCGCGCTCCGCGCCGCCGGCTTCGAGGCGGACGGCTAGAGGCCGGTCTCGCGCTCGGCGAGCGCCGGCGGCAGCGATCCTGTCGCGAGCAGGCGGTCGTGGAACTCCCGCATCCCCCAGCCCTTCCGCTTCGCGCGCTCGCGCAGGCGGAGGATCGCCTCGCGCCCGAGCGCGTACGACGACGGCTGGAGCGGGTCCTGCGTGTAGCGGCGCACCTCGCCGACGGCGTTCGGGCGCTCGAGCTTCGGGCCCTCGACCATGAGGTTCACCGCGGCCTCGAACGTGAGCTCGCCCGTGTGGAGGCCCACGTCCACGAGCACGCGCGCCGCGCGCCACAGGAGATCCTTCGTGCGGAGGAGGCGCGTCTCGGCCGATCCGAGGTAGCCGAGCTCGGTCATGAGCTCCTCGACGTAGAGGCCCCAGCCTTCGACGAACACGTTCGAGCGGAACACCTTGCGCGCGAGGCTGTCGAGCGACGCCGCGGTCGCGAGCTGGAGGTGGTGGCCGGGAAAGCCCTCGTGGCACGCGATCACGGGGATCCCCGCGCGCGGGTGCCCCTCGAGCCGCTCGCGGCGCGTCTGCGGCGGGTCGCCCGCGAACGGCACGGTCACCCAGAACCGCCCGCGGCGCGACCGCTCGAACGGCCCCGGCGCGATGTACGCCGCGTACGGGTACGTCGAGCGCTGGAACGCCGGCATCTCCTCGACGACGAGCTCCGCGTCCGGCGGCATGGCGGCGAGCGCCGCGACCTCGGTCGCGCGGCGCGAGCCCTCCATCTCGCGCCGGTACGTGTCGACGAGCTCCTCCTCGCCCGGGTGGTCCTCGCGGAGGCGCGCGACGCTCGCGCGCCAGTCGGCGTCGCCGAGCGCGCGCGCCGCCTCGCGGAGGCGTGACTCCGTCTCGGCGTAGAGGTCCTTGCCCCGCGCGAGGAGCGACGCGGCGTCGTACGGCAGGAGCTCGCGCTCGCGGAGGAGCGCGTCGAACGCGTCGTGGCCCACGGCGAACGTGCCGCGCGCGCGGCGCATGAGGTCGTCGCGCAGCCACGACGCGTACGCGTCGAGCGCGTCGCCCGCGCGCTTCCCGGCCGCGGCGAGCGCCGCCTTCGCGGGGCCCTCCGCGACGGTCGGCAGCACCGCGCGCACGAACGTCGCGCCGTTCGCCGCGGTCTCGCCGGCGACGACGACCCACACCGGCGGGATCCGGTCGGGCTCGAGGTTCGCGCGCGCCGCCTCGAGCGCCGCCGGCGCCTGCGCGAGGCGCTCGGCGAGCGCGCCGAGCCGCTCGTCGGCCGGGGTCTCCTCGCGGATGAGCGCGTAGTACGCGCCGCGCACGATCGCGTCCGAGTAGAGCGACGGCTGCCGGCGCCAGCGCTCGAACGGCCGGAGGATCCGCTCGCCCGCAAGGGACGCGAGCGCGAGCGCGCGGTCGGTGCGGAGCGCCGGGGAGAGCTCCGCCTCGGGCACCGCCTCGAAGCGCGCGAGGTAGGCGTCGACGATGCGGTCGCGCGCGGCGAACCCGTCGGCGGTGAGGTCGGTGAGGCGCGCGTCGTGATCGTGGATCCCGGCGACCGTCGCGGCCACCGGGTCGGCGGCGTACCGCTCGCGCACGTACTCACCCATGGCGTAGCGGAGCGCGCTGTCGAGCACGGCGCGAGTCTCGCAGGTCCGTACCATCGGCCGATGGGGAGCCGCGCGCGCTTTCCCGACTGCGAGCGATGCGAGGCGCCGTGCTGCCGCCGCCAGCTCATGGAGGACGGCTCCGGCTGGTTCCCGTTGTCGGAGATCCGGCCGATCTACCTCGAGGCGGGGATCGACGTCCGCGTCGTGGGCTGGGTGAGGCACGCGGACGGCCGCCAGCCGATGGTCGAGTGCACCGCCTACGACAAGGATGCGCACCGCTGCGGCGCGTACGAGCGGCGGCCCGCGCACTGCCGCGCGTACGACTGCCGCGACGACGGCTGGGACCCCGACTGGCGGACGCGCGCGCACTGTCTCCTGCCGTCGGCGCCCGCCTGAGCACGGCGTTCGAGCGAGAGCCTCGCGCGCGCCGCCGGCTCACCGCGCGGATGTTGAACATCGAGCCGGACGGCACGGAGCACGTCGTGGTGGAGGCGCGCTACACGCGCTAGCGCGCGAGCGCGGCGGCGAGCTCGTCCGGCGTGTTCACGTTCGTGAGCGCGCGCAGGTCCGGGTCGATCCGCCGCAGCTCGTCCTCCTCCACGGGGCGCACGCGCACCTCGTCGAAGAACGAGACCACGCGGAGCCTCCCCGACGCGAGCGCGCGCTCCATCGGCGCGAGGCAGGCCCTCGTGTAGAGGGCGTGCATCGTCTCGAACTGCCCGCCCACGCGCGGCACGACGGCGTCGGCGCCGCCCGCGTGGGACAGGAGGAGGCGGAAGAGGTCGGCCCGGAGGAACGGCATGTCGCACGCGGCGACGAGCACGCGGTCGTGCGCCGCGGCGCCCACGCCGGTCGCGATCCCGCCGAGCGCGCCGGCCTCCGGGAAGCGGTCCGGCACGACTCTGACGCCGAGCGACGAAAAGCGCGGCTCGTTCGCGACGACGATCACCTCGTCGGCGACCTCCGCCAGCACGTCGATCACGCGCCGCACGAGCGGCCTGCCGTCGAGCGGGATCCAGGCCTTGTCCCGGCCCATGCGCCGGCTCCGGCCGCCCGCCATGACGGCCGCGCTCACGCTCATCCCGCGCGCTGCGCGATGAGCTCCGCCACGCCGGCCGCGTCGTCCGGGTCGAAGCGGGGCACGCCCCGCGGCGCGTCGAAGTCGGACACGACCGCGAGGAGGAGCGGATCCTCGCCGCAGACGTACTCGCGCGCGAGCGCGGCGCGGGCGACCTCGATCTTGGGGAGCGCCTCGCGCTTCCAGCCCTCGACCACCAGCAGGTCGAGGTCGTCGCGGACGTAGCGGCGGATGACGCTCTCGAGCGAGGCGTCGGGCTCGCCGTCGTCGATCACCGCGACCTGCCCGCCGCCCGCGACGATGGTCTGGAGCACGCCCGTGCGCCGCACGAGGTACGAGTCCTTGCCGGGGTGGTCGATCTCGAAGCCGGTGTGCGCGTGCTTCACGTAGCCGACGCGCAGGCCCCGCGCCACGAGCAGCGGGAGGACGCGCGCGATGAAGGTCGTCTTCCCGGAGTTGTGCCGGCCGACGAACGCGACGGACGCGCGCGCTAGGTCCGCTTCGCCTGGTCCTCTGTCGCGGTGGTCGTGGTCGTCGTGGACTTCTCGCCCGTCGATTCGTCGCGGAACGTCTTCACGCCGCGGCCGAGCTGGCCGAGCACGTCGGGGAGCTTCCCCGCCCCGAAGACGATGAGCACGATGATGAGGACGAAGACGAGCTCGCCACCGCCGAGATTGAACGGCATCGCTCACTTCCCCTTCAGCGCCGGCGCGCCGTTGTGTCTTGCAGGCAGTGTACGGCGCGGGGCGCGCCGATCAGGCGGCGATCGAGCGGACCAGCCCGAGGAACAGCGGAACGATCGCCGCGAGCATCAGCGCCGGCAGGTAGCAGAGGACGAGCACGAGCGCGAGGCGCGGCTCCGCCGTGGACGCGTCCGCGATGAGGCGCTCGCGCTCGGCTCCTCGCAGGGCGTCACGGGTCGCGCGGATCGCGACCAGCGACGCGCGGCCGAGGTCGCGCGCGCGGGCCAGCTCGAGCGCGAGCGCGGCAAGCGCGTTCGCGCCCGCGGCCTCGGAGCGGCCCGCGAGCGCCGGATAGAGCGGCGCGCCGAGGGCATAGGCGCGCGAGACGTCCCTGAGCACCGGGTCGATCGCCGGCTCGCCGACGCCTTCGGCGCAGATGCGGGCGAGCGCGGTCTCGCCCGGAACCCGCGAGGCGACGAGCGCCTCGAGCCACTCCACGACGTCGCGCGACCCCGACGCGATGGCAGCGCGGCGGCGACGCTCGCGGCGGTCGCGCACGAAGCCGACGCCGACCCAGCCGATGTAGCCGCCGGCCGGCACGCCGACCAGACCGAGCGGGCCGAGCGACGCGATCGCCGCACCGCAGAGTGCGGCGGCGACGCGAGCGCGCGGGAGCGCACGCGCCGGTCGCGCCTCGAGCAGGCCGATGAGCCGGTCCACGCGCGAGCCGTGGATGAACGCGAGGGCGAGCGCGAGCACCGCGATCGCCGCGAGCGCGGATCCCACGATCACCATGGCCGGCGACCCACGCGCAGCGTCGCCCACACCCCGAGGATCTCGAGGAGCACCGCTCCGGGGAGGAGCACGAGCGTGACGAGGGGATCGCCGAGGGCATCGCGCAGCGAGGGCACCGTCAGGTAGAGATAGGCGACGAGCGCGGGAACCAGGAGCGCGACGAGACGGACCTGGGCTCGGACGCCGGACGTACGGGCGCGCACCTCAGCGGCGACGCCGTCCTCGAAGGCGGACCGGTCCGCCAGCTCGGCCACGAACGCGGCCGCCCGCCGCGAGGGCAGCCGCTCGCGCGATAGGAACGCCAGGGCTCGGAGCGTGCGGCCCGCGCGAGCGTCGGCCGCGTGTGCCGCATTCGCGAGCGCGTCGTCGAGGGACGCCGCGCTCGGCAGGTCCCGGGCGAGCCACGGGGCTCGCGCCAGCGCGGGCGCGAGCGGCTCACCGCTCGAGAGCGCGCCTTGGATCGCGCGCAGCTCCGCGGTGAGCTCGAGCGGGGCGGAGCGGCCGGGACGCATGCGCGGCCGCCCGAGCGCGGCGTCGGGCACGACGCACGCGGCGGCCGCGGCCGCGATCGCCAGCGCGATGAAGAACGCGCCCGCGGCGACGGTCACGGTGACGTGCGCGCCCAGACGCGCCTGAGAGCGCCGTCGACGATCTCCGCGACCTCGACGATCCTGCGCACGCCGTCGGCTCCGCGCGCGACGTGCACGATCACGTCGAACGACCGCCGTACGAGCGCGTGGATCGCGCCCTCCGACAGCTCGCCGGCGCGGGCGAGCAGCAGGTCGAGCCGCGCGAGCGCGTCCTCCGCGCTTGCGGCGTGGAGCGTGGTGAGCGCGCCGTCGTGTCCGGTGCTGATCGCCTCGAGCAGCGCGGAAGCCTCGCGGGGTGAGCGCACCTCGCCGACGAGGATCCGGTCCGGTCGCATCCGCAGGGCGTTGACGACGAGGTCGGCGAGCGCGACGCCGGCGCCCTCGTGACCGGGCACGCACTCGAGACGGACCACGTGAGGATGTGGGAGGACGAGCTCGCTCGTGTCCTCGATCACGATGAGACGCTCATCGGGCGGCACGTACGCCGCGAGAGCCCGCACGAGCGTGCTCTTGCCCGACCCCGTCGAGCCGCTGACGAGCACGTTCCGGCGCCGTTCGACCGCACGGGCGACGAGCGCGAGCGCGCCGAGCGGGATCGCGCTCGCGGATGCCCACGACGACGCCGCTCCCTCGAGGGGGACGCTCGCCGTCCGGAAGGTCCGGATCGAGAGCGTCGGCCCGCCGACCGGCGCGATCACCGCGTTCGCGCGGCTTCCGTCGCGCATGCGGGCGTCCACGAAGGGATGCTCGACCGTCAGCTCGCGCCCGACCGAGGCCGCGACACGGAACACGAGGTCCGCGAGCTCGGACGCGTCGGCGAAGCGCGCATCCGTCAGCTGGAGCACGCCGTCCCGCTCGACGTAGATCTCGTCCGGAGCGTTCACCAGGACGTCGGTGACGCGTGGATCGTCCAGGAAGCGCTGTACCGGCCCGAACCCGAAGAGCTCCGCGCACAGCGTCTCGATCGCGGCGTCGCCGACCGCCGCACCGGCGGCCGCGCGGACGCGTTCGCGCAGGAGCGCGCGCCCGTCGGGCTCGGCGTACGTCGCGAGCAGCGCGGCGGGCTCGACCCGCTGCGCGACCGCCGCGCGGACGCGCGCCACGAGCGCCGCGTCGATCACGCGAACGCGCCGATCAGCCGATCGACGGCGCGCAGCGTCGGGGCGCGCGCCGCGAAGTCGTCGCGCGCGAGGTGCTCGTCCGCTGGGATCGCCGCGCCGAGCGGCCAAGGCAGCCGTGAGGCCACGCGCCGCGCGTCGTCCTCGGCGGCGCCGATCACGGCGACGACCACGCGGGGCGCGAGCTCGCGAAGCAGGGACATGGCGCCGAACGCGGCCTGCAGCTGAGCCGCGCGCGTCCCGACGCACAGGCACAGCACGTCGGCACGCCCGGCGACCCCGGTCTCGAGCGCGTCGGCACCCGCGCCGAGGTCGAGCACCGCCGCGCGGCCCGACGTGACCGCGTCGAGGAGGCGACCCAGCCGGTCCGGGTTCGCGCCCCGGATCGCGGTCGAGCCCGGCAGGAACGGGACGTTCGACCAGCGGGACAGGACGTCGCGCTCCGCGCCCGGCCGGATGAGCGCGTCGGCGACGGTGGCCGCTTCCAGCCCCGCGCGGAGCGCGAGCGACGGCGCCCATCGGTCGAGGTCGACCAGGACCGGCGCACGGCCGGCGGAGGCGGAGCGATGCGCGACGAGGGCCGCGAGGGTCGACGTGCCGATCCCCGCCGTGAGCGACCAGAACGCGACGACACGCTCCGGCGCGAGGGCGACCGGCCGCGCAGGACGGAGCGCCTCGAGGGGCCGCTCGTGGCCGGTGAGATCGCGCGCGAGAGCGAGCGCGCTCGCCGCGAGCGCGCCGTCGATCCACGCTCGGAGCGCGCTCACGTGAAGGCCCACGCCGTGACGGCGCCCGATGACGCGAGCGCCCAGGGTCCCGGCCGCGGGCGGACGAGCGCGTCGCGGTCGAGCACGATGGGGCGCGCGACGCGGCGCACGTCGCCGCGCCCTGGCGCGGAGCGCGGCACCCAGATCCGTCGCTCCCACTCAACGACGGCGTCGAGACCCTGGAGGACCGCGGCGCAGCGCGACCGCGCGTCGGGACGGCGCCGCAGCCAGCGCCGCCGCAGGACCCAGGCGCTCGCGGGTCCGGGGTGGACGGCGCGCAGACGGACGGCGTCCACGGCTGCGTCGAGCGCGGCGGGCGCGAGCGATCGGCCGATCCAGGGCGTCGCGGCCGCGTCGCGGTCCGGTGGCCGGGCGGCCACGGCGGCCACTCCGGCGTACGCGAGGCACGCGCGAAGCGCATCGGCGTCTTCGGCATCGATGAAGAGCGCTCCCGAGCAGCGCACGATGAGCGCCCCGAGCGTCGCGAGCTCGAGGTCGAGCGGTCGCGTGGGCCGCCCGTCGCAGCGAAGCGTCATGGGACCGCGAGGAGGAGCACGAACGTGCTCGTCGCGACACGCTCGGCGAACCGGAGCTCGTCCGCCACCGCGATCGCGACGACCACGCTGCCGATGCGCTCGGCATACGCGGCCGTTCCGGACGCCGCCCGGCCGAACGGCCGTCCGGAGCCGCTCCGCACGTCGAGCACGAGCGCGCCGCGCGCGACGAGCTCGGGGCCGCGCCCGTCGGGCGCGCGTCCCCGCACGGGGATCGCGACGATGTCGACGTGCGACCCAGGCGCGACCGCGCCGCCGAGGGCGTTCGCGGCATCGACGGGGACCGCGACCGCGCGCGTGCCCACCGGCGGCAAGAGACCGGTCTGGAAGAGCGGTGCGGACGCGCGCAGGCTCGACCGCACGAGCGGCTGTCCGGCCGCGACCGGACCGCTCACGTAGCGGCCGAGCACGGCGCCCGGATCCTGCAGCGCGCCCGGCGGCAGCGAGTCGACCGCGTACGACGCGACGGCCACGTCCTCGGCGGCGATCGGGGCGAGCGCGTCGAGATCGCGCGACGCCACGATCACGGCCGTCCGCTGCGCCGCGGCGACGTAGAGGACGGCGGCCGCCAGGGCGGCAACGACCGCGACCGCGAGCGCGAGTCGCCGGCGCGTCACTGCACGAGGGCCGGCGCGCGCACGACCACCGCGATCTCCGCCGTCATGTCGATCGTACGTACCCCCGCCTGCACGGTGACCGTGACCGCCACGCTCGTCGGGCCGACACGGTCCCAGCGGACGTACAGCGGCCGGTCGCCGGCGGCCGACGCGGGCCCGAGCAGGACGAGCTCGCCCGACGAGAGACGCCACGAGAGCACGCGCGCGGGCGCTCCGTCGACCGTAGCCGTCGGCCAGAGCCTGATGCCTCGTGCGCGGAGCACCTCGATGCGCGATCGCGCGTCGCCGAGGGGCTCCGGCGAGAGGCCGACCGTCACGCGGGGAAGCGGCGGCTCGCGGTCGTCGCGCTCCGTCACCACCGGCAGGGCACGTGGCGCCGTCGGCGGGGTCTCGAGGATCGGCACGACACGTCCGACGAGCGGCACCTCTTCGGGTGCGGGCAACGGCCTCGGTCCGACCGGGACGGGCACCGGCTCGACGACCGGCGGTGGCGCGACCTCGCTGTCGTCCTGGAAGAACACGATGCTCACAGGCTGGAAGCCCCCCTCCGTGAGAACGAAGTTCTCGTAGTAGGTCCCGGCGACCGGCCGCCCGTCCGAGAGCGACGCGCGCCCGTTGAAGGCGGCGCCGTCGAGCGCGCTGTGCGCGCCGGTCGCGACCGTCCCGAGGACCCGCGCGTACGTGCCGGGTGTGTCCTGGTACGTCGCCGTCGCGTACGTCGTCACGGGCCCGGCGGTCGTGACGATCTCGCCGGCGTAGACCTCGGTCACGAGGTAGAGGCCGTCCGGGACCTCATAGACGACCGCCGGCGGCGTGTACGGCGGCTCGGGCTCGGACCATGACGTAGGCTCCGGCTCCCACCACGAGACGTCGTCCGCCGGGACGTCCCAGTCCGACGACTCCGGATCCCACGCGGCCGCGGGCACGGCCGCGACGTGCGCGAGGACCGCCACGAGGAGGAGCGTGTGGATCCGTCTCATCGGGCGGACGCCGACGCGCGCACCGCCACCGGCACGGTCGCCGGCGCGATAGGTGCCCCGAGGAGCGGCGCCCGGACCGGAACGCGCGCGGCGATCGACACCGTGCCGCCCGCGGCCGTCACATCGGCGCCCGCCGCGATGCTCCCCGGGTCGGAGGCGAGGAACGCCGCGATCGGCGCGAGGTTCGCCGCGAACATCACGCGGGCGACGGTCGTGGCGTCCCGCGCGAGCACGAGCGTCCCGGTCCGCGCGAGCTCCGCGTCGTCCTGATCGTTGACCGCGACGAGCACCGCGAGGTCGGCCGCCGCCCGCGCGCGCTCGGCCGTCGCGCGCAGCGTCCCGATGCCGATCACGCCCGCGAGGGACATGACGAGGGCCGGCAGGAAGAGCGCGAGCGTCAAGCTCAACGCGCCACCTCGCCGCGCGCCGTCGCGCTCGAGCGCAGGGTCACGCTCGCGAGCGGCATGAACGGGATGGCGAGGCGTTTCACGGTGGCGATCTCGACGCGGATCGGCTCGCGCCATCCGACCGAAGGCGGCTCGACCCGCACGATCGCCGACGCGGCGTCGATGCCGCTCCGCTCGAGCATCCCGGCGAGGAACGCGCGGACCGCCGCGTCGTCGCCGCCGAGCTCGCCCGCGTACCTGGCGGCGGCGGCGGCGGCCGCGTCCTGCGCGAGCCAGCGCTGGTACAGGTCCCCGAGCTCGATCGTCCCGAAGACGAGGGGCACGAGGACCGCGAGCGAGAGCGCGGTCTCGAGCGCGACCGAGCCGGCGTCGGACCGCATCAGTTGACGGTCTGAAGCTGCGCGATCAGGGCAGCGAAGCGCGCCGCGAGGCCGGTGTTCCAGGCGGAGAGCCCGCCGACGAGCGTGCCGAGCACGACGGCCGCCCCCACGACGTACTCGATGGTCGCGAGGCCGCGGTCGTCGGCGAGGAACCTGGGTCGGCGCACGATGTCCACCTCCGGCGCTGTGTTGCGGCGCACCGTCGCGCCACAGGACACCGAGAGGCGATGGGACCCGCGTGCGGTACGCGGGTCCTAGCCCGCGACCACCACCGTGTTCTTCCCTCGCCGCTTCGCCTCGCCGAGCGCGCGGTCGGCCTCGCGGAAGAGGGCGTCCGCGTCCTTCACGTTCGGGTACGCGGCGACGCCGACGGAGACGCTCGTTGCGACGTCGCCGAGCGCCTCGGCGGCGGCGGCGCGGATGCGCTCGGCGGTCATGCGCGCCGCGTCGATGCCGGCCTCGGGCTGGAGGATCACGAACTCGTCGCCGCCGTAGCGGGCGACGATGTCGGTCGCGCGCACGCTCTCGCGGATGGTCCGGGCGACGCGGCGGAGGTGCTCATTCCCGGCCTCGTGGCCGAGGCGGTCGTTCACGTTCTTGAGGGCGTCGCTGTCGACGAGCACGAGGGCGAGCTCGTGGCCGTAGCGCTGCGCGCGCGCGATCTCCTCGCCGAGGCGGGCGTGGAAGTACCGCGCGTTGAAGAAGCCGGTGAGCTCGTCGGTGATCGAGAGCCGTGTCGCCTCCTCGAAGGCCTCGGCGCGTGCGAGCGCGGCGCCGCAGTGCGCCGCGACGACCTGCACCTGGCCCTCGTGCCGCTCGCTGAAGAACCCGGGGGACGAGTGCAGCACCCAGAGCGCGCCGTACACGCGCCCCTCGCTCCGGAGCGGCACGCCGATGGCGGAGCGGAGGTGCGGGGCGGCGCGCACGACCGTGACGCGCGGATCCTCGCGCAGGTCGTCGATGCGCATGGCCTGCCCGGTCCGCGCCATCTCGCTCGACGCGGACCCCGGGTCGTTCGGCGCGTGGTGCGCGAGCCGCTCCGCGTCGAGGTTGTGCGACACGGCGAGCCGGAAGAGGCCGTCATCGTGCCGGCGCCAGACGATGCCCGCCTCGCCGCCGGTGATCCGCACGGCGCCGTCGAGCGCGGAGGAGAGGACCTGATGGAGCGTCGTCACCTCGGAGAGGCGCGACGAGATGTCCTTGAGGACGGCGAGCTCCTGAAGGCGCTCGCCCTGCTCCTGGTGCGCGCGCGCCGCCGCGATCGCGAGCGAGGCCTGCGCCCCGAGCGCCTTCGCGAGCCGGAAGTGGTCGTCCGTGAACGACCCCGCGCCCATCTTCACCGCGCGGATCACGCCGAGGAGCTCGTTCTCCACGACGAGCGGGACGACGATCCCCGCCTTCGCGTCGAGCGGCACGCCCGTCACCGGGAGGGCGCGCTCGTCCTCCGAGACGTCCGGGACGAGCGCGGCCTGGCGCGTCTTCGCGGCCCAGCCGGAGAGGCCCTCGCCCACACCGAGCGGCCGGAGGCGCGAGCGGTAGTCGTCGGGGTACAGCGCGTGGTCGTACGCGACGGTGGCGGGAACGAGGCAGCCCGTCGTGCGGTCGAGGAGGTACACGACGACCGAGTCGCTCGTGGTCACGCGCGAGAACTCCTCGACGACGGCCTGCGCCGTGCCGTCGAGGTCGAGCGTCGCGCGGCGCGCGACCGTGGACATCGCCTGGAGCTCGTCGACCTCGCGCCGGCGGAGCTCGTCCGTGCGCGCGTGCATGAGCGCGAGCGCGACGAGCTTCGCGAAGGCGGAGAGCGTCTCCTCGTCCTCCGTGCCGAACGCGCGGAGGCGCGGGCTGTCCACGGCGAGCACGCCGAGGAGGTCGCTCCGGGCGATGAGCGGGATCACGATCTCGGAGCGCGTCTCCGGATTGAGCGGGACGTAGCGCTTGTCCGTCGTGACGTCGGGGCAGTTGATGACCCGCTGCTGTTGCGCGCACGCGCCGGCGAGCCCGGTCCCGAGCGGAGCGCGGTAGCCCTGCGCGGCCTTCGTGCCAGAGCCCTGCGCCGCGGCCATCACGAGGTCGCCGTCCTCGCTGAGGAGCAGGTAGCGGGGGCCGTAGCCGTGGTGGTCGCCGAGGATGCGCATAGCGGTCGCGACGACGTCGCGCTCGCTCTCGGCCTCGAGCAGCTCGCTCGCGGCGCGCACGAGCAGTGGGACCGTGCGGCGCTCCATGGGGGCGCGATGGTAGCGACGGGCTCCCCCGACGGGGGGTCTAGCGAGGATCGGTCGCCCGGTATCCGTCCGTTTACGTTCCGGGGAGCGCGATCCTGCCCGCCTCGTGGAAGACCTGTAGCTGCCCGCGACGGACGTAGCCGCACACCGCGATGCCCGCTTCCCTGGCGAGCGAGACGGCGAGCTCGGTCGGGCTCGTGCGCGACGCGGCCACGCCCACGCCGAGCCGCGAGCACTTCACGAGCATCTCGCTCGAGATCCGCCCGCTCGTGAGGATCGCCTTGCCCGCGGTCGGGACGTCCGCGAGGAGCGCCTCGCCGGCGATGCGGTCGATGGTGTTGTGGCGGCCGATGTCCTCGACGAGGAGCTCGAGGCCGCCCTCGCCGAAGAGGCCGGCGGTGTGCGTGCCGCCGTGCTCGCGGTATCCGGCCGCGCGGTCGAGCAGCGTCTCCATCCACTCCATCAGCCGCTCGGGAGCGACGGACATGCCGCCCGCGACGGGCACGACGTCGAGCGAGAACGTGACGCCGCGGCCGCAGCCCGAGGTGAGGATGCGCCTCCGGTCCTGCGGCACGCGGCGCGCGGTGGGCGCGAGCCGGACCTTCACGACCGTCTCCTCGTCGCAGACCTCCATGAGGAGCACGTCGTCGGCCGTCGCGATGACGTCCTCGACGCGCAGGAACCCGAGCGCGAGCGCCATGACGCGCGCGGGCGAGCAGGCGATGGTCGCGAGCTCCTCGCCGTCGACGACGATCGTGATCGCGCCCTCCGGCGGCGGCGTGCGGTCGAGCGGTGTCAGCCGGCCGTCGCGGTAGAGGCGCGGCGGCGGAGGCGGCGCGGTGCGCGTCGCTTCGGCGGTCATCGCGCCTTCGCGAGCCCCTCGCGGATGACCTGCTCGTCCATGCCCCGCATCTCCACGTGCCGGATCACGCCGTCGGGTCCGATGAAGAACGAGGTCGGCAGACCGATGACGCCCCAGCGCTTCGCGGTCGCGCTCCCGGTGTCCAGGATCGCCGTCACGCTGTCGAGACGGAGCGACGCGAGGAAGGCGTCGATCTTCTCCGGGCTCTCGTCCACGTCGACCGCGAGGACGGTCGCCTGGCCCGAGCGCGCGACGCGGTCGAGCGCCGGGAGCTCCTCGCGGCACGGCTCGCACCACGTCGCCCAGAAGTTGACGATGACGGTCGCGCCGCGGAGATCGGAGAGCCGGCGGAGCGTGCCGTCCGGCATCGCCCACTCGAGGTCCGGCGCGGTCCGGCCCACGGCCGGCGGGCCGTCGCCGAGCTGCCGCGTGACCACCGCGACCCGCTGCGCCGGCGCGGGCGCGGCGAACGGGAGCGAGGGCCACGCGACCGCCACCGCGGACGCCGCCGCGATGAGCACGAGCGCGGCCGAGGTCACGACGGCGGGGCGCCGCGCGGGCGGCGGGATCGCGCTCTCCACGAGGGAGAGCGTACGCGCGCGCTACCCGAGCAGCGGAAGGAAGTTGAAGAGCTGCGCCATGCGCGTGAACTGCCCCGAGAGGAGGAGCAGGCCCATCGCGATGACGAACACGCCGCCCACGGCGTTGACCGCGCGCTGGTGCGCGCCGAGCCACCGGGCGAGCCCGCGCGCCCAGCCGACGCCGCTCGCGATCACGAGGAACGGCACGCCGACGCCGAGCGCGTACGCCGCGAGGAGCACGGCGCCCGCGGTGAGGTCGGAGCCAAAGAGGAGCGTGAGGATCACGCCGAGGTACGGGCCGACGCACGGCGTGAAGCCCACGCCGAAGGCCGCGCCCACGAGGAACGACCGCGGGTAGCCGCTCGAGCGCTCGGGAACGGGTACGTCGAATCGCATCGCCATGAACGGGATCGTGATGAGCCCGAGCATGTGCGTCCCCATCAGGACGAGGAGCGCGCCGGCGGCGCGCTCGACCCAGGGCTTGAGCCACGCCGCCTGCGTCCCGGCGAGCGCGAGCGCGATCCACACGACCGTGAAGAGCGCGCCGAACCCGAGGACGAACGCCAGGGCGTGCGTCATCGTCCTTGCCCGGCGCTCGCCCGAGAGCGCCGCCTCGCCCGCGATGTTCACGAGGAACGCGGGCACGAGCGGCAGCACGCATGGCGAAAGGAACGACAGGATCCCCGCTCCGAAGGCGATCGCGACATTCACCCGGTCCCGAGCGTAGCCAGCGGAGACCCCTCCGATACTCCACGTTCGTATAGCGAGCGTGAACATGCACACACCCTTGCTTGCCAGGGCCTGATAGGTGCTGCCAAATGGCGCGACGTAACGAAGAGGTATGGCCGAAAGCGTTCTGATAGCGCTGTCCGGGCCGCTCCAGGCGGCGAGCCTCGTGCTGCTCGCGGTCACGCTCGGCGTCGCGCTCGTGCGCGCGCTCCGCCGTCCCCGCCGTCCCGAGGTCGACGTCGCCGCCCTCTTCGCGTCGCTGACCGTCGCGACCCTCGCGCAGCAGCTGACGGGGCTCGCCCCCGCCGGCACGGACATCCGCGGTACGAGCGCGCTCGCGGCGGCGGCGCTCGCGTTCTTCGTGCTCCGCCTCGCCGACGACCAGTCGCCGGTCCCGCGCGCCGCGCGCATCCTCTCGGCGCTCGCGCTGGCCGGGATCGCCGCCTCCTTCTTCGCCGCTCCACGCGGCGCGGTCTGGCCGTACGCGCTCGTCGCCGTCTCCTTCCTCGCGCACACGGGATACGCCGCGCTCGCCTTCGCACGCGCGGCGGCCAGCGCCGGCGGCGCCCCGCGCCGGCGCCTGAGCGCGATAGCCGTGGGGACGGCGCTCCTCCTCGCGTCGACCGTGCCCGGGGCGCTCATGACCGCATCGCCCGACGCCTCGCTCCGCACGGCGTTGATCGCGTTCCAGCAGGCCGTGGCGCTCGGGAGCGTCGTCGCGTACCTGATCGGCTTCGCGCCGCCCGTCTGGCTCATCCGCCTCTGGCGCGAGCCTCAGCTCCGCGAGTTCATCGCCGCCGCGCCGGACGTCGCCGGGATCGAGGATCACGGCGACGTGCTCGACCGCCTCGCGGAGCGCGTCCGCGACGCGATGGGCGCGGACTCGGCGCGGATCATGCTGCTCGGCCCGGGCGGCGGCGTGCTCGTGCGCGGGCCGGACGGCACCGTCGAAGTGCCGGCCGCGCAGACGCTCACGGGACGTTCGCTCAGGGCCGACCGCGGGCTCATCTCATTCGCGCCGGCTCGGGACAGCCCAGCCTTCGCCGACGAGTTCCGGCGGACGGGAGCGCGCATGGTGATGGCCGCGCCGATCCGCCTCGGAGGCCGGCCGATCGGCGCGATGTCCGTGCGCAGCACGAGCATCTCGCTGTTCGCCGAGGACGACCTCGACTTCCTCGAAGCCCTCGCGCACGAGACCGCGGTGATCCTCCGGACCCACGAGCTCGTCCGCGAGCTCCGCACGGCGGCCGACCACCGGCGCGCGATCATCGAGCACGCCGTCGACGCGTACTTCGCGACGGACACCGAGGGCAAGATCATCGACTGGAGCAAGCGCGCGACCGATCTGCTCGGCTGGTCGGAGGAGGAGGCGGTCGGCCGCCGAGCGGCGGAGATCGTCCTGCCACATCCCGCGGAGAGCCGCATCGGCCGCACGGTCGAGACGACCGCGCTCCGGCGCGACGGCGTCGAGGTGCCGGTCGAGGTGGCCGTCACGCCGGTCACGGAGGGCGCCCGCACCCTGCTCGCGACGTTCCTCCGCGACGTCACGGAGCGCCGCCAGCTGGAGCTCGAGCGCGAGCGCCACCTCGACCAGGACGCGCTCACCGGCCTCGCGAGCGCGCGCCTCCTCCACCAGCACCTGCTCGAGACCCACATGACCGCCGCGGTCCGCGGGCACCCGTACGCGGTGCTCTTCATCAACGTGGACGCGTTCGCGGAAGTGAACCACGCGTTCGGCCATCAGGCCGGCGACCGCGTCCTCGCGGAGATCGCGGCCCGGCTCCAGCGGCTCGTGCGCGAGACGGACGTCGTCGCGCGGTGGAGCGGCGACCAGTTCGTGATCCTGCTGCCGCGCGACGGGCTCGCCGGCGCGAAGCGTCTCGCCGAGCGGGTCCTCGGCTCGTTCGGCGAGCCGTTCACGGTCGAGAACGAGGAGATCGAGCTCGGCGCGAGCATCGGCCTGGCGGTCCACCCCGACCACGCCGCCGACGTGCCCACGCTCCTCGGCCGCGCGGACGCGGCGATGCGCGAGGCGAAGCGCGCGACGAGCGCCTACGCGCTGCCGCCGACCGAGCAGTCGTCCGAGCCGCTCCGCCCGCACGCCCTCCGGGCCGACCTGCGGAAGGCGATCGCGGCGAAGCAGCTCGAGCTCGCGTACCAGCCCGTGGTGGACCTTCGCAGGGGACGGGTCGTCCGGTTCGAGGCGCTCGCCCGCTGGCACCACCCCATGAGGGGACCCGTGCCGCCGCGCGAGTTCATCGACCTCGCCGAGCGCACCGGGCTCATCCGGCAGCTCACGACGTGGGCCCTCGAGCGGGCCCTCGCGGACGTGCGCGTGCTCCACGCCGCCGACCGCGAGCTCCAGGTGTCGGTGAACCTCTCGACGCAGGCGTTCGCGGACCCCGCGCTCGCCGACCGCATCCACCGGCTCTGCGAGGCGAGCGGCGTACCGCCGCGCGCGCTCGGTGTCGAGATCACGGAGAGCATCCTCATGGCCGAGCCCGTCCACGCGCGGGCCACCGTCGCGCGCCTCCGCGCGCTCGGGACGCACATCGAGATCGACGACTTCGGGACCGGCTACTCGTCGCTCGGCTACCTCCAGCACCTGCCCGCCGACGGCCTCAAGATCGACCGGCAGTTCGTCGCGGCGATGGCGGCCGACGCGCGGAGCGACGCGATCGTGCGCGCCACGATCGCGCTCGCGCACGAGCTCGGGTTCCGGGTGGTGGCCGAAGGCGTGGAGGATGAGACGACCTGGCGATCGCTCGCCGCCGCCGGATGCGACCTCGCGCAGGGCTACCTGATCGCGCCGCCCATGCCGATCTCCGAGGTCCGGGACTGGCTCGCGCGCTGGCAGCCGCCCACCGTCAGCGCTCCCGCGCCCGACCGGCACGTCCACGTTCTCGTCGTGGACGACGACCAGGCGCTCGTGTCCGTCGTGCGCGACGTGCTCGAGGACAACGGCTACGCGGTGGGCACCGCCACGAGCGGCGACGAGGCGCTCGCGGTCGTCGACCGGCTCTCGCCGCGCGTGCTGCTCGTCGACGTGCACATGCCGAGCCTCGACGGGCCCGCGCTCGCGTGCGCGCTCCGCGAGCGCGGCGTCACCGCTCCGATCGTCGTGATGACCGCTGGGCCGAGCGCGATGCGCTGGGCCGAGCGGATGGGCGCGGCGGGCCACCTGTCGAAGCCGTTCGAGGTCCGCGAGCTGCTCGACGTGACGCGCCGGTTCGTCGCCTAGGTCGCTACAGCCTCGTCGGGGAGGTGCTCGCGCACGGCCGCGATCACCTGCTCGACATCGAGCGGCTTCGCGAGGAAACCGTCGAGCTCGAGCCGCCTTGCGATGCTCGCGCCGTCCGGCAGCGCGCTGATGCCGATGATCGGGATGCGGTCGCTGGGACGGCGATGCCGCCACTCCGCGGCGAAGGCCTCGCCCGAGAGCACCGGAAGGCCGAAGTCGAGGAGGATGAGGTCCGGGCGCCCGGCGGCGACCACGCGCAGCGCGTGATGGCCGTCGTGCGCGGTCAGCACGTCGAAGCCCTCGTCGCGCAGCGCGTCCTGGAGGAAGGTGCGCGTCCCCGCCTCGTCCTCAACGACGAGCACGCGCTTCTGCTCACGGCTCATTGCGTGGCGGTTTGATCAGCACCCCGCGTGCCAGATCGTGGCTCCCGGGAGCCGTTCCGCTAACGGATCGCCTGCGAAAGGTCGGCGATGAGGTCGTCGGCCGTCTCGATGCCCACGGACAGCCGGACCAGGCCGGCGGGCGGCGCGAGCTTTGTCCCGCGGACGGACCCGTGTGTCATCGCGAGCGGCACCTCGATGAGCGACTCGACGCCGCCGAGCGACTCCGCGAGCGCGAACACGCGCGTCCTCGCGGCCACTCGCGTCGCGGCCGCCTCGCCTCCCTTGAGCTCGAACGAGAGCATGCCGCCGAACGCGCGCATCTGGCGGCGCGCGAGGTCGTGCTGCGGATGCGTCGCGAGCCCCGGGTAGTTCACGGCGCTCACGCGCGGGTGCCCGGCGAGCCACTCCGCGATCGCCTGCCCGTTCGCCGAGTGGCGCTCCATGCGCACCGCGAGCGTCTTCGCGCCGCGGAGCACGAGCCAGGCGTCGAGCGGGCCGGGTACGCCGCCCGCCGCGTTCTGCACGAACGCGAGCCGCTCGCGGAGCTTGTCGTCGATCCCCACGATCGCGCCGCCCACCACGTCCGAGTGCCCGCCGAGGTACTTCGTCGTCGAGTGCAGCGCGAGGTCGGCGCCGAGGAGCAGCGGCTGCTGCAGGTACGGGCTCGCGAACGTGTTGTCGACGACCGAGAGCGCCTTCGCGTCGCGCGCGAGCCCGGCGACCTCGGCGATGTCGATCACCTTGAGGAGCGGGTTCGTCGGCGACTCGATCCACACGAGACGCGTCCGCTTGCGGATCGCGCGGCGCACCTTCGACGGCTCGCGCATGTCGACCGCGGTGAGCTCGATGCCGAGCCGGTCGAAGACGCGCGCGAAGAGGCGGTACGTACCGCCGTACACGTCGTCGCCCATGACGACGTGATCGCCCGACGAGAGGAGGTGCGCGATCGCGTCCGTGGCGGCCATGCCCGAGGAGAACGCCAGGCCCCACCGGCCCGCCTCGAGCGCCGCGAGGCACGTCTCGAGCGCGGTCCGCGTGGGGTTGCCCGTGCGCGCGTACTCGTAGCCCTTGTGCTTCCCGACCGCCTCCTGCGCGAACGTCGAGGTCTGGAAGATCGGGACGACGACCGCGCCCGTCACGCTCTCGGGGTCCTGCCCCGCGTGGATGGCGAGCGTCTCGAACCCCGGGCGGCGCGCGTCGTGCGGCACTGCGGCCGAGCATATGGCGCGCGCGGTCTAAGCGGCGTCAGGCCCCACGTTCGGCGGCGCGATCCGGTCGTGCACGTTCGCGAGCTCGACGATGCGGGACACGCCGGTGCTTCCCTGGAAGAGCTCGGTCGGGTAGCCGCACAGGAGCGCGAACGACCTGCGCTCGGCGAGGTCGTTCCACATGCGCTCGAGCTCGAGCGCGGCGTCCGGCTTTCCGGCGAGCCAGAGGAGCGCGACCATCTCGCCGTACGCGCGTGCACCCTCGCCGGCCGCGTCGAGCACGGCGCCGATGACCTCCTGGAAGCGCTCGGCGTTCGGCCTGCCGTCGGACATGAAGCGCGCGAGCGTCCCGGCGGCGTCGAGGAGCTGGAGCCGGCCGCCGCGCACGGCGCCGCGGACGTCGACGCCGCGCTCCGCGAGCGCGGCCTCGATCGACCGGCGGTGGCGGAGGGTCGCGATCGCCACCGCGGGTCCGCCCGTGAGGAGGCCGGTCGCGAGGAACCGCGACACCCGGTCGATGAGCTGCGACTCGTACGCGTAGAACTGGACGGCGTGGTCGCCGTCGGACGAGCGGTCGGCTTCGATGGAGCGTCCCGAGAGGACCATCTCGTGCGATCGTACGCGACCGCCATGCCGCCCGCTCGCGTGCGGGCGAGCGAGCCTCTCCCCCGGGTGGGTGCTACCGCCTCGCGCGGCGCTGGTGCGCCACGAACTCGAGGAGATCCGCCTTCGTGATGATCGACACCGGCCTGTCGTCCTCCGCGGCGACGAGCGCGGGGGCGCCGCCCGAGAGCTCCACGTACAGGCGCTCGACGTCCTCGGTCGCCTGGACGACCGGGAACGGCGCCTCCATCACCTGCTCGACCTGGGCGTCCACGAGCGAAGGCTCGCGGAAGACGCGGTCGAGCATGGTGCGCTCCTGGATGCTGCCGACGATGTCCTCGACCGACGCCGCGGCGCCGTCCGCCACGACGGGGATCTGCGAGATGCCGTACCGCTGCATCGTCTCGATCGCGTTCCGCACGCTCTCGCGCTTCGACACGACGACGAGCTCCGGCGTCGTGTGCTCGCGGTCCTTGATGACGTCGGACACCCGCGCCGGCACGGGGAAGCGCTCGAGGAACCCGTTCTGGCGCATCCACTCGTCGTTGTAGATCTTCGAGAGGTACGAGCGGCCGGAGTCGGCGAAGAGCACGACGATGAGCGCGCGGTCGTCGAGCTCCTTCGCGATCTCGAGCGCGGCGTGCATGGCGGTACCGGACGAGCCGCCCACGAGGATCCCCTCCTCGCGCACCACGCGCCTCGCGGTGAGGAACGAGTCGCGGTCCGCGACGCGCACCCAGCGGTCCACGATCGCGGGGTCGAACGTGCCCGGGTAGAAGTCCTCGCCGATGCCCTCGGTCTTGTACGGGTGGATGTCGCCGGTGTAGATCGAGCCCTCGGGGTCCGCGCCGACGACCTCGATCCCCGCGTTCTTCTCCTTGAGGTACCTGCCCGCGCCGCTCACCGTGCCGCCGGTGCCCACGCCGGCGACGAAGTGCGTGACCTTGCCGCCGGTCTGCTCCCAGATCTCCGGGCCCGTGGTGCGGTAGTGCGCGTCGGGGTTCTCGGGGTTGTAGTACTGGTTCGGCAGGAAGCCGCCCGGGATCTCGTGCGCGAGGCGCTCGGCGACCTTGTAGTAGGACTCCGGCGACTCGGGCGGGACCGCCGTCGGGCAAACGACGACGTCCGCGCCGAACGCGCGCAGGAGATCGCGCTTCTCCTGGCTCTGCTTGTCGGCCATCGTGCAGATGAGGCGGTATCCCTTGATCGCGGCCGCGATCGCGAGGCCGACGCCGGTGTTGCCGCTCGTGGGCTCGACGATCGTGCCGCCCGGGCGGAGGAGCCCGCGGCGCTCGGCATCCTCGATCATCCGGAGGCCGATGCGGTCCTTCACCGAGCCGCCCGGGTTCAGGTGATCGAGCTTCGCGACGAGCTGGGGGCGGAGGCCCCTGCCGATACGCGACAGACGGACGAGCGGCGTGTTGCCGATCAGGCCGAGGATGTCGGGCGCGATCGTCACAGCGCGAGTATGCGCGGCGTCCGGACCGCGCCGGACTGGCGCGCGCTAGCCGCCGCGCGGGCCGACGATCAGGTAGGCGCCCACCGCGACGAGCACGCTGGGCACGAAGAACGGCTGCAGCGCGGTCGGCACGATGACGCCCGGGCCGAAGAGCTCCACGAGCGCGACCGTCGCGAGCACGCCGGCCGGGATGAGCGGCCAGCGCCGCTGCGGCCTGATGAGGTAGGCCGCCGCGAAGCCGATCGCGAGGCACGCGAGGAACACGATCGAGGCGACCTCGTTCGGGAGCCGCAGCCAGTCGGGAATGAGGAGCCCGAGGCCCAGGCCGAGCAGCGTCGTGGCCGGCACGAGGTAGACGTATGGCGTGAGGCTCGTGACGTAGGCGACGGCGAACGCGAGGCCGAGCGCGAGGAAGAGGTACGAGGATGCGTTCTCGACACCGAGCGGCGGCAGGAAGAACGCGAGCCCCACCGCCATGAGGACGGCGCCGCCCAGGACGCCGCGGCGGCGGCGGTTGGCCGTCACAGGGAGGCCGGCGGTCGCCTCGGCGGTACCCAAGTCGGCGGGAGTGTAAGCGGGCGGCCGACCGGCATGACGAACGGCACTAGCGCCCTTGCGCGGGAGGCGTAGCGTGGCGCCCGGCATGGAGGACGACAGCGGGCTCGTGCGCTTCGTCTGCACGAAGCGGGAGCACACCGCGCACGGCATCGAGCGAGCCGACTTCCTGAGGCACGCCGGCGAGCTCGCGTACTGCAGGGATCCCCTCGCGCCGGGCGACCACGAGTGGACGCCCGTCGGCGGCGTCACGAACGGCGACGTGCTCGCGCAGCGCGACCATCTCCTCGCCCGCCGCTAGGCCTCGTCGGGAGCGACCCGCGCGGTCCCGCCCTCGACCGCGATCGGGCGATGGTGCGCGAACGCCTCCTCGAGCCGGCGCTCGACGCGCGGTATGCGCTCCCCCGCCTCGAGCCGTATCGGCGGCGCGCCCGCGAGCGACTCCGCGTACTTGAGCCCGCTGCCGGTGTTGAAGACGACGACGTCCTCGTGCTCGCCGATGTAGCCGGCCTGGCGTAGCCGGTACGCGCCCTCGAACGCCGCGGCGCCCTCCGGGCAGAGGCACACGCCCTCGCTCGTACCGGCGAGGGCGAGCATGTCGCGGATCCGCTCGTCGCTCACGTCGATGGCGACGCCCTTCGACTCGCGCAGGATGCGGAGCACGAGGAAGTCGCCGAGCGCCTTCGGCACGCGCAGCCCGGCGGCGAACGTCTTCGGGTCCGGCCAGGGCTCGGACTCGGCCTGCTCCTCGTGGAACGCCTTCACGATCGGCGCGCAGCCCGACGCCTGCACCGCGATGAAGCGCGGCGCCTTCGCGTCGATCCAGCCGATCTCGCGCAGCTCCGCGAACGCCTTCCACATCCCGATGAGTCCGACGCCGCCCCCGGTCGGGTAGACGATCACGTCGGGGAGCCGCCAGCCGAGCTGCTCCGCGAGCTCGAAGCCCATCGTCTTCTTCCCCTCGATGCGGTACGGCTCCTTGAGCGTCGAGGCGTCGTACCAGCCGTGCTCGGCGCACGCCTCTCGCACGACGCGCCCCGCGTCGGCGATCGAACCGTCCACGAGATAGACGCGCGCGCCGTACGACGCCGTCTCGCGCACGATCACGCTCGGCGTCGTCGCGGGCATCGCGACGACCACGCCGATGCCGGCGCGCGCGCCGTACGCGGCCCACGCCGCGCCCGCGTTGCCGGCGGTCGGCAGGGCGATCGTCGTCACGCCGAGCTCGCCGGCCCGCGTCACGCCGACCGCGGCGCCGCGCGCCTTGAACGTGCCGGTCGGGAGGAGGCCCTCGTCCTTCACCGAGAGCCGGTGCAGGCCGAGCGAGCGCCCGAGCACCGGTAACTCGTAGAGCGGGGTGTTCACCTCGCCCAGCGAGACGATGTCCTCCTGGTCCGCGATCGGGAGGAGCTCGCGGTAGCGCCAGAGCGAGGCCTGCCGGCCGTACAGCACGTTCTTCGGCACGCTCTCGCGGATCCGCGCGAGGTCGTACCGGACGAGGAGCGGCGCGCCATCCTTCGCGCACGTCTGCTGCACCCGGTCCGCCTCGCAGCGCTCACCGCAGCGCGAGCACTCGAGGTGCGTGACGTAGGAGGTCAGGGGACCCGCTCGATCCTCGCCCCGAGCGCGCGCAGGCGCTCGTCGATCGCCTCGTACCCGCGGTCGATCTGGTCGATGTTGTCGATCACGCTCGTGCCCTCCGCCGCGAGCGCGGCGCCGAGGAGCGCGAGGCCCGCGCGGATGTCAGGGCTCCGAAGATGCGCCGCGTACAGCTGCGACGGGCCCATCACGATCACGCGATGCGGATCGCACAGCACGAGGCGCGCGCCCATCGACTCGAGCGCGTTCACCCAGAACATGCGCTGGTCGAACATCCACTCGTGGATGAGCACGGTGCCCTCGCACTGCGTCGTCACGGCGGTCGCGATGCTCGTGAGGTCGCTCGGGAATGCGGGCCACAGGCCCGACTTCACAGTGGGGATCTTCCCGCCGAAGTCGTCCTCGATCACGTAGCGGTCCTTCATCGGGACCCTGAGGTCGTCGCCGGCGATCTCGGTGTCGACGCCGAGCTTGCGGAAAACCGCCTGCGCCATCTTCATGTGCGTCGGCGCGCACCGGTGGATCGTGACGTCGCCGTGCGTCATCGCCGCGAGCCCGATGAAGGATCCGACCTCCATGTGGTCGCTCCAGACCGCGTGGTCGATGCCGCGCAGCGAGTCGACGCCCTTGATCTCGAGCGTGTTCGTGCCGATGCCGTAGATCCGCGCGCCCATCTGCACGAGCACCATCGCGAGCTCCTGCACGTGCGGCTCGCTCGCCGCGTTCCGCAGCACCGTGCGCCCGGGCGTCCGCACCGCCGCGAGGAGCGCGTTCTCCGTCGCCGTGACGGACGCTTCGTCGAGGAGGACGTCCTGCCCGGCCAGCTTCTCGGCGCGCAGCCCGTAGCCGCTCTGATCGCTCACGAGCTCGGCGCCGAGCGCGCGCAGGGCGAGCCAGTGGGTGTCGGTGCGGCGGCGGCCGATGACGTCGCCGCCCGGAGGGCCGAGCCGTACCTCGCGGAAGCGCGCCAGCATCGGGCCGGCGAAGAGGAGCGACGTGCGGATCTCGCGCGAGAGCTTCGGGTCGATCGCCGTCTTCCTGACGTTCGCCGTCCTGATGCGCACGGAGTGCGTGTCGAGCTCCTCGACCTCCGCGCCGAGCTCCACGAGGATGTCGAGCATCCCGCGCACGTCGCGTATCCGCGGCATGTTGCGCAGGATGACCGGCTCCTCGGTGAGGAGGCTCGCCGCGATCAGCGGCAGCGAGGAGTTCTTGTTCCCCGCGGCGGTGATCTCGCCCCGGAGCGGGACGCCGCCCTGGACGATCAGGCGCGCCATCAGCCGAGAGCGTAGTCGCCGCGCGGGCTCGCCGCGCGGCCTCCGATCGCGCGAGCATTCGGTCGTGCGGTACGACGTCGCGGTCGTCGGCCTCGGGGCGATGGGCAGCGCCGCGGCCTATCACGCGAGCGCGCGCGGCGCCACGGTGATCGGCTACGAGGCCGGCGAGCGCGCGCACCCGTACGCCTCGAGCGGCGGCCTCTCGCGGATCATCCGGCTCGCGTACTTCGAGCACCCTTCGTACGTCCCGCTCCTGCGGCGCGCGTGGGACCTCTGGCGCGACCTCGAGCGCGCGACGGGACGGACGCTGCTGCACGCGACGGGCGGCCTCTACACCGGTCCCGCGGACGGCGAGCTCGTGTCCGGCGCGCGGCGCTCGGCGCGCGCGCACGGCCTCGCGCACGAGATGCTCGACGCGGACGGGATCCGCGCGCGCTTCCCCGCCCTCGCCGTGGACGACGGGTGGGTCGGCCTCTACGAGGAGCAGGCGGGCTGGCTCGCGCCCGAGCGCGCGATCGACGCGCATCTCGCGGCCGCGGAGCGCCACGGCGCCGTCCTTCGCTTCGGCGAGCGGGCCGCCCTCGACGGCGTGGCCGCCGACCGCGTCGTCGTGACGGCGGGAGCGTGGACAGGGAGGCACGTGCCGCGCCTCGCGCCGCACCTGCGCGTCGAGCGCGTGCCGCTCTTCTGGTTCGAGCCCGCGCGCGAGGTCGGGCCGCTGCCCGTGTGGATCATGGACACGGCCGACGGCGCGTATTACGGGTTCCCGCCGGACGAGCACGGGCTCAAGGTCGCGAGGCACGGCGACGGCGACGCGACGGATCCCGACCGCCTCGACCGCTCGCACCGCCCCGCCGACGAGGCGCGCATCCGCGCCTTCCTCCGGCGCCACCTGCCGGCCGGGGACGGTCCGCTCCGGTCGTCGCACGTCTGCATGTACACCCGCACCCCTGACGGGCACTTCGTCATCGACCGCGAGGGCGACCGGCTGGTCTACGCATCCGCGTGCTCGGGCCACGGGTTCAAGTTCGCGAGCGTCGTCGGCGAGATCCTCGCCGACCTCGCGCTCGGCGGCGTGACGCGTCACGACATCGCGTTCCTCTCGGCCTCGCGCCTCTCCGGGTACCGTGAGCGCGATGCCGCGGTATGACGCCGTGGGGTTCGACCTGCTCACGGCGCTGCTCCACACCTGGACGCTGTGGAAAGCGGTCGCGGGAGACGACACCCTCGGGGAGCGGTGGCACGCCGCGTCGCAGCGGCTCCTGCGCGGCCGCGACTACTACCCGTTCGAGGAGAACCTCCGCCAGGCGGCGGAGGAGGCGGGCGTCGCCCCGCGCAAGGTCGACGAACTGGTCGCGCGGTGGGGCGAGTTCGATCCGTGGCCCGACACGCCGGGCGCGCTCGCGGCCCTGCCCAGGGTCCCGCGCTTCGTCGTCACGAACTGCTCGGTGCGGCTCGGCCGGATCGCGGCCGCGCGCGCGGGGGCGTTCGACCTCGTGATCACGGCGGAGGAGGCCGGCGCCTACAAGCCGGACCCGCGCGCGTACCGCGCCGCGCTCGACGCGCTCGGGCTCGATCCGGGGCGCGTGCTCTTCGTCGCAGGCTCCGCGCACGACGTGGGCGGTGCGGCGCGGCTCGGCATGGACGTGTACTGGGCGAACCGCGGCGGCGTGCCTGCGCCGCCCGACGGGCGCGCGCTCCGCGAGGAGCGCGATCTCCGGGGCCTCGCGGAGGTCGTCTCCTGACGGGCGCGGACCAGCTCCGCCTCGACCTCGCCGTCGGCGAGGCGCGCGGCAGGCGCGCGATCGTCGCGCGCGACGACGGCACGACCCTGGACCCGCGCGGCGACGACGAGTGGAGCGACTGGGTCGCCGCCGGCGACACGAAGCAGTGGTGCGAGCGCAACGAGCTGATCGACTGGCTCGAGCTCCACGGCGCGGCGAAGGGCTTCGTCCCGGACGACATGCGGGCCGGATACGACGTGCGGCTCGACTTCTCGCGCTGGGTCGCCGATCAGGGGAAGCGGTTCGAGGCGAAGGTCGTCGAGCACCTCGCGACCCTGACCGACGTGGTCCGCGTCGGCGGCGCGCGCACCGACGCGCGCTCGCGCGCGGCCGCCGAGGCGACGTGGGACGCCATGGCTGCGGGAGCGCGCGTGATCGTGGGCGGCGTGCTCCGCGATCCGCAGGCGCGCATGTACGGCGCGGTGGACCTCATCGTCCGGTCCGACAC
>DASSSF010000126.1:0-9280 GCA_035708565.1 Candidatus Limnocylindria bacterium
ACGAGTCGGACCGCCGCGGCGGTGTCGTCGCCCTGGGCGACGATCTCGATGCCCTCTACTCGGCCGAGGGCGACCGCGAGCACCTCGCGGACGGCAAGAAGACCGATGGCCAGAACGACGCGCGTCGTCGTCGCCATCAGCTTCCGCTCCGGCCGCTGCGCGGGTGTGCGATCGTCGTTACGGCGCTGTTACGGATGCTCCGAAGTGTCGAGAGGTGAAGCGAGCGCTCCCATACGCGCGGAAGCGGAATTCGCTACGAGATCCGCACTACCTCGCACGTGGGCGCCCGTTCGGGTGACGCTCGATCCAGGTGCGCTCCTACGTCGGACGACGTAGCTCCCTCACCCATCCGGGCGAGGGCTCGCGCTACCCGAGCAGCCCGCGCCGGTTCGCGAGGGCGACGGCCTCGAGCTTCGAGTGCGCGCCGAGCTTCGCGAAGATGTTCTGCAGGTGCGTGCGCACCGTGTTGCTCGAGATCGTGAGCTCGTCCGCGATCGCCTGCGAGTCGCGGCCTCGCGCGAGGAGGCGGAGGATCTCGATCTCGCGCTGCGTCAGATCCTCGCCGTCCCCCTGCGCCTGCGGCACCTTCGCGATCTGCTCGTCGCTCAGGATGTTCTCGCCGCGGGCGACCGAGCGGAGCGCTTGGACGACGTCATCGAGCGCGCGGTCCTTCGTGAGATAGCCCGACACACCGGCCTGGATCCCCTTGACGAGGCTCGCCTCGCTCGTATCGCTCGTGAGGATGATGACGCGCGAGGACGGAGACGCGTTGCGCAGCCTCGGGATGAGCTGGTCCGCGCTGTATCCGGGGAGGTGGTAGTCGAGGAGGATGACCTCGGGCTGCTTCTCCTGCGTCATCGATACGGCCTGCGGTCCCGTGACCGCGATGCCCACGAGGTCGTACTCAGGGAGGTCGCGGATCACGCTCCCGAGCGCCTCCGCGAACAGGAAGTGGTCGTCGACGATCTGGACCTTCGTCGCCATCTCGACGTGCACCTAGTACGTCAGCCGCATGAGACGGATGCGGTGGGACACGTAGAGAGCCTACGAGATCGCTCTCCGCCCTCTGTCACCCGTGAGGGGGACGCTGAACGAGAACACGCTCCCCCCGCCCGCCGGCCAGTCCGCCCACATCTCGCCGCCGTGGTCGTTGACGATCCCCCGAGAGATGTAGAGGCCGAGCCCCGAGCCACGCGTGCCGCCAGCCGTCGAGAGCCGCGTGAACTTCTGGAACAGCCGCGCGCGTTCGGCTGGAGGGATGCCGGGGCCCTTATCACGCACCTGCACGATCGCGTTCTTCCGGTCGGCCGAGATCCCGAGGCTCACCTGGATCTCCTCGTCCGCGGGCGAGTACTTGGCCGCGTTCGTGACCAGGTTACGGATCACCTGGCCGAGCCGGCGGTCGTCGCCGAGCACCCACAGGGGCTGATCCGCGCCGCGGACGGCGATGCGATGGCCCTCCGGCATCGGCGTCGCCGTCTCGCGCACGGCCTGCGCGAGGTCGATCGGCCGGAGCGCGAGCCGCATCCGTCCGGACTCGAGGCTCGCGACGTCCGTGAGGCCGTCGAGCAGCTCGATCGCGTGATGAGCCTCGGACGCGATGCCGCGCGCCGTCGTCTCGGGCGGCGTCCCCGCGACGTCCTTCGCGAGCACCCGGGCGGCCGCGTTGATCGCGTTCAGCGGATTGCGGAGCTCGTGCGCGAGGACGGAGAGGTACTCCTGGCGAACGGTCTGCGCGCGGCGGAGCTCGGACGCGAGCTCCTGCTCGGTCGCGAGCTGCTCCTCATGCGCGGATGCGCGAGCGATCGTGAGCCGCACTTCGTCGGTGAGCCACGCCGCGAAGACCGCGGCGATGACGAGCGTTAACGACCGGAGGGTGAGCTCCGCGAGATCGCGCCCCGTGACGTTCTGGTAGAGGATCGGGAGCGATGCGGTCGCGGCCGCGATGACCCCGAAGACGGTCCCGAGGCGCCGCGAGAGGGGCAGGACGCAGATCGCGACGGTGAGGAAGCTCAGCGGCAGGTGCGGGCTGCGCGCGCCGCCCGTGAGAACGACCATCCACGCGACCCACACGACGGTCGCGATCGACACCACGGCGAACGCGTCGCGCGTATAGCGGTGCCACGGGATCGTCGCTGCCCCGATCGACCCGGCGACCGCGATAACGATCGGCACGAAGAGATCGTCCGCGCGCGAGAGGACGAGGTAGAGCACCGCGCCGAGGAGCGAGAGCACGATCAGCAGCGCCAGCGTGACCCGGCGGATCGCGCTGTCGATCTCGCGCGATGGCGGGGGGTAGAGCCCGGGGAGCAGGCGCGCCGCGACACCCGCCCGCGCGGGCGCGGCCCGCGTCAGATGAACAGCCTCCGCGCTCGCTTCCATCCTGTCCCGCGCACATATTCACGGCACATGCGCGAAAGCGCCACATGTGGTCGGAGTAAAAACGCGTTTACCCCTCCGCCGGTTACCATCGGCAACGCCTTGAGCACGTCCGTCCTCGTCGTCGACGACCACGACCTCGCCCGCCATGGATTGATGGCCATCCTCAGCGGCAACGACGACATCTCGGTCGTCGGCGAGGCGCGCACCGGCCGCGAGGCGATCGAGACCGCGCGGAGCCTCCTGCCTGACGTCGTCCTCATGGACGTGCGGATGCCGGACATGGATGGGCTCGAGGCTACGCGCAGGATCAAGGAGGAGCGGCCTCGGACGGCCGTCATCATCGTCACCAATCACGAGGATCCGGCCTACCTGCGCTCGGCGGTCGAGGCCGGCGCGGCCGGGTACCTCCTCAAGGACATCTCGCGCGAGCACCTCGTGAACGCGGTGCGAGAGGTCGCGAGCGGCGGGACGTTCATCGAGCGGCAGCGGTTGCGCGGCGTCCTCGGCGGCGTGCAGTCGAGCCGCGCCGACGCGCCCGACGCCGCGAAGAGCCTCACGAAGCGCGAACGGGAGATCCTCGCGCTCGTCGCCGAGGGGATGTCGAACCGGGAGATCGCCGAGCGCCTCGTCCTGTCGCCGGAGACGGTGAAGAGCCACGTCGCCGCGATCCTGAGCAAGCTCGACCTCTCCGACCGCACGCAGGCCGCGGTCTACGCGGTGCGCAACGGCCTCGCGCAGCCCGCGCTCTGATCTAGGTGCGGTCTCCCGAGACGTAGGTCCCATTCCGCCGCGGCCATTCGAGCGGCGGTAGACGACCGAGCCCGATGTAGGGCCGTTCGGCGTCGTCGGACGCCAGGTAGAGCGCGATCGCCGGTGCGCGCTCTTCGTCGCTGCTCCAGCGGCCGCCGGGTACATGCACTCGCGCTGCCGGCGCACGCGGATGCCTTTGCCGTCGAAGACCCCAGTGCCGGTCGATGCGCAACGCCAGGACGTCGGCCCGAGCGCATCGCTGGAGCGGCGGGGTGAGCGATGCGGCCGGCATTCGGGGACTAGGTCGCCGGAGACCTCACCTCGGGCTTCTCGGCCTCGTCCACGAGCATCACCGGGATCCCGTCGCGCACGGGGTAGCGGCGGCCGCACGCGGAGCAGACGAGCCGGTCCCCTTCTTCACGGACCGGCTTCTTGTCCTCCGGGCACACGAGGATCTCGAGCAGTTCCTTGTCGACGGGCATTGGCGTCCTCCGCGTCGCTTACTGCCGCAGAGCGTACGCGATCGGGCTCGAACGCGAGGAGCATGACGGGCGCGAACGCGAGGTAGTTCATCAGTGAGCGCCACGCCAGCGCGAGCGGAACGCACCACCCGACGGCCGCGAGCCGTTCGGCACCGCGCCACACGACGAGCACGCCCACGACGAGCGCCGCGACCGCGAGGCCGTTGTAGACCGCGCGTGGCAGGAGCGGGCCGATCCCGTCGAGCGCGAAGCCGACGAGCCCGGCGCCGTGGGCCTCGAGCGGCTCGAGGAGCGGTGCGAGGATGCCGGACGCGAGGGCCGCCGGATCCGACGCGATGAACGGCAGATGCGGAAGGATGAAGACGACGCCGACCGTCGCCGCGCGCCGGGCCGCGCCGCGCGCGCCTTCGCGACGCCAGACGAGCGCGAGGTAGAAGGGCACGACGAACCACGCCGGCTGCCGCGTCGCGCAGGCGAGGCCGAGCGCGACCGCCGAGATCGCGGGGCGCGTGAAGGTCGCGTACGCCACGGCGCACAGCAGCGCCCAGAGGGGATCGACGCCGGCGAGGACGTACTGGCGCACGATCACGGCGCTGCCGACGACCGCCGCCAGCGCGTGTGCGCGCCAGCGCGCCCCGGTGCGCCGGACGACGAGGAGCGCGAGGAGACCGACCTCGAGCGCGTAGAGCGGCCGGAGATCGTCGAGGCCGTTCGCGACGAGCGGCGCCGGAACGAGGAACGAGAGCGCGGGATAGTTGAGCGACCGGAGCGGCCGGCCGTCCTCGAGGTCGGTCAGGAGCTCGCGACCGAGGCCGAAGCGCGCGAGAGCCTCCTGCGCGTCGATCGCGCGGTACGGATCCACCCCGGACGCGGCGAGCTCCGCCGCCCGATGGACGATCGCGACGGCATCGACGTGGTACGGCTTGCCCGCGATCAGCGAGAGCGACGCGAGGGCGAAGCCGGCGAGCGCGAGCGCGATCGCGGGCCGGTCGGTGCGCGCCGGCCGCCAGAGCGCGAGCGGGACGGCCGCGGAGGCGGCGATCCCGACGATGTCGTCGGGCGCGATGCCATGCGAGCCGACGACGACATGGCGCCAGGCGACGAGGGTCGCCGTCGCCAGGAGCACGACCGCGGCCCCACTGACACGGCGCGAGAGGAGGAACGCGGCGAGCGCCAGGGATGCTGCGGCGGCGGCCGGCGCGCCGCTCTGGAAGAGAGCGGCGGCGGCGGGGAGCGAGAGGGCGGCGGCGGCGGCCGCGATCGGGAGATCCACCGGCCGAAAGCGCGCGAGCAGGACGGCGACGACCGCGACGACCGCGAGACCGCGCGGCGACGGGTCGGACCACAGCGCGGCCGCGAGGACGAGTCCCGCGAGGATCCATGGGCGCGGCTCGCGGCCCACCGACGCCGCGACCGTCAACGCCACGAACGCGAGGAATGCAGCGGGCACGAGGCCCGGACGATGCTCGATCCCGTCCGCGGTGACCGCGATCGACGCGATCCCGGTCGCGACGAGGATCGCCGCCGGCCGGGCGTTCACGCGCGCCGGCGCTCGCGCGTGAGATAGGCGAGGACGGCACCGGTCTGCGTCGCGGCGGCGACCGTGAGGACGATCGTCACCATCGTCACGGGGTCGCGCGCGAGCGCGAGCAGCGCCGCCGTCTCGACGATGGCGCCGAGCGCGAGCAGGTAGCCGATCCGCGTGTCTCCGATGCCGATGAAGTACGAGTACCAGATCGTGAGCAGCGCGTTGAGCAGCGCCGCCGCGCCGTACAGGGTGACGAGGGACACCGCCCCCGGGTACTGCTCGCCCACGACGAGCCGTACGAAGAGCGCGGGGGCGACCGCGTACGCGAGCGCGGCCGCGCCGCTCGTGGCCAAGACGAAGCCCAGCGAGAGCCACAGGTAACGCTCGGTGGCGAGGCCGCGCTCGTGCGCGCGGGCGGTGCGCTCGAGGAGGATGAAGCCGACGGCGATCGGTGCGAAGAGGACGACCTTGCCCATCGTGATGGCCCCCGCATACGCACCGGCGGACTCTTCGCTGAGGACAACGCGCGCCAGCACCGCGTCGACGTTCGTCAGGCCCGCGTACGCGAGGATCACGAGGCCGGCGCGAAGGAAGAAGGACGTCTCGCCGGGCGCGAGGTGGGCCTCGACGGCCGCGCTGCGTGCCGCGCGAAGCAGCGGCGCCAGCGCGGCGAGCGCGATCAGCAGCGCCACCGCGATCGCGACCGTCGCCCCGACGAACGCCGCGAGCACGCCGCCGAACACGAGGACGAGCGCCGCGCCGAGCGCGAGCCTCGTCGCCGCCTGCGCCACGAGCGTCGAGCCGAGCCACGCGAACCGCGCGAGGCCCTGCAGCAGCCCGAGCGCGAACGTGAGCAGCACGGTGAGGAACAGCGTCGCTGCCAGCAGGAGCACGAGCGGAGCGGTGAGCGCGAGCGCTCCGCCGATCGGGCCCGCGAGCGCGACGACGATCGCGGCCGCTCCGGCGCCGACCGCGGCGAGGCGCAGCATCCAGCGGCGCACGAAGACGTGCAGGGCGGCGGAGTCCTCACGCGCGCGGTACTGCGCCGCGAGCTTCGCGGTGGCCGTCTGGATGACCTGCGTGCCGATGGACTCGACGAGGAGCACGCCGAAGAGCTGAGTGAGGATCGCGTACTCCGCCGGCACGAGGAGGCGCGGCATGACGAACTGGTAGCCGAAGGCGAGCACGTTCGCGACGCCTGTGAGCGCGTAGAGCACGACGGCGCCGCCCGCGACCTGGACGCCACGCAGCGCGAAGCGGGGAGGTGTCCCCGTGCTCACGAGCGGCGCGTGGGCGCGATCGGCCAACCCCTCGGGGCCCAAGCCGCGATGTCGGCGCTGTGGGGCGTCGGCTGTCGCAGGTGGCGTGCGCTCCGACGCGCTTGACGTCCGAGACGGCGGCCCCGTCGTCGAGGCGATGCGACGCACACGCGCACGGCGCTAGCCTAGCCGCCGTGCGCACGGCGGCGCTGATCGGCCTGATCGCGTTCGCCACGTACTGGTCGACGCTCCGCATCCCCGTGTCGGGAGACGCGACCTCGCACGTCTACCTCGCGTACAGCTTCGTGTTCGACGGCGACGCGGACCTCGCGGAGCACGCCGACGCGCCGCAGCCGTACGTCATGAACCACCTCATGTACGGCGACCGCGTCTACTCGCCATACGTCCCCGGCAATGCGGCGCTGTTCGCCCCGCTCGCGCTCGTCGCCGGCGGCCTGGGAGTGCCGGCCGAGTCGCCTCTCGCGGCAGGCGTCCTCGCGAAGCTGCTCGCGTCCGCGCTCACCGCACTCGCCATGGCGGTCGTGTACCTCACGCTGCGGACCGTGGCGCGCGAGCGCATCGCGATCGCGGTGGTCTTCTCATGCGCGTTCGGGACCTACGCGTTCTCCGTCGCGAGCCAGGTCTTCATGCAGCACTCCGCGACCGTCGCGCTCGTCGCGATCGGCCTCTTCCTCGTCCGGCGCGGCCCGGCCGCCCTCGCCGGCCTACCGCTCGGCGTCGCGATCGCCGTGCGCCCGATGAACGGGCTCTTCGCGCTCGCGCTCCTGCTGTACCTGGCGCGCACCCCGCGCGAGGCCCTGCGCGCCGCGCTCTGGATGCTGCCGGGCCTCGCGTTCCTCGCCGTCTACGACACGGTCCTCTTCGGATCACCGCTCCGCCTTCCGGGGGCGACCGTGGAGCTCGGCTCGCCGCTCGAGGGCATCGCCGGGAACCTCCTCTCGCCGAGCCGCGGCCTCCTCGTGTACAGCCCGCAGCTCGCGGCGGGCGCGGCGGCGCTCCTCGCGGCGTGGCGGTGGCGCGCGAGCGACGAGGTCCGGCTGCTCCGGACGGGGTCGCTCGCGGCGGCCGGCGCCCTCGTGCTCTTCGGCACGTACGTCGATTGGTACGGCGGGTGGACCTACGGGAACCGCTACCTTGCGGACGCACTGCCGCTCTTCGCGCTCGCCATCGCGGTCGGAGCGGAGGCCGGCTGGGCGCGGTCGCGTCCGCTCGTCGCGGCGTTCTGGGTCGCTACGGCCTGGGCGGTCGCGATCCACGCGGTCGGTGCGGGCCTCTACTACTTCTACTGGCGCGGCGAGCACTGGGACGCGGTACCCGACATCGGCACGACGCCGTGGCGCCTGTGGGACTGGACGGACACGCAGTGGCAGTGGGTGCTGCGGCGAGCGGTCACCGAGCCGGACGCTGCGCTCGTCGTCGAGCTCGCGGCGCTGGGCGCGGCCGCCGCGGCCTTCGCGCTCTTGGCCCGCCGGAGCGGCGCCGGCTACGGACGCCCGTACAGGCGCAGCGTCCCGCCGTCCGGCAGGTCGTAGGAGCGGATCTCGCGCAGCCCGGGTGGGGCCAACGCGTCCTCGCCCGCACGCGCGCGGACCGCCGCGACGTCGGCAGCGGCGACGTCGCCCAGGGCCCGCATCCCGTGCAGCCGGGCGAAGTACGCGATCGCGTAGCGGTTCGTCCAGATCTCGTCCGGCCCCCCGATCCAGATCGTGCGACCGCCGCGTGCCGCGGCGTCGGTCACGAGCCGTTCGACGTCCCAGTCCTCGGCGCTCGGCGCACCGAGGGGGTAGCCCTGCTGCGCCCACACGCGCACGCCCCGGAGCGCGACGATGTTCCCGTCGCGGTCGAACGCCGGGATCTCGCTGACGAGTGGCGAGCGCGGGAGCGTCAGGTCGATCGCCCGCGGGAGCACCGCGGTCCCGAAGCTCACGGCGAGGAACGTCACGGCGCCGTACGCGAGCAGCACGGCCGTGCCCGCGATGGCGGGCCGGCGCCATCGGCCGTCGAGCCACGAGGTCGCGATGACGGCGACCGCGGGCAGCAGCGGCAGCGTGTACCGCGGGTCCTTCGACACGAGGAGCGTCGCGACGATGTACAGGCCGGACGCCATGAGGACCGGGTATGCGGCTCCGCGGGGCCGCGACCGCGCGAGGATCGCGGCGCCGATCGCGAGGAACAGGAACGGGACGAGGAACAGCTGCTGCGAGACCAGCGACCAGAGGTACCACGTCACGGAGCGCACCGTGTCGATCGGCGGGTCCCCCTCGACGAGCGAGTACCGCCTGCCCGTGCACGACATCGACAGCGTGAAGCTGTACGACGCCGCCGCGTTCCGCGCGACGCCGATCGAGAGCGACACCGACTTCTACCAGGCGGAGGTGCTGATCGAGCTCCGGCGGCGAGGCGCGACGCTGCGCGAGGTCGACGTGCCCCACCGTCCGCGCATCGCGGGCCGCGCGCTGGGCGTCACGCCGCTGAGCGCGTTCCGCTCGATCCGCGATCTCGCCTGGTTCCTCGCGCGCGACGCGCGTCTGCGGCCGCGCCGCCGGGGCTAGTGCGCGTGCGCGGGGCCCGGGGTGGGCCCGACCGCGGGCGCGACCGCGAGGAAGTTGCGGATCAGCTCCTCGAACTCGGGCGCCTCGTACTCCTCGATGCGACCGTGGTCGGCGAGCTCCGCGATCTTCGGGTCGATCGGGATCTTCGCGAGGAGCGGCGCGTTCGACGCGATGACGAGCTTGAGGCCCTGGGACGGCCCGAAGACCTCGAGCCGCTCGCCGCCGGGCGTCGACACGTACGCCATGTTCTCGACGATGCCGATGATGTCGCCGCCGAGCTGCTTCACGAGCCGCACGGCCTTCGAC
>DASSSF010000127.1:0-17323 GCA_035708565.1 Candidatus Limnocylindria bacterium
TTCGCTCGCTGGCGGCCCTCGCTCCGCGCCACGAGCGGCGCGCCGCGGCCGGCGAACGCCTCGAGCACGCGCCGGCGCCGGCGCGCTGCGAGCGCGACGAGGACCGCGGCGAGCGGCACGGCGAGGAGCAGCGCGAGCGCGGCGGGACGCAGCAGCCCGAGCTGTTCGTTCATGGTGCCCTCCGGAACACGCTCGCGCCGAGGAGGAGCTCGATGAGGACGAGCACGACGCCCGCCGCGAGGAACGGGAGGTAGGCGTCCTCGTACTCCGTCGAGCGGCGGACGCCCACGCGCGTGCGCTCGAGGTGCTCGATCTCGCGGTACACCTCGAGCAGCGCGGCCTCGTCGTTCGCGCGGTAGAACTTCCCACCGTTCATCTCGCTGATCCGGCGCATGAGCTCGACGTCGACCTCGCTCGACCGCGCGGGCACCGCGCCGACCGTGTACACGCGGATCCCGAGGATCCGGGCGATGTTCGCGGCGTCGAGCGGCTGGACCTCGCCGGTGTTGTTCTCGCCGTCGGTGAGGAGGATCACGACGCGCGACGCCGCGCGCGAGTCGCGGAGGACGTTCGTCGCGGTCGCGAGGCCCGTCCCGATGGCGGTGCCGTCGCGGAGCGGACGCCCGGGCTCGAGCGGCTCGACGAGCTTGAGGACGGCCGGGCGGTCGAGGCTGAGCGGCGAGAGGACCATCGCCTCCCCGGCGAAGATGACGACGCCGACGCGATGCTCCTTCAGCTCCAAGATGAAGTTGCGGAGCACCGAGCGCGTGCCGTCGAAGCGCGTGCGGCCGCCGCCGAAGTCCGCCGCGGTCATCGAGGAGGACATGTCCACGGCGAGCACGATGTCGATGCCCTGCTCGACGATCTCGACGGTCGCGTGCCCGAGCTGCGGGCGCGCGAGGGCGACGATGAGGAGCGTCGCGGCGACGACGCGGAGCGCGACCAGGACCCAGCGCAGGCGCACGCTCAGCGACGGACGCACCGCCGGCACGAGCGCGAGCGACGGGAAGAGGACGCCGCCGCGGTTCCGCCGCCCCCGCCATGCCACGAGCAGCGCGCCCGCGAGGAAGGCGAGGACGAGCGGCAGGGCCAGTGGGTCCTCGAAGCGGAGGGAGGTGCCGGGGACCGTCACTCGGTGGCCACCTCCGACAGCGTCAGGCGCTCGTCGATCGCCGCGCGCTTCATGACCGTGAGGCACGAGGTGACCGCGAGCTTCGCGTGCGCTGGGTACGGCCGCGCGCTCGAGAAGCGCGCGACGTCGCCCTCGGAGAGGACCTCGAAGATCGTGGAGCGCTGCTGCGGATCGATGCCCGCCCGCTCCATCTCCGCGCGGAGCTCGCGCGCGGTCCGCTCGCGCGCGGGAAGCCCGTACTTGTCGGCGACGAAGCGGCGAAGCGCGGCCCCGAGGAGCTCGTAGTGCTCGGCGACGCGCCCCTTCTCCGGCAGCCCGAGCGCCGAGATCCGCTCGATCTCGGCGAGCGCGCGCTCGGCGGCGGTCCGGCCGTCCTCCGCAGCCGCCTTCCGCCGGCGGCGGAGGAGGAAGACCAGCGCGGCGACGAGGAGCACCGCCGCGGCGGCGATGAACGGCGCCCAGCGCTGCAGCTCCGCCGCGAAGGAGGTGCCGATGACCAGCTGGGGCTTGAGCGGCTTGATGTCGCTGGCGTCCTCCTCCGGGAGGATCACGCTCTCCACCTTGAGCGGCAGCTCGGCGGTGCGAACGGTCACCTTCGCGCCGTCGGGGCCGTCCGCTCCGATCTCGATCGGCGGGATGGCGAGGTCGCCGACGCGGTACGACGTGACGCGGTAGCGGAACACGAGCCGCGTGCCGCCGTTCGCGAGGCGTGACTGCTGCGCGCCGAGCACCTCGAGGACCTCGAGCTCGCCCACGACGCGCGCGACGCCGGGGTCCGTGATCCGGTAGCCGGACGCTGCCTCGACCGCCACGCTCAGGACGACCGGATCGCCCACCGTGATCTTCGTCCTGTCGATCGACGCGACCGCGGTGAGCGGATCGGCGGCCGACGCCGGCCCGGCCGCGAGCAGCGCGAGCGCGAGCGCGGCGAGGAGCGTCCTCATCGCCGCCTCGTCCTCGCCCGGAAGAACGCCATGAGCGCCGGGACGTACGGGCGGTCGGTGCTCAGCTCGACGCGGTCGAGGCCGATCCGCCCGAAGGTGCGCAGCCGCTCCTGGCGCCGGCGCTGGGCTTCCGCCGCGTACGCGGCGCGCGTCGCGGGCCGGCTCGTGTCCACGTAGGCCACCTCGCCGGTCTCGGCATCCTCGAGGCCGATGACGCCGACCGCGGGCAGCTCGCCCTCGCGCGGGTCGGTGATGGCGCACGCCACGACGTCGTGGCGGCGGGCGAGCCGCTGGAGCGCGGCCTCGTACCCCGAGTCGAGGAAGTCCGAGATCACGAACACGACGCTCCGCTTCTTCGTCGAGTTCGAGATGAAGCGCGCGGCCGCGGCGATGTCCGTGCGCGAGCGCACGGGGACCTCGAAGAGGAGGTCGCGGATCACGCGGAGGAGGTGGTCCTGGCCGGTGCGGGCGGGCACGAACCGCTTGATGCGGTCGGCGAAGAGGAGGAGCGACAGACTGTCGCCGTTGCGGATCGCGGCGAACGCGAGCAGCGCCGCGACGTCGATCGCGAGCTCACGCTTCGTCGTCGCGGCGGTGCCGAACCACGACGAGGACGAGACGTCGACGAGCAGGAAGACGGTGAGCTCGCGCTCCTCGCGGAACTTCTTGATGTACGGCGTGCCCATCCGCGCCGTGACGTTCCAGTCGATCGAGCGGATGTCGTCGCCGGGCTCGTACTCGCGCACCTCCTCGAAGTCGAGGCCCCAGCCGCGGAACACGCTGCGGTACGAGCCGAGCAGCAGCTCGTCCGCGAGGATGCGCGCCTTGATCTCGACCTGGCGGATCTTGCGGAGGACCTCCGCGGGGACGGGCTCCGCCGTCGGCACCTCGGCCCGCCGCCCGCCGGCGAGCGGGAGCGCCACGATCTAGGGGACCGGGACCTTGTCGAGGACCGTCTGGATGACCTGCTCCGGGCGGATCGACTCGGCCTCGGCTTCGTACGTGACGATGAGCCGGTGGCGCATGACGTCCATCGTCACGTCCTTCACGTCGTCGGGGCTGACGTAGTCGCGGCCCTCGAGGAACGCGTGCGCGCGGGCCGCGAGCGAGATGAAGATCGTCGCGCGCGGCGACGCGCCGAACGCGATCCAGCCGCGAAGGTCGCTCATCTTGAAGTGCTCCGGCTCGCGCGTCGCGTAGACGAGCCGGACGACGTAGTCCTTCACCCGGTCGTCCATGTGGATCTGCCGCACGGCCACGCGAGCCGCGAGGATCTGCTCCGGCTTCGCGACCTTCTTCGCGACGGGGACCTCGACGGCCGTCTGCCGGTCCATGATCGCGCGCTCTTCCTGCTGCGTCGGGTAGCCGATGACGACCTTCATCATGAAGCGGTCGACCTGGGCTTCGGGCAGCCGGTAAGTGCCCTCGTGCTCGATCGGGTTCTGCGTCGCGAGCACCGTGAACAGGTCCGAGAGCGGGTGCGACGTCCCGCCGATCGAGACCTGCTTCTCCTGCATCGCCTCGAGGAGCGCGCTCTGCACCTTCGGCGGCGCGCGGTTGATCTCGTCGGCCAGCAGGATGTCCGTGAAGATCGGGCCCTGCCTCGCGCGGAAGGTCTGCTCGCGCGCGTCGTAGATCATCGTGCCGTTAAGGTCCGCCGGCAGCAGGTCCGGCGTGAACTGGATACGCCGGAAGCCCGCGTCGATAGTGTCGGACAGCGTCTTGACCGCGAGCGTCTTCGCGAGGCCCGGCACGCCCTCGACGAGGAGGTGGCCACTGCACAGGAGGCCGAGGAGGAGCCGGTCGATGAGGCGCTCCTGCCCGACGATCACCTTCTTCACCTCGGTCATCACGGGCGCGATCCAGTCGCCGCGGCGGAGGACGGCCTCGTTCGGGCCCGAGGCGCGGAAGGACGTCGTCATGTGAAGAGGTTACCGGTACGCCCGGGCGCTAGTTCGGCGGAGCGCTCCGGAGGCGTTCTCGCAGACCGTGGTCGGTCGCGAGCCGGACGGCGGCGGCGGCCAGGACCTCGACCGTGACGAGCGCGTTCGCGTGTGCGAGGTCGGTCACGCTCGCGTCGCGCATCTCGTGGGAGTGGCCGGGGATCTTCCGCTCGCTCACCGGGAACGACACGTAGTCCGCGGGCACCGCCTGCGACACGTTGCCGAAGTCGGTGGACGCCGACACGAGGCCGCCGGTCGAGACGGCCTTGCCGCGCGCCTCGAGCTCCGCGGCGAGCAGCTCGGTGACCAGCGGGTGCGGCTTCGTGGGCTCGTAGAGGCGCATGTCGTCGATGACCTCGACGGTCGTCCCCGTCTGGAGCGCGGCGCCGCGGGCGATGTCCGCGAACGTGCGGACCATGTCGCGCAGCACGTCCGCGTCCTTCGCGCGCAGGCCGAAGACCGCCTCCGCGTGCGCGGGGACGACGTTGTACGCGGGACCCCCGCCGTCGGTCACGATCCCGTGCACGCGCGCGTCGTCCGGCAGGTGCTGGCGCCAGCCGTCGACGCCCACGAAGAGGCGGATGACGGCATTGAGCGCGTTCTTCCCCTTCTCCGGCGACACCGCGGCGTGGGCCGCGACCCCGGAGTAGCGCACGCGCTGCGCCACCACGCCGAGGCTTGTCGTGCCGAGCTCCCAGAGCGGGTCGGACGAGGGATGCGATGAGAGAGCGGCGACGGTGCCCCCGAAGACGCCGGCGTCGAGCAGGTCGAGCTTCCCGCCGCCCTTCTCCTCCGCGGGCGTGCCGATGAGCTCGATGCCGACCTGGAGCCGCGACGCCTCCGCCGCAGCGACGAGGAAGGCGCCGACGTTCGTGATCGCGATGAGGTTGTGGCCGCACGCGTGACCGATCTCGGGGAGGGCGTCGTACTCCGCGAGGAGCGCCACCGACGGGCCGGGCGGACCGACGCGGGCGCGGAACGCCGTCTCGACGCCCGCGAGGCGCCGCTCGACCGCGTGGCCCCGGTCCTCGAGCAGCCGCGTGATCGCGCCGACGGCATGCCGCTCCTCGTACGCGAGCTCCGGGTTCCCGTGGATGTCGCGCGAGAGCGCGACGAGGTCACGGGCGAGCCGGTCGTCCACCGCGCCGGAGCCTAGCGGGCATCGTCCTTCTCCACGGCCGTGAAAGCCTCGCGTTCGACGTCGCTCACGAGGTGCCCCCAACTCGCCGCGCTGCCGGAGCGCGCGAACCGGAAGCGGCATCCGACTCTGCGGGCTCGTCGGCTGGCTGTCCGTCTTGCGCCCGGCTGGGCGGCGATCCAAGTGAGGGTGCAGGGAGGAGTGATGCCCCGACTCGCGCGCTTCCTGTTGGTCCTCGCGATCACGCTGAGTACGATCGCAAGCACCGCGACGGCAGCGAGCGCCGACCCTGGCACCGGCAGCGCCACGGGTGGCGCCGGCGTGGACCCGGCCGGACCCTCGGCGGCCGAGCGCAAACGGATCGCGGAGAAGGAGACCGAGCTCAGGCAGTGGCTCGCCTCGCTCCGCTCCTCGAAGGCCAACCAGCCCAGCCCCCAAGTGCACACCATCTACCGTTCCGGCTTCGTCCTCGGCTGGAACTACTCGGAGGCGCAGGCATGCTACGCGGCCAACTGGTGCGGTGCCGGCTCGACCGCGGGCATCGTCGCCTCCTGGAAGTACCGCAACGGACTTCCAAACCCCGTAACGAGCAACTCGTACTACGAGGGCGGTCCCACGGGGTACATGAAACATCTCGCGCGTGACCTCGCCGAAACGCGCTACTCCGACAACGGCGATTCGGGCGCCGCCTGCTACGACGACGTGACGTGGTGGACCGACAGCAGCGGCGTCTCCGTCGGCTACCTTGCCGTCACCAACAGCGAGGGGCCCGGATGGAGCTACTACGTGGCCGTGGGTCGGCCGGCCAGGACGACTTCGAGCACAAGGTCGCGTACAACCTTGCCTATCAGGGCGTGCCCATGGTGGCCGCAGTGAAGACAACGAATCTCACCGGCTGGAACCGAACGATCGACCACTTCGTGAATCTCTGGGCGTTCAACCTGGACACGAACTGGATCCAGTGGTCGGACTCCGCAGGCTTCCTTCAGAGCGGATCTTCGCAGAGCCTCGGCTTCCATGACCGGCCGTTCTCGACCTTCTATAGCGAGAACGTGGCGCCGGGCAACGGCTTCGCCTGGTGAGGTCGACCGGCCGGCTTCGCGCCGTCGCGCTCGCGCTCGCCCTCGTCGCGTGCACCTCGGGCTCCGGGGAGGGGTCGGTGACCCCTCCCCCCCTCGTGTCGCAAGCGCATCCAGGGCCGAAAGCATCCGACTCCGCGTCGCCGGGAAGCGCCGGTGCTCGAACGGTCGATCTCCCGCTGGAGGCGGAGGTAGCCACGCAAGGCGTCATGGACTCGCGGGTGCACCTCGTCGGCCGGACGCTCATCTGGGCGTCGGACGAGGTCCTCCCGGACGGGCAGCGGCGCGGCCAGATCCTCGAGCACGACCTCGCGACCGGCACCACGCGCCGCTTGTACACGGCGGCAGCGCGCAACGCGGTGCAGAACGTGCGCGCGTCGGCCAACTGGTTGGTCTGGTACGAGTTCGGCGCGCGCTCCTCGGCCGTCGACACGCGCCTGTACGCGATGCCACGTGCTGGCGGGGCTCCATTGCTCATCGATGACGCCAGGACGCACGGCCAGTTCGTCCTGCCGGCCGATATGACGCTGGCGGGAGACGACGTGTACTGGACCGTGCCGGAGGTGCTCGACGGGGTCTGGCGCGGTCGCCTGCTGCGCCAGCGCCTGCCGAGCGGACCTCAGGAGGTCATCGCGACCGCGCCGCCGGGCGCGGTGATCGCGTGGCCATCGGCCTCACGCTCGGCCGTGGTGTACGAGCTGTTCTCGAAGGACGCACCGTTCACGAGCGTTGCCGGCGACAACACGCCGGGCTACGACCTTGCGGTGCTCGTCCCGCCCGTCAGCCAGCCATCCCTCGGCGACGGGTTCCTGGCGTTCAAGCTAGGCGAGCGCTTCAAGGTCGGACGTGTGGGCATCGCCGTCGGCGCGCGCGCGCACGAGCTCGGGCCGGGCGAGCATCCCGAGGCACAAGGGCGCATCGTGACCTGGGCCGCCAATACGTCGACCGACTCGGAGATCCGCGTCGCCTTCGCGGACCGACCGTCGTGCGTATTGACGGTGACGCGCAACCGCGACCTCCGCGGCACGCATGAGTTCCTGCCGTCGCTCGGCGAAGGTCGCTTGCTGTGGGTCGTCCGCGACACGCGCCGGCCCGTCGGCGATCAGGACCGCATCCGCGTGGCACCCGTCGCGCCGGGACTCTGCGTCGGGTAGGCGCGCCGCTCGGAGCCCCGCTGTCCTCGTCTGCTACTGCGACTCTTCCTTCTCGACGGCCGCGAACGCGAACCGCAGGATCTGCGGCGCGAACGCGCGCGCGTACTTGTCGGCGCGCTCGCGGATCTCGCGCGCGATCTCGCGCGCGTCCGGGTAGCCGAGCTCGCTCACCATCGCGAGCGTGAACTCCTCGAGCGCGCTCCGGTAGCAGTAGTGCGCGAAGAACGGCGAGGTGAGGCCGCCGTTCGCGAGCGAGGCCTGCGCCTCCGGGTGGTCGAGGTTGAGGAGGATGCCGCGGTCCTCGGGCACGAAGTGCGCGCGCGGGCTGTCCTCGCCGGTATGGCGGAACAGCACGCGGAACGAGCCGAGCGATCGCTCGCCGGCGAGCGACGGCACCTCGACCTCGGGCGCGGGCTCCGGCGGCGGCACGGGCGCGCGCGGCGGTCGCGGGCCGCGCGGAAGTCCCTTGTCGCGGCGCGCGGCGCGAGGCTTCGGCGCCTCGGCCGCGGCCGGCGGCTCGACCGGCGGCGGTGACTCCGGCGGCGACGGCGCCGCGGCGACGAGGCGCGCGCGCTCGCCGCGGTACATCGCGGAGAGCAGCGTGCCGATGTCCTCGCCGAGCTGTGAGAGCTGCGCCTGCTCGGCGGCGCGCTTGCGGTCGTTCGCGCGGCGCACGAGCTCCCGCCGGACGGCCTCGAGCGACGCGCGCAGCCACGGCACGAGCTCCGCAACGATCGGGTTCCACGGGTTGAGCGTGAGGTCGCGGCTCGCGAGGAAGGCCGGGACCGGCGCGTCGTCGTCGTCGAGCGCGGCGGCCTCGATCTCGCCGAAGAGGTACTGCGCCTCGGGCTTCCCCTCGAGGCCCGCGAGCGTCATCGCGTTGAGGAAGCCGCCGCAGAGCACGGCGATCCCGTTCTCCTCCTCCGCGAGCGGTCGCGCCGCGACCTTGACCACGAGCTCGAGCGGCCCCGCGAGCGCGGTGACCTGCTCCGGGCTCGCGAACCGCTGCACCTCGACCGCGTCCGGCTCCACGTACGTGACGCGCTCCCCTTCGACGTACACCTCGTGGCGCACGAGGTGCCGGCCGAGCTGCCGCTGGAGGTAGCGGACGATCTCGGCGCGGTCCACCCGCGTGCCCCGCTGGAGGTCCTCGATCGTCACGACGGTGCCGTCCGGCGCGTCGGTCGGATCCTCGACGAGGATCTCGCGCACGGCGATCGGCCGCCCCGGGACCACGTCCTCGAGGTCGCTGCGCGCGAGCTCGACGACGTTGCGCCTGCCGTCCTGGACCGTGTCGACGCGGAGGCGGTCCGCGCGGCCGAACGCCGCGATCTTGCCGGTCCCGAAGCGGCCGCGGACCTTGCGTCCGGCCCGGCGGAGCGCGTTCTCGCCGTGCATCGTGAAGAAGGCGCGGAGCTGCTCGCGCGACATGCCCGACGCGTCGTCGGCGACCACGACGCGGCGGCGCGCGCCGCTCGTCGCGACGGTGACCTTCACCGTGCAGCCGCGGCCGGGCGGCGTCGCGTCGATCGAGTTCGAGACGTACTCGTACACGGCCTTCGGCACCGTGGCGAAGTGGGCCGCGTTCGCGAGGACGTCCCGGCCGACGTGCGTGACGACCTGCAGCGGGTCCAGCCCGAGCAGCGTGTCCTCGCCTGCCTCGACGGCCATCGCACCTCCCGCGCGCCTGACAACGAAAAGGAGCGAGGCCGGCCCGAATGGGCCGAGCTCGCTCCCCTATGACGCCGAGTCTAGCGCGCAGGCAGGCGCGAAGGTCGCGTCAGCTACTTGCCTCCGCGCGCATACCGCCTCAGCGGCCGGCCCGTGCCGACGCGAGGATCGCCGCGACGAGCTCGGCGCGTGACGCCGATGCCGCGGCGTCGTCCGGCAGGATCTCGTACGCGCGGACGATGTTGCGCACGTGGTCGAGGCCGAGCGCCCCGAGCTGGTCCGCGAGGCGCTGCTCGCCCTGGGCGTAGACCGCGTACGGATCGAGCACCGCGGTCGCCGTCCGCTGGACGGCGACGGTCGTCGCCGGAGCGGGCGAGTCGAAGACCGGTGGTGCCGTCTCGGTCACCACGATCACGGGACGTTCCAGCGCACGCTCGAGCGCCCCCTCGAGGTAGACGGGCGTCAGGCCCTCCGCCCAGTAGACGGCCGCGCCGCGGTCGGGCTGCGTCGTCTCGGTCGGCGTGCGCACGGGCGTGAGACCCGGCGTGCGCGGTATGAACTCGATCCAACCTTCCCACATGTTGTGGGCGGGCCGTGCGCACGCGCGCGCGGTCCACACGGTCCCATCTTCCGCGGTGATCTCGTGCTCGTACTCGGCGATCACTTCGGTCACGTTGCACCCCCGGCCTTGCTGCCGGCCCGTGTCACTGCACGTGGCTCGCCTGGCGCGGAGCATGCGGGCGCTCGCACGCCGTGAGGCGCGTCACATGGGCGTCAGCGGAGCGCGGCCCCGAGCGCCGCGCGCGTCACCGGCCCGTACGTGCCCGTCCCGTCGATCCCGCGGTCGCGCTGGAACAGCCGCACCGCGGCCTCGGTCACCGCTCCGAAGTAGCCCGTGACCTGGTCCATGTACCCGAGACGGCGCAGGTGCGTCTGGAGCCGCGCGACCTCGCTCGACGACGTGCCGCGCGCGAGCACGGCCGCGCTCGCGGCCGTGGGGGCGCGCGCGAGCGCCGCCTCGAGCGCCGCGGCGGTGAGCGGTCCGTAGTGGCCGGTCGCGGGGATGCCGTTCGCGCTCTGGAACCGTCGGATCGCCGCCGTCGTGACCGGGCCGAAGCGGCCGTCGCCGAGCACGACGTCCGCGGGACGGAGATAGCCGAGGTACACGAGGTCCCACTGCAGGACCTGCACGTGGGGGCCACGCGCGCCGAAGCCGACGCCTGCGGCGGGCCAGCACGCGGCCGCGGCGCACGCGATCGGCCCGGCGGCGGCCGTCGCGGCGCTGGCGGTGCCGGAGCAGGCGGACACGTAGCCCATGTATCGCGCCCAGTCCCACTGCGGTCCGGGATCCAGATGGTCCGCGCTCGGGAGCTCGGCGTGGCCGCGGATGTGCGCGCGGTCGGCCGGGATGCCATAGCGGCGCGCCACGGCGCACACGAGCGCGGCCGAGCTGCGGTACTGCGCGTCCGTGTGAAGGATGCCGCGCCGCGCGTCGAACTCGTGCTCGATGCCGATCGACCCCTGGTTCGATCCGCGCGCGTGGAACGCGGTGTCCGCCTCCGCAACCATCTGCGTGATCTCGCCGTCGCTCGCGCGGATGACGTAGTGCGAGCTGAGCTTCGACGCGGGGTTGCGGAACCACGCGAGCGTCCCCGCGTACGCGCCGCCGGTCTCGTGGATCACGATCAGCGAGATCGGTCGCTTGCGGCCGACCTCGTAGTTCTCGGCCGACGCGGGGAGCCAGCGCATCGCCGGATACCAGGACGGAGGCGCGGCGTCCACGGGGCGTGCCAGCACGTTGGCCGCGGCCACGAAGGCGAGCGCGAGGAGGATCGCGCGCACGATCGTGAGAACGCGCGACGCCCCCTGATGGTGCGCTGACAGCTTTCTCACCCGCCCGCCCGGCAAGCGCGCGAACGCGTTTCTGACGGCGTACTGTGCCGCGCCGGGAGGTGCGACATGAAGCGAGTGGTCGTTCTCACGATCGCGATCTGGTCGCTCGCGCTCGGCAGCGTCGCCGCGGCGGGCTCAGGGCCCACGCTCGGACCCGAGGCGGGGCCGGGCTGCTTCGGCAAGTGGCGGGCAGGGTCCGTGCAATGGATCAACGACAACGGCCTGGGCCCCGCCGGCTTGAACTACTTCGCGGACCGGGCAGGCGATAACTCCACGATCAACGCGAGCAACCGCGCGACCTGCGCCGCGCTCGAGTAGCGGAACAAGGCACGAGGGGTCCCGACCGGGCCCCTCGTGACCAAGGCGCGAACAGGAGGAGACATGCCCCCGAAGCGCAAGCCGAGCCCTTCGCGCAGCGGCCGCGGCACGCACCCGCCGGGTGGCGGGTACGGCAAGGGCGGCAAGAAGCGGAACGCGCCGAAGCGGCCGGCGCGCTAGACGGCTCGGCGCGAGCGGCTCACGCTCGCGCCCGCATCGGTCCTGCCGCGGCGGGCTCTCGCGGCCATCGTCGCGGCGATGCGTTCGATCTGCTTCACCGTCGCCGAGCGTGACCAGCCTTCCGGCGGCAGTGCGCGCAGGCGCGCCAGCAGGTCGGCGCGCTGCCTCGCGAACGCGCGCAGCGACGGCCCGAACTCGCGGTCGAGGTAGTCGGTCCGCTCGATCCAGGTGAGCGGGTTCACCGCGTGGAATGTCGCACGATCCTCCTCGATGATCGTTCGGATCGGATCGCCCCGCGTATCGGCGCACGCGCGTAGGTGGGCGAGGACCTCGTTCGCGGACCACTCCCCGCGAGCGGGTCTCGTACGCAGCTGCGGCGGCGTCAGGCTTGCGGCGGCCGCGCCGATGCGCGTCGGCGTCGCCGCGAGGAGCGCGAGGACCTGCTCGACCGTCAGTGAGGTGCGGCCCATCCGCCGGATCCCTCCTCCGCCGGGCCAGCGCTGCGACGGTGGCCGAGCATTCCGCAGTCTGCCGGATCGTTCGTGCCGGCGGTCGGCCTGCGCTCGCTCGGGCGGCCGCCGTGCGCACACCGACGCGCTCCGGATCAGCTCATCCCACGGTGGCGCTCCGACGTACCAGCAGCGTCGGAGGTGACCTCATGGCTCGACGTGCCCTTTCGCTCATCACGACCGCCGTGCTCGCATTGACGTTGACGCTCGCTCCCGACCCCGCCCATGCGGCCGGTCCGACGATGCTGCATCCGCTGCTTGCCGTGCGGGCCGTCGTGGCGGGCCTCACGACGCCCACGAGCATCGCGTTCCTCGGCCCGGGCGATCTCCTCGTCGTCGAGAAGGTCACGGGCCAGGTGAAGCGAGTGACCGACGGCGCGTTCAAGGGGATCGTGCTCGACCTCGCCGTGAACTTCGCGTCCGAGCGCGGACTCCTCGGGATCGCTCTGCATCCTGGCTTCCCGGCACGGCCATACGTCTATCTCTATTGGACCGAGAGCACGACCGGCGCGGACACGTCGGTCCTCTCGGAGACATCCCTCCTCGGCAACCGCGTCGACCGCTTCATCTGGAACGGCTCGGCGCTCGTGCAGGACACGAACGTGATCAGGATCCGCGCCATTCAGCAGGACGCGGGTCAGCCGGAGCGCGGCAACCACGATGGCGGCGTCCTCCGCTTCGGACCCGACGGCAAGCTCTACCTGATCGTCGGCGACGTCGGCCGTCGGGGCCAGATGCAGAACCTGCCCCTCGGATGGGCCGGCCAGGCCGGTGTGCCCGACGACCAGTTCGGTGGACCGGAGCCGGACGACGCGCACCTCACCGGTGTGATCCTCCGCCTCAACGACGACGGCTCAGCGCCCTCGGACAACCCGTTCTTCGCGGCCGGAGCCGCCATGGGCGGCGAGGCCGGCGCGAACGTGAAGAAGATCTTCGCGTACGGGATGCGCAACAGCTTCGGCATCGCGTTCGATCCCGTCTCGGGGAAGCTGTGGCAGCAGGAGAACGCCGACGACGCGTTCGACGAGATCAACCTCGTCGAGCCCGGGATGAACGGCGGCTGGGTCCAGGTGATGGGCCCCCTCGAGCGCATCGCGCAGTTCAAGAGCATCGAGCTCTCCGGCAACGCCAGCCTTCAGCAGGTCCGCTGGCCGCCGACGAACATCGCCGACGCCCCCGAGGAGGCGCGCGCGAGAATGTTCATGCTCCCCGGAGCGCGCTATAGCGACCCGGAGTTCAGCTGGAAGTTCGCGGTCCCGCCCGCTGGCATCGGGTTCATGTCGAGCCGCGCGCTCGGCCCGCAGTTCTTCGGCGACCTCTTCGTCGGCGCCGCGACGCCGAGGACCGTCGGCGGCTACCTCTTCCGGTTCCAGCTCACCGGCAATCGGCGAAGCATCGCGACGGATGACCCGCGCCTCGCGGACCGCGTCGCGGACAACACCGAGAAGCACGACCTCACCGAGAGCGAAAGCCTCCTCATCGGCCGGGACTTCGGCGTGATCACCGACATCCAGACGTCGCCGAGGGGCACGCTCTACGTCGTCTCGCTCTCGAGCGGCGTCATCTACGAGATCTACCGGCGGGAGATCGAACGGCGCTGAGCGCGTGATGCGCAGGGAGGGCGCTGTGCCCTCCCTGCGCGAGGTCCGAGCCGGGCGCTGCTAGACGGTGACGCGGCGCCCCTGCGTGTACCGGTAGACCGCGAGAACGATGATGGCTCCGACGATCGAACCGATCCAGCCGGCCGAGGGCGGAGGCAGCGCGGCGCTACCTGCGAACAGGAGCTGCGCGAGAAAGCCGCCGACGAATGAGCCGACGATGCCGAGAAGGATGGTCGCAGCCCAGCCCATGGGGTCGCGGCCGGGCATGAGGAACCGCGCGATGACTCCGACCACCGCGCCGAAGATGATCCAGGTGATGATGGCTGTGAGATCCAAGGTGACCTCCTTTCGCTGACGCTTCCCCGCCTGCTATCGCAGGGCTTGTGCCAGGCGCACGAACAGACGCTGGAACCGAGGCCAACGGAGCGGAAGCGCCCGATCCCGCGCGCGGCCGCCGTGGCACGTCAGCACTGCGTACCTGCTCACGCCTCCGCGGTTCCCGCTAGGCCGATGTCTGGACCGTCTCTCCTCGGAACGCGCGACGGCAGGCCTCGAGATCGATCTTGCCCATCTGGAGCATCGCCTCCATTGCCCGGCGAGCGCCCTCCTTGTCCGGGGCGTCGAGCATCTCGTTGAGCTCGCGCGGCGTTATCTGCCACGACAGGCCGAAACGGTCCTTGAGCCAACCGCAGGGGCCCGGCGCACCGCCGTCCTTCGTCAGCGCCGCCCAGAGGCGATCGACCTCTTCCTGATCCTCGCACTCGACCACGACCGAGATGGCTTCGTTGAACTTGAAGTCGGGGCCGCCGTTCAGGCCCTGAAGCCTGTGCCCGCCGAGCGTGAAGTCAACGAGGAGGACCATGCCGGCGGGACCGCTCGGCGTATCCGCGGGCGAACGGTGGATGCCGTCGATGCGGCTGTTCGGCATAAGCGACACGTAGAAGTTCGCCGCCTCCTCGGCCTTCTGATCGAACCAGAGACACGTGTACACGCGGCTGTTGACCTTGGCCATCGCTTCCTCCTTGTTCTACAACACGAACACGATGCCAGGGCTCGTCGGAGCCGAGCGGAGGCCCCTCGGCCGCGATCGGTGCGACGAGCGTCGAACTGCTCGACGACGCAGTCGGCGAGGAAGCGCGCGAGGAGACCGAGGGTCGCCGAAGTGCACGTTCGACGCCACCTATGCTGACCACCGGCGCTTCGCAGCGCACTTCCGGAAGGGGATGACATGAAGCACGTTCTCGCACTCAGCCTCGCCGTCGCGTTCATGTTCGCCACAGCCATGACCGCGTCGGCCGATCCCGACTGGCATGACGAGCTCGCACAGGTAAGGCGTGCGACCGCCCAGTACCACGACATCGCGAACGCCCTCGCTGATGGGTATGTTCAGGCTTCGGGGTGCGTACCGGGCATGGGCTACCACTACGTGAACTTCGCGCTCGACGGCACCACGGCGCTCGCGCCGAACGTGCTCCTCTACGCGCCGACTGGCGAGGGCAAGCTGACGTTCGTCGCGGTCGAGTACGTCGTATTCAGCGAGACGCTCACCGTCGCGCCGACGATCTTCGGGCAGACCTACTTCGGACCGATGACGCACGGCATACCGCGTCACTTCGAGCGGCATGTCTGGCTCTGGCTCGGGAATCCGGATGGGGTCTTCTCGCAGACCAACGACAGGGTCACCTGCCCTTAGGCCGTCGCAGACGGCGCACGGCCTGACCAGCGCGGGCCGGGCACCGTTGCAGGCGTCCCGGCCCGCGCTTTCCTCCTGACGATCCTCAACGCACTCGACGGCGCACCACGAGGTCGCGTGTCCGCCTGAGTAAGCAGAGACGCGGGGCGGCGGTCGTCCGTGACTCTTCACGATCTCCGCGAGGCAGGGCTCGGCGCGGGCGAGCGCACGGCACGCGCGACGAGAGCTTCATCGAGCGTAAAAGAGGTGCGCACATCGACTGCTTCAGGTCGCGATGAGGAACCGCTCGATCATCGGCGTGACCTGCTCGGGCACTTCGAGCTGGTTGAAGTGACCTGCGCCGACCGTCACGCCGATCCGGATATCGGGCCGCAGCGCGAGCAGCCGCGCGGGGTCGTTGCTACCACCGGTCTTCGGACGGACGACGAGCAGCGGTGCCTTCGCCGTCAGGAGCGCCCCAACACCGTTCCACGACACCACCCCTCGCAGCACCGCAATGGCAACTGACCGCGGCGCCGAGCACATCGTCGCGACGATGTGGCGCCGCCGCTGTGGGTCGTCGGTGTCCAGGAACATCGACTCGACATACGCCAACCGAGCGGCGTCAGGATCCGGGCCCTCGAGCTGGTCGATGAGCGCTTCGAAGACCCTGAGGGTCTGCGGCAACGGATCGATCGGTCCGGGATCCACCGCCACGACAGCCCCGACCAGCGACGGCTGGCGTGCGGCCATTTCGATAGCGATCATGCCGCCGAGACTGTGCCCGACGATGACCGGGCGCGTCAGACCGAGCTCCCGCGAGAGGGTCGCCACGTCGTCCGCGAGAGTCGGCATGTCGTAGCCGTCCTCCGGCTTGTCCGACCCACCGCAACCTCGCAGGTCGAGCGCGACCACCCGATGTGATGACTTGAAGTGGTCGCACTGAGGTTGGAAGAACGTGTGGTCGCAGCACCAGCCGTGCACGAACACGAACGCGGGGTCGCCTGCGCCCTCCTCGACCTAGTGCAGCCTCACGCCGTCACGCGTCAAGTGGGCCACGAGACGCGAAGAAGCCTCGAGACGGCGTGGGTGCCCGTGCCGACGGATCGCCGCGAACCCGGCGCTCAGCCGGTGTTGGCGCGCCGGTGCTGGTCGTAGTAGCGGGCCATGAGCCGCCAGTAGACCAGGAGCAGCGCCATCAGGACCGCGGTGGCACCGGCCGCTGGTGCGGCGCGGGTCGCCGGGCGGCGATCAGTGCGGTGATGCCGGCCAGCGTGGCCGCCGCGTCAACCGCCATTGCGGCATCGGGGGGCCGCTCGGTGATCCAGAGTCTTCGCCGAGCACCGCCCGGGTGGACCAGGCGTGCTCCTGCGCCGGTCTCGGGAAGACCACGGGGTTGGCGGCCATCCAGGCACCAATGATCGCGGCGTGGCTCCACCGCGGTGTCCACAGAGGAACCAGCACAAGGGGGTGCTCAGCCAGCGAGTCCAGGCACTCCAAGGGTTGGAGTGGCGAGCGAAGCCTCGTGTTTAACGTCGGCGAAACGCCGGGGCATTGCCAGGATCCCTCCTTCGCGGCCGGCGCAGGAGCCGACGTCATGACTGTCACACGCTCGCGCCCAGGTTGAGGAGAAGCTCGTCCAGTTGCGCGAACGTCTCGACCATCGCATCCGCCGCCCCGGTGCCGGCAGCGTCGAGAGCTTCCTTCGAGGAATGGAGCTCGTGCATGACCAGCAGCGTCTTGCCACCCTCTTCCTCGAATGTCACGGTGGTGACAGGCCCACCCTCACCACCTTCCTCATTGGCCCACACGAGGCGCGAGTGCGGTGTCACTTCGAGGTAGGTGCCGAAGAACGCCATCGCATCCGGTTCGAACTCGAGACGGTACTTGCCCCCGACACGAACATCCATCTCACAGGAAAGCAGGGACATGCCCATCGACTTCGGCACCCACCACCGCCTGAACAGCTCGGGCTTGGTCCACGCCTCGAACACGATGCGGGCCGGGCCGTTGAAGGTTCGGGTAACGACTAGCTCACGCTCGGACTTCCGCTCCACCGTCGTGCGGTTCTTCATGGGCGTAGGCTCAC
>DASSSF010000128.1:0-8037 GCA_035708565.1 Candidatus Limnocylindria bacterium
CGCCGTTGACCTCGAGACGGGTCCCCGTCTCGGCGGCGACCTCGAGGACGCGGTCGAGGTCGACCTCGTAGGGATCGCGCCGCTCGAGGAGCCGGCCCGTGGGATGCGAGATCGCGTCGACGAGCGGGTGGCGCATCGCGCCGACGATGCGCTCGGTCATCACCGCGCGCGGCTGCTCGAACGAGGAGTGGACCGACGCCGAGACGACGTCGAACAGCGCGAGCACCTCGTCGGGGTAGTCGAGGCTCCCGTTCGCGCGGATCTCGACCTCGGTGCCCACGAGCACGCGGAACGGGGCGAGCTCCCGGTTGGCGGCCTCGATCTCCTCGCTGCGCCTCCGGATCCGGTCCACATCCAGGCCGTGGACCATGCCGAGCCCCGGCGAGTGGTCGGTGAGCGCGAGGTACTCGTAGCCGCGCGCCCGCGCGGCGCGGGCCATGTCCATGACGCTGTCGCGGCCGTCGGTCCACGACGTGTGCGCGTGCAGATCACCCTTGACGTCGCCGGCGCTGATGAGCGCCGGCAGCCGGTGCTCCTGCGCGGCCTGGACCTCGCCGCGGTCCTCGCGCAGCTCGGGCGGGATCCAGTCCATGCCGAGGGCGGCGTAGACCTCCTCCTCCGTGCGCGCCGCGATCGGCGCTCCGGCCTTCTCCTCGCCCGCGCGGAACAGCCCGTACTCGTTCAGGAGGAGCTTCTTCCGGAGCGCGATGCCCCGCAGCCGGACGTTGTGCTCCTTGGAGCCCGTGAAGTACAGGAGCGCCGCGCCGAACGACGCCTCCGGCACCACGCGCAGGTCGAGCTGGAGCCCGCGCGCGCCGATCACGGTGCTCTTCGTGTCGCCCCGCGCGAGCACGCGCTCCACCGTCGGCGCGGCGACGAACGCGTCCATGATCGGGCCGGCGTCCGCCGAAGCGACGACGATGTCGACGTCGCCGATCGTTTCCCGCCAGCGGCGCAGGCTGCCCGCGACCTCGACCTTGTCGAGCGCGCACCGCTCGCGGAGGTGGCGGACCATCTCCTCCGCGGCGGCACGGGCGTCGTCGAGGAGCGCCCGGCCGGTGCGCTGGCGGAGCGAGGCGATCGCCTTCTTGATGTTCTCCTCGGTGCGCGCCTGCACCTTCGGGAGCGTGCGCAGGCGGCCGCTCTCGGCGGCCTTCTCGAGCTCGTCGAGCGTCGTGATGCCGAGGTGCTGGTGGATCGCGCGCACGGTCGCGGGTCCGATGCCGGGGACGCGGAGGAGCTCCAGGAGCCCGGGCGGGACGGCGGCCCGGAGCTCCTCGTGCCGCTTCGACGTGCCGCTGGTGAGGAGCTGCGTGATGACCTCCGCGACGCCCGGGCCGACGCGCGGGATCTCGCGGAGGCGCTTCTGCTCCAGGTAGGCGCGGAGCGGCTCGCGCAGCTCGCGGATCGACCGCGCGGCGGCGCGGTAGGTGACGCCGCGGAAGAGGTTCTCGCCCTTGAGGTCGAGGAGGTCCGCGATCTCGTCGAGGACGTCGGCGACGGCGTTGTTGTCGTACGAGAGGGCGACGCGCGGCACGTCATGAGGTTAGCCGCGACGCGGGGATCAGCGCTTCGAGACGGGCCCCCGCGCGAGCTCGAGCATGTCGAAGGCGCGGTCGAGGTCGCCGCGCTCGCGGAGCTTCTTCGCGTACTCCGCCGCGATCTGCGACCGGTCGGCGAAGTGATCGATGCGCGTGACGAGGTCGATCGCGAGCGTGTACGCCTCGTCCGACGCGGCGTGCTCGCCCCGCGCGTGGAGGGCGGCACCCATGACGCGGAGCGCGCTCGCACGCTGGCGGTCGTCGCCCATCGTGGCGAGGGCGTGGTCGGCGCTGCGCGCCATCGCGAGCGCCTCGTCGAAGCGACCGTCGGCGATCGCGACGCGGGCGAGCTCGGTGCGGGCGACGGCCGCCTCTCGGTCGTCGCCGAGCGCCTCGCTGCGCGCGAGGCACCGCTCCGCCATGAGCCGTGCCTTCGCGATGTCACCCGCCTCGAAGTGCGCCTCGGCGAGCGAGTGGAGCACGCCGAGCTCGAGGCTCGCGTCCGAGAGCCGCTCCCAGAGCGAGAGCGCGCGCTGGTAGTTCGCGATCGCGGCGTCGAACTCGCCCGAGTCGGCCAGCGACGCGGCGAGACCCATGTACGAGCGGGCGGCCATCTCGAGCTCCGACGAGTGGGTCGCGACCGTGAGCGCGGACTCGTAGGTCGCGAGCGCCTTCGTGGTGCGGTTGAGACGGCGGTACGTCGTGCCGAGGTTCACGAGCAGCCGCGCGCGGAGGCGCGGGTCCGAGATCTCGTACTGCTCGACGGTCCGGCGCGACGCTTCGAACGCCTCCGATGCCGCGACCATCTGCCCGATCTGCGCGTACGCAACGCCGCGCCGATAGAGAAGGTATGCGACGTCGAGCGCGTCCGAGGCCGGGTCCAGCACGGCGAGCGCGTCCGTGATGCGCGCGAACGCCGCCTCGTGATCGCCGGCGGCGATGTCGGAGCCCGCGAGGAGGCTCGCGAGGCGGGCGCGCTCGCGCGGCTCGCGCGCGTGCTCGAGCGCGGTGTTGACCTCGGTGCGCACGGCGTCCCAGTCGCCGCGCTCGGCCGCGGTCTGCGCGGCGAGCTGATGGAACGCGACGCGCTTCGTCGAGGTGAGCGGCTCGTCGCCGAGGAAGTAGTCGAGGCTCTTGTCGAGACGCGAGGCGATCAGCTGAAGGGAGCGCAGGGACGGGCGCACGAGTCCCGCTTCGACCTGGCTGATGAACCCCTTCGTGAGCTCCTCGCCGGCGAGCGCCGACTGGCTGAGGCCCCGTTCGCGCCGGGCGGCCCGGATGCGCTCACCAAGGGATGTGGCGCTCGTCACGGTGATGGCGGTGGCCGTGTTCAGGCGCCCCCTTGTCATCGACTTGGATACAGGATCGTAACGAAGGATGCGGCGCGGGACCTAGACGAGCGGCAGCATACGCACTAGCGTCGGCTCAACACAACCGGGGGGTGGCGAGATGAGACCGATCCGCAAGGCCCTTCTCTCAGCGGTCCTGGCGGCTCTCCTCAGCCTCGCCGCGGCCGGTACGGCGTTCGCCTGGGACGACGGCGGCGTCGTGAACTCGTGGGACGACGGCGGGATCGCGCCCGGATCCGTCGAGGACGGCGGCATCTCCAACTAGCGCGTCCGCCTCCTCGCCCATACTTGCAGCCGTGGCAACGTCGACGGACCGCCGTCAGATCGTCGAGATCGACGGCATTCGGTTCCTCTTCCAACACGGCTACCGCTTCGGCAAGGTGACGTACATCACCCGGCTCCCGCTCGAGAAGAGCATGACCGTCTTCACGCCGGGCCACCTCGGGCCGAGCGAGGTCGAGGCGGTCGTCCGTGGCGACAACCCCTGGATGCTGGAGTCCTAGGCGAGAGCCGTCATCCAGCGCGTGCGCGGCGGCGCGGTGGACGTCGACGGCGCGCGCATCGGGGAGATCTCGAGCGGCCTCGTCGTCCTCGTAGGCATCGGCGCGCGTGACACCGCGGACCAGGCGGAGCGCCTCGCGCGCAAGGTCGCGGAGCTGCGCATCTTCGAGGACGAGCGCGGCCGCATGGGGCGGAGCGTCGGCGACGCCGGAGGGAGCGTGCTCGCGGTCCCGCAGTTCACGCTCTACGCGGACGTCCGCAAGGGCCGGCGTCCGGACCTCGGCGCCGCGGCGCCGCCGGACGCGGGAGGCCGCCTCTTCGACGCGTTCTGCGGCGCGCTGCGCGCGGCCGGCGTCTCCGTCGCGACGGGCCGCTTCGGCGCGTCGATGCGCGTGCTCATCGACGCAGACGGGCCGGTGACCATCGTCGCGTCGACCGATCGCTGGAGCGAGGGCGAGCTCTCGTGACGACGCGTCCCTACCCCTCCGTCGCCACCTCCAGGGCGAGCGCGAGGGTGAGGCGGGCCGCCTTGAGCCACAGCCGCCGGTTCGTGACCTTGTCCTCGGTGTCGTTCCTCGTGTGGAAGGTGTGGTTCCCGGGGAACGTCGCGTCGTTCTCGCCGTAGCGCTGGCAGAGCGCGATCGAGGGGATGCCCGCGAGGCCGAACGGCGCCGCGTCCATGATCGTGCTTCCGTCGGCGGCGTACTGCGCGACGAGCGGAGTCACGCCAATCGCATAGCGGCGGTTCACGTCGAGCGCGAGGTCGCGCAGCCGCGCCGAGTGCGGCAGGTACCAGAGGAGGTCGAGCCGGTCCGCGAGCGGGTTGAAGCCGACCATGTCGAGGTTGATCGCGGCCTTGTAGCGCCCGCGAGGCAGCGTCGACACGTACGCCGCGCTGCCCTTGTAGAAGAGCTCCTCGCCGTCGAAGAAGGCGAGCACGAGGCGCTCTCTGAGGAGCGCGCGCTGCGGCGCGAGGATCCGCGCGAGCTCGAGCAGCGCCGCGACGCCGGTCGCGTTGTCGTCGGCCCCCGGCGCCGGCGTCGTCCGCGGGTCCCAGCCGGGCGTGCGGTTCGAGATCGAGTCGTAGTGCGCGGAGACCATCACCCATCCGGTCTCGCGCGCGTAGCCGGGCGGGTCGAGGACCGCGAAGATGTTCTCGAGCGGGATCCCCTGATAGGCGGTGCGGTGCGTCTGCACGGAGATGCCCGGGATCGCGCGCAGCTGCTCGTAGAGGTACGCGACCGCCCTCGCGTGTCCCGGATGGCGCGGGTCGCGCGATCCGGCGGCGACGAGCGCGCGGAGGTGGTCGTCCATCCTGAACGGGTCGATCCGGTCGATGAGCGCGCGGACCGCTGCCTCGCCCGCGCGCGGCACGGGCGTCGGCGCGGGTGCCGCCGAGGGTGACGCGGTCGGCACCGGCGACGGTGATGGAGACGCGCTCGGCGTCGTGATGACGGGCGCGGTGCTGCCGGGCGCGTGCGTGGCCCCGCTCGGCGAAGGGCCGTCGGGGCCGGGACCCGGCGAACGTGTGTCGGCCGAGCCGAGCGGCGTCCCGCACGCGCCGAGGATCGCGAGCAGGACGACCCACGTGATCACGCGCCCCACACGGATCACTGTCGCCTGGCCGATCGCCAGCCCGGCCTAGTTCGCGCGGCCGCGGCCTCCGGCGCCGACGGCCTTCTTCGCGGAGCCGGCGCGCTCCTTCGCGTACTCCTCGTTCCAGAAGCGGATCTCGCCGCCCTCGGCGTCGACGTAGATCGTGTCGCCCTCCCGGTACTGGCCCCCGAGGACCTTCTGCGCGAGGGGGTCGAGGACGAGCCGCTGGATGGTGCGGCGGATCGGCCGGGCGCCGTAGACGGGATCGAAGCCCTCGGCGGCGATGAGCGCCTTCGCGTTCGGCGTGAGCTCGAGCCGCAGCTTGCGCTCCTCGAGCCGCTTCGCGAGGGTCCGCGTCTCCTTCTCGACGATCTCGAGGATCTGGTCCTCTCGCAGGCCGTGGAAGATCACGATCTCGTCGATCCGGTTGAGGAACTCGGGGCGGAAGGTCGAGCGCACCGCGTCCATCACGCGATCGCGCATCGCCTTCTCGTCGCTCGCGAGCTCCGCGATGAACGTCGAGCCGACGTTGCTCGTCATGATGATCACGACGTTCTTGAAGTCGACGGTGCGCCCGTGGCCGTCCGTGAGGCGGCCGTCGTCGAGGATCTGCAAGAGCACGTTGAACACGTCGCCGTGCGCCTTCTCGATCTCGTCGAGGAGCAGCACCGCGTACGGCCGGCGGCGGACGGCCTCCGTCAGCTGCCCGCCCTCCTCGAAGCCGACGTAGCCGGGCGGCGCGCCGATGAGGCGCGCGACGGTGTGCTTCTCCATGTACTCGCTCATGTCGAGCCGGACCATCGCCTTCTCGTCGTCGAAGAGGAACTCGGCGAGCGCCTTCGCGAGGAGCGTCTTCCCGACGCCGGTCGGCCCGAGGAAGAGGAAGGAGCCGAGCGGCCGGTCCGGATCCTGCATCCCCGCGCGGGACCGCCGCACGGCGTTCGAGACGGCGAGCACCGCCTCGTCCTGCCCGACGACGCGCTCGTGCAGGTGCTCCTCGAGCCGGAGCAGCTTCTGGACCTCGCCCTCCATCAGGCGCGAGACCGGGATACCCGTCCACTTCCCGACGACCTCGGCGATGTCCTCGGTCGTGACCTCCTCGGTGAGGAGGCGCTTCTGCTGCTGGAGGCGCGTGAGTCGCTCCTCCGCGTCGCGGACCTCCTTCTCGAGGTTCGCGAGGGTGCCGTACTTGAGCTCGGCCGCCTTCGCGAAGTCGGCGGCGCGCTCCGCGCGCTCGATGTCGGCGCGGATCGCCTCGAGGTGGGACTTCTTCTCGCGGATCGCGCCGATCGCGTCCTTCTCCTCCTGCCACTGGGCGCGGAGGCCCGAGGACGACTCCTTGAGCTCGGCGAGCTCGCGCTCGATCCGCGCGAGGCGGTCCTTGCTCGGCTCGTCGGTCTCCTTCCGGAGGGCCTCGCGCTCGACCTCGAGCTGCCGGATCCGGCGCTCGACCTCGTCGAGCTCCGCGGGCATCGAGTCGATCTCCATCCGGAGCTTCGACGCGGCCTCGTCCACGAGGTCGATGGCCTTGTCCGGGAGGAAGCGGTCCGTGATGTACCGCTCGGACAGGGACGCCGCGGCGACGAGCGCGCTGTCGAGGATGCGCACGCCGTGGTGGATCTCGTACCGCTCGCGCAGCCCGCGGAGGATCGAGACCGTGTCCTCGACGCTGGGCTCGCCGATGAGCACCGGCTGGAAGCGCCGCTCGAGCGCGGCGTCCTTCTCGATGTGCCTCCGGTACTCGTCGAGCGTCGTCGCGCCGATCGCGTGGAGCTCGCCGCGCGCGAGCATCGGCTTGAGCAGGTTCGCGGCGTCGACGGCGCCCTCGGCGGCGCCGGCGCCGACGACCGTGTGGAGCTCGTCGATGAACAGGACGATCTGCCCCTCGCTCGCGGCGACCTCCTTCAGGACCGCCTTGAGGCGCTCCTCGAACTCGCCGCGGTACTTCGCGCCCGCGAGCAGCGAGCCGATGTCGAGGGCGAAGATGCGCTTCTCCTTGAGGCCCTCGGGCACGTCGCCGCGGACGATCCGCTGCGCGAGGCCCTCGGCGATCGCGGTCTTGCCCACCCCCGGCTCGCCGATGAGCACGGGGTTGTTCTTCGTGCGCCGGGAGAGCACCTGGATGACCCGGCGGATCTCCTCGTCGCGCCCGATGACCGGGTCGATCTTCCCGCGGCGCGCGAGCTCGGTGAGGTCGCGTCCGTACTTCTCGAGCACCTGGTACTTCGCCTCGGGATCCCGGTCCGTGACCCGCTGGTTGCCGCGGACCTCGCGCAGCGCGCCGAGCACGCGGTCGCGGGTCGCGCCCTGCCGCTGGAGCTGCTGCCCGACGAAGCCCGCGTCGGCGGTCATCGCGAGGAGGAGGTGCTCGGTCGAGACGTACTCGTCGCCGAGCGCTTCGGCCTCGCGCTGCGCCTGCTGGAGCAGCCGCCCGAGGCGCGCGGACGCGCCCACCTGCACGTTCCCGGAGACCCGCGCGCCGCGGCCGAGCTCGCCCTCGATCGCGCCGCGGAGCTGTGGGGCGTTCACGCCGAGCTTCTCGAGCACCGCCGGCACGACGCCGGCCTCCTGCGCGAGGAGCGCGTGCGCGAGGTCCTCGACGTCGATCTGGGATCGCCCCGCCTCCTGCGCGCTCCGCTGCGCCGTGACCAGCGCCTCCTGCGTCTTCTCGGTGAGCCGGTTCGGGTCGATCACAGCACCTGCCTCCGCACGTCCTCGTCCTTGCGCGACTCCGCGATCGTGCGGATGCACTCGCGCTCCTTGTCGCTGAGCTTCGTCGGCAGCACGACCTTCACGGTCACGTAGAGGTCGCCGGACCCGCCGCCCTGCCTCGGCATCCCCTGGCCCGCGAGGCGGATGACGCGCCCGTTCTGCGTCTCCGGCGGGATGCGCAGCGTGACGCGCCCCTTGAGCGTGGGCACCGTCACCTCGGCGCCGAGGAGCGCCTCGGCGAGCGAGACGGGGAGGTCGGCGCGGAGGTCCTCGCCGTCACGGTGGAAGAAGGGGTGCGGCCGCACGCGCACGCGGAGGTACAGGTCGCCCGCGGGGCC
>DASSSF010000129.1:0-10583 GCA_035708565.1 Candidatus Limnocylindria bacterium
CGGAGCCGTGGCGGATCGTCTTCTGATGCTCGGTCAGAGCGTGTGCGCCCCCGGCCGGCCGGGGGCCCATGCGCTTCCCGATCCCGGGCCCCTCTGCGGAGGGAACCCCCGGGATCGCCGCGCACGGACGGACCCGCCGGCCTAGCTGGACCACTGCCGTGAGCGAGTTGCAGACGCTCGAGTACGACGTCGTCGTCATCGGCGCCGGCGGAGCGGGGCTGCGCGCGGCGATCGAGTCGAAGGCGAAGGGCGCACGGACGGCGATCGTGTGCAAGTCGCTGTTCGGGAAGGCGCACACCGTCATGGCGGAGGGCGGCATCGCCGCCGCGATGGGCAACGTGTGGAAGGAGGACAACTGGCAGGTCCACTTCCGCGACACGATGCGTGGCGGCAAGCTCCTCAACAACTGGCGGATGGCGCAGATCCACGCGATGGAGTCGCCCGACCGCGTGCTCGAGCTCGAGGAGTGGGGCGCGATGTTCGATCGCACCGACGACGGCCTCATCCTCCAGCGCGACTTCGGCGGCCACCGCTACGCGCGGCTCGCCCACGTCGGCGACCGCACCGGCCTCGAGATGATCCGCACGCTCCAGAACCGCGCCACCGAGCTCCGCATCGACGTCCACATGGAGTGCACCATCCAGCGCCTCGTCACCGACGGCGGCCGCGTGACGGGCGCGGTCGGGTACTGGCGCCAGAGCGGCGAGTTCGTGCTCTTCCGCGCGAAGGCCGTCGTGCTCGCGACCGGCGGCGTGGGCAAGGCCTGGAAGGTGACGTCGAACTCGTGGGAGTACACGGCCGACGGGATGGCGATGGCGCTCGAGGCCGGTGCCGACCTCATCGACATGGAGATGACGCAGTTCCATCCGACCGGCATGGTCTGGCCGCCGAGCGTGCGGGGGATCCTCGTCACCGAGGGTGTGCGCGGCGACGGCGGCACGCTCAAGAACAGCGCGGGCAAGCGCTTCATGTTCGACTACATCCCGGCGTTCTTCGCGAAGGACACCGCCGACGACGAGGCCGAGGCGGACCGCTGGTACGAGGACAAGAAGAACAACCGGCGGACGCCGGACCTCCTGCCGCGGGACGAGGTGGCGCGCGCGATCAACACCGAGGTGAAGGCGGGCCGCGGCACCGAGCACGGCGGCGTCTACCTCGACATCGCGAGCCGCCGCTCCGCCGACTACATCAAGAGGCGGCTTCCCTCCATGTACCACCAGTTCAAGGAGCTCGCGGGCGTCGACATCACGACGACTCCGATGGAGGTCGGCCCCACGCTCCACTACATCATGGGCGGCATCAAGGTCGACGCCGATACGACGGAGTCGACCGTGAAGGGCCTCTTCGCCGCGGGCGAGGTAGCGGCGGGCATGCACGGCGCCAACCGGCTCGGCGGGAACTCGCTCTCCGACCTCCTCGTGTTCGGCCGCCGCGCCGGCGCGTGCGCGGCGGAGCACGCGGCGGGCGCGCCCGCTCCGCGCGTCGACGACGCCGAGGTGAAGCGCGCGTGCGACGACATGGTCGCGCCGCTCGCGCGCGACGGCGGCGACGATCCGTACGCGATCCACCGCGAGCTCGCCGACCGGATGCAGGCCCTCGTCGGGATCATCCGCACCGATGCCGAGCTACGCGAGGCGCTCGACGTGATCGGCCGCCTGCGCGAGCGCACGTCGCGCGTCGCGGTGAAGGGCGGCCGCGTGTACAACCCGGGCTGGAACCTCGCCCTCGACCTCCGGAGCCTCCTGCTGTCGGCCGAGGCGACGACCCGCGCCGCCATCGAGCGCACGGAGTCGCGTGGCGGGCACACGCGGAGCGACTTCCCGAAGGCCGACGCGGCATGGGCGAAGAAGAACGTCGTGACGCGCAAGCGCGGTGACGGCATCGAGGTCGACACGTCGCCCTTGCCCGAGATCCCGGCCGAGCTCGCCGGGCTGGTGGCGGAGTGACGAGCGACGTCGCCCCGAAGACGGCGGGGAAGCAGCGCGCGATCAAGGTCTGGCGCGGCGACGCGGCGGGCGGCGAGTTCGTCGAGTACAGCGTCCCGACCGGCGAGGGGATGGTCATCCTCGACGTCATCCACGAGGTGCAGGCGCTCCGCGCGCCCGACCTCGCGTGCCGCTGGAACTGCAAGGCGGGCAAGTGCGGCTCGTGCAGCGCCGAGATCAACGGCGCGCCGAAGCTCATGTGCATGACGCGGCTCGACACCTTCGAGGAGGGCGAGGAGATCCGCGTCTCGCCGATCAAGACCTTCCCGGTGATCCGGGACCTCGTGACGGACGTCTCGTACAACTACGAGAAGGCGAAGGACATCCCGCCGTTCCGCCCCGCTCCCCCCGGCCCCGACGGGAAGCGGCGGATGTACCAGAACGAGGTCGAGCGGGTGCAGGAGTTCCACAAGTGCATCGAGTGCTTCCTGTGCCAGGACGTCTGCCACGTCATCCGCGATCACGACGAGAACAAGCCCGCGTTCTCGGGCCCGCGCTTCTTCGTGCGCCTCGCCGCGCTCGAGATGCACCCGCTCGACACGAACGACCGGCTCGACCTCCTCCGCAAGGCCCACGGCCTCGGCTTCTGCAACATCACGAAGTGCTGCACCGAGGTCTGCCCCGAGCACATCAAGATCACCGACAACGCGATCATCCCGCTCAAGGAGCGCCTCGTGACCGAGTTCTACGACCCGCTCGCATGGGTGAAGCGGCGCATCCTCTCGAATGGGGCTCGGCCCCGGCGGGCGGAGCCCGACGCGGCCGAACGAGAGGACGCGCGGCGCGCGTCGGAAGAGCCTCCGCCGTCCGCCTGAGCGGGCGCAGCCTCTTCCTCGCGTCCGCGGCCCTCGTGCTCGCGCTCTCCCTGTTCTTCCTCGTCATCCGGCCCGCCGTCGAGCGCGGCGGCGCCGGCGAGCTGGTCCTCGTGGCGGGCTTCTTCGCGTCCGTGCTCCTCTTCGAACGCTGGCTTCGCACCCGCTAGGGGGCACCCGCCCGGGCTAGCGCGACCGTCGGGCTGCCGCCGGGACCGTCCGGAAGCGTAGGCTCGCTCGCCGAGGCGTGGGATGAACGAGCGGTCGCCGCGCACGCGCGCGCTGGTCGCGGTCACAGCGGCTGTCGCGGCCGCGCTGTCGGCCGCCGGCCTCGCCTCGCTCGCGGCGGCCGGCCCGTCGCTGCTCCCGGTCGCCGTCCTCGTCGCCATCGCCGTCCTCTCGTTCCGAACCATCCGCGTCTTCGCCCACGGCGAGCTCAGCCTCGGCGACGTCGCCGCGCTCGTCGGCGCGCTCACCCTGCCGGTCGCCGCCGTCGCGCCGCTCGCCGCGCTCGGCGCGCTCGCGAGCGAGATCGCCGTCCGCCGTCCGCCGCTCCAGCTCGTGCGGAACGTCGCGGCGCTCGCCGTCAGCGCGGGCGCGGCCTCGCTCGCGTACGGCCTCGCGGTCGCGCTCCTGCCGCTCGAGGGCCCCGCCGCCCGCGTGCCGGCGGCGCTCGTCGCGGCCTTCGTGTTCGTCGCGCTGGACGTCGTCCAGACGGCCGCGCTCATCGGCTCGCTCCCGCGCGTCCCGGCGGAGCACCGGCGCCCCGTGTGGCTCTGGCGCACCGCGCGCGCGGAGTTCCTGTGGCTGCTCGGCGCAGCCATCGGCATCGAGATCGCGCGCGTGGAGCTGCTCCTCTTCGCGCCGATGGCCGTCCTGTTCTACCTCGGCTTCGACGACGACCGTGAGCGCCACCTCGCGACGCGCCGCGCCCGCGTGCTCGCGACGCTCGTCGACGTGAGCCACGCGGTCGGAGCCTCCCTCGACACCACGGAGGTCTTCCGCGCCGTGTACGAGAAGGCGCGCGCCTCCCTCGAGGCCGACGCGTTCTCCGTCGCGCTCGCGCGCAACGGCGTGCTGTCGTACCGCTTCCTCGTCGACGCCGACCGGGAGCTGCCGGCCCAGGAGCGCGCGCGGGCCGGAACGCTCGCCGGCCTCGCGATCGAGCAGGACCGGCCGATCCTCCTGCGCGACGCGGAGCGCGACCGGAGGGCGCTCGGCCTCGAGCTCAGCGGGTGGGGGACCGTCAGCGAGCGCTCGGTCATCGTCGCCCCGCTCCGGATCGGCGGCCGGGCGATCGGCGCCATCTCGGTGCAGAGCGTGAACGCGAACGCGTACGACGAAGGCGACCTCGAGCTGCTCGGCGCGATCGCGAGCGAGGCCGCGCTCGCGATCGAGCGGGCCGAGCTGCACGAGCGCACGGCGTCGCTCTCGCGGCGCCTCGTCCAGCTCGAGCGCATCGGCCTCGAGGTCTCGGGGGAGCGCGACCTCGGCGCGATCGTCGGTAGGCTCGTCGCGTCGCTGAAGGACCTGCTCGGCGCCTCCGCCGTCGCGGTGTACCTCGACGACGGCGGCCCTCGCCTCGAGTTCGCCGGGACGACCGGCAACGCGCCGGCCGATGTCCGCACGCTCGACAAGGCCGGCGCGATCGCCCGGGCCCTCGAGGAGGGCCCCGTCGAGATCGCCGACGAGAGCGGAGCGGAAGAGGACGTGCGCGCCGCGCTCGCGCGGTTCGGCCACCGCGCCGTCGTCATCTATCCGCTCCGTGCCGCGGCGACGACCGTGGGTGTGCTCTTCGTGACCTGGCGGGAGCCGCGCGCCCTCGAGCCCGATGAGCGCGAGGCGCTCGACCTCCTCGCGGGCATCGGCGCCACCGCGATCCGGAGCGCGCGGCTCTACGCCGAGCTCGACGAGGCGTACCTCTCGACGGTGCAGACGCTCATGACCACGATCCAGGCACGCGATGGCTACCGCGAGGACCATCACCTCCGGGTCGCGGGCGACGCGGTCGCGCTCGGCGAGCGCCTCGGGCTGCCCGAGGCGTCGCTGCGCGATCTCCGCTTCGCGTCCCTGTTCCACACGCTCGGGAAGATCGGCGTGCCCCAGGAGATCCTGACGAAGCGGGCTCCCCTCACGGCGGACGAGCGGCGCATCGTCCACGAGCATCCGCTCCTCGGCGCCAGGATCCTCGAGGGCATCCGCTTCCTTCGCGGCGTCGTGCCGATCGTGCGGTCCGCGAACGAGCGCTGGGACGGGAGCGGGTACCCGGAGGCGCTCGCGTACGAGGCCATCCCGTACGAGGCGCGGATCCTCCAGATCGTGCTCTCGTACCACGCGATGCTCGCGGACCGGCCGTACCGGAGCCCGCTCGCGCCGCGCACCGCGCTCGACGAGCTGCGCCTCCTCGCCGGGTCGCGCTATGACCCCGGGCTCGTGGACGCGTTCGTGAAGATGATCGAGGAGCGCGGCGTGCCCGACGCCGTCGAGCGGCAGGTCCAGGAGAGCGCGCGCGAGCTCACGGTGCTCGCCGAGATCACGCCGCAGTTCTCGACGCTGCTGGACATCAAGCAGCTGCTCGAGCAGACCCTCGCGACGCTCGAGCGCCACTGGCGCGGGAGCACGCTCCACATCTTCCTGCACGACGAGCGGACGGACGAGATCGTGAGCCGCGCCAGCGTGGGCGCGCAGACCTCTCTCTTGCCGGGCACGCGGCTCGCGACCCGGAAGGGCCTCGCGCGCTGGGCGTTCGAGCATCGCGAGTCCGCGCTCGTCGACGACGCGCGCGCGGACCCCCGCGCGGCCGGCCGCGACGAGCACCGCTCGGTCATGGTCGTGCCGCTCCTGTCGGAGGGCCGCGCGATCGGCGTCCTCGCCGTGGTGAGCGCGCGGCCCGGCACGTTCGGCCAGCGCGACCTCACGCTGCTCCAGGCCGTGGCCGCGCAGATCGGCGCGGCGATCGCGGTCGCCGAGCTCCACGAGCGGCTCAAGCGCGCCGCCAACACCGACGCCCTCACCGGGCTCCACAACTACCGCTACTTCTACGACCGCCTCGAGGAGGAGATGTCGCGCGCCGAGCGTCGCGGGATGCCGCTCTCGATCGCGTACTTCGACATCGACGAGCTCAAGCGGGTGAACGACGAGCACGGCCACCTCGCCGGGGACGCCGTCCTGCGGACCCTCGGCTCGGCGGTAGAGTCGCAGCTGCGGCACGAGGACGTGCCCGCCCGGTACGGCGGCGACGAGTTCGCCATCGTGATGCCGGAGACAGACCGGGAGGCGGCCGAGAAGGCGGTGCAGCGGCTGATGGAGCGGCTCGACTCGACGACGATCGAGATCGCGGACGGCAGGACGATCCCGATGCCGCGCCGATCGTGGGGCGTCGCCTCATACCCGGCCGACGGCGCGTCCGCGAAGGAGCTCGTCGAGGCCGCCGACGCGCGCGCGTATGCGCGGAAGCGCACGAAGGCCTGAGCGACGCCGTCCACCCTCGCGGAGCTGCGCGCGCAGCGCGCGCGTGACTGCCGCCTCACGAAGGAACGGCGCCTCGCCTCCCTGGAGGAGGCCGAGGCGTTCCTGCGCGACCGCCGCCTCCTGACCCAGACGCAGGACTCCTCGCTCCCGAGCCTCTTCGCCGCGATCCACGAGCCGCCGTACGCCCCCGGCCGCTCGGGCTTCGGCTCGTGGCCTAAGGAGTCGTGGTGGTGGGGCTTCGACCTCGCGTCGCGCCCGAGCGTGCAGCCGCTCAAGATCCACAAGGGAAAGCTGCTGCTCCTCTCGCACGAAGCCGCCCTGGTCGCAGATCCGCTCTGCCGCGACGCGCTCGATCGCGCCGAGGACGGCGAGCTCGGCCCCGACGCGCAGCGGATCGTCGCGAGCATCGGGGCGAGCGGCCCGCGCTCGGCCGACCAGGTGCGCACGGCCGTCGGCCTGCCGGCCCCCGCGTTCCGCGCGGCCCGCGAGCGCCTCGAGAGCGAGGGCGCGATCGTCGCGCGCTACCCCGTCCAGCCCGGCGGCCAGGTCGAGCAGATCCGCCGCTCGGCGACGCTCGCGCGCTGGGATCAATCGTTCACGCAGCGGCGCAAGGCACCGCTCCAGCACGCGCTCGACGACCTCGTCGTCCTCGGCGTGCGCGCGGCCGTCGTCGTCCAGGAGGACGAGCCGAAGACGTGGTTCACCTGGCCGATCGTCTACGACACCGTGCGGCGCCTGCTCGAGACGGGCCGGCTCGTCCGGCCGGGCGCCGGCTGGGTGGCCGCCGCTTAGCGGGTACTGGGCCGAAGGTACGGGGGACGGAACGCCCGTACAGCGCAACTATCCCCCGGGGTGAGATCGGTGGGTGAGCTCCGACCGGAGACGGCCGCGCTCTACGCGGCGCTCGTCGACGCGACCGACAACGCGGTCCTGTCGACCGACCTCGACGGCGTCATCACGTCGTGGAACCGCGGCGCGGAGCGGATGTTCGGGTACACCGCCGACCAGGTCGTGGGCCTCTCCATCGACCGCCTCATCCCGCACGGCTCGCCGCACGAGTTCGACGCCCTCATGGAGCGGCTCTCGAGCGGCGAGCGCGTCGAGCACGCGCCGACCGTGCGCGTGCGGCAGGACGGGGCCCGCATCGACGTCCTCGAGAGCGCGTCGCCGATCCTCCGCGGCGGCAGCCTCGCCGGGGCGCTCCTGCTGATCGCCGACGCGAGCGCGACCCTGGTGGACCGGCGCCGCGCGGAAGCGCTCGACGCGTACGAGCGCGTGGCGGCCGTGGTCGCCACGACGGCCGATCCCATCGAGATCGCGAACGTCGCCCTCGCGGAGGCGCGCGCCCTGCTGCGCTCCGACGAAGCGCTCCTCCGCTGGTACGAGCCGTCCACGGGACGCCTCCGCATGGTCGCGGCGACGGAGACCGCGCGGCGCCCGGACACGATCGCGCCGGGCGAGGGAGCGACCGGACAGGCGTTCGAGCGCCGCGCTCCCGTCCTCGTCGAGGACTACGGCGGGTGGAGCGGAGCGCTCACGACGGCACCGTCGACGGGCGTCCGCGCCGTGCTGGCGGTACCGCTCATGCTCGGTTCGCGCGCTCTCGGCGCTCTCACCGTCTACCGGCGCGAGGCGCGCGCGTACACCGAGACGGACGTCCGCCTGCTCACGATCTTCGCGTCCGAGATCACCGCTCTCCTCGAGCTCGGCAACGTGCTCGCCCGCGTACCGCGTCCGGACGGCGCCGCGCGCCGCTAGGCGAGCAGGTCCTTCACGACCTCGCGCTCCTTCTCGAGCTCCGCGACCGTCGCGCGCAGCTTGCCACGCGCGTATTCATCGAGCTCGATGCCCTGCACGATCTCGTACGACCCGTCGCCCTTCGACCGGACGGGGAATGACGAGATGAGCCCCTCCGGCACGCCGTAGGAGCCGTCCGAGGCCACCGCGACGCTCGTCCAGTCGTCGGCCGGCGTCGGCGAGAGGAGCGCGCGGACGTGGTCGATGAGCGCCTGCGCGGCCGAGAACGCGCTCGACGCGCCGCGCGCCGCGATGATCGCCGCGCCGCGCTGCTGCACCGTCCTCAGGAAGTCCCCCTCGAGCCATGCCCGGTCGACCGCGCTCGTCACCTTCCGGCCGCCGACGACCGCGTTCGTGAAGTCCGGGTAGAGGGTGGCCGAGTGGTTGCCCCAGATGACGAGCTTCTTCACGTCGGCGACGCGCGCGCCCGCCTTGTTCGCGACCTGCGCGCGCGCCCGGTTCTGGTCGAGGCGCGTCATCGCCGTCCAGCGGTCGTCCGGGAGGGCGCCGCCGGCGGCATGCTTCGCGATCAGGCAGTTCGTGTTGCAGGGGTTGCCCACGACGGCGACGCGCGCGCGCTTCGCGTGCTGCGCGATCGCCTTGCCCTCGCTCACGAAGATCGGGCCGTTCTCGCGGATCAGGTCGTTCCGCTCCATCCCCGGCCCGCGGGGCTTGCTTCCCACGAGGAGCACCCAGTCCGCGTCCGCGTGCGACTCGGCGCGGTCCGCGCTCGCGATCACGCGCGAGAGGAGCGGGTACGCGCCGTCCTCGAGCTCCATGACGAGGCCCTTCGCCTTCTCGATTACCTGCGGGATGTCCGAGAGTCGCAGGTCCACCTCGGTGTCCGGGCCGAACATCTCGCCGGCCGCGATGCGCGGCAGCAGCGTGTACGCCACCTGCCCCGTCGCTCCGGTCACGACCACCTTCACGCTCTTCGCCACGTCGCTCTCCTTTCGCTCACGTCATGCCGCGCGCACGCGGAGCAGCGCGCTCGCGTGCGGGGCGAGGGTCGTCGAGTACGAGGTCACGCGGGACGCGACGTCCTCCCGGGCCCACGCGTCGCGCACCGTGGCGCGGCGGGCGCCGAGCTCGTCCATGGTGAACCCGGTCTCGGCCGCCGCGTCGGCCGCGTTCACGAGCGCGACGGCCCGGGATCCGTCCGCGAGGCTCCGCGCCCACACGCCGTCGCGGAGGGGACGGCCCTGCTCGCCGAGCGGATCCTGGTCGATCGCGAGCATCTCGGGCGCCACCAGGAGCTCGCGCGTGCTCGCGCTCATCGAGCGCACGTCGTTCCCCGCCATGAGCGGCGCGGCGAGGATCGCCCAGAGCGTCACGTGCGTGCGGTCCTCCTCGGCGGACATGCCGTTGCCGACCTCGAGCATGTCAGGGTCATTCCAGTGCCCCGGTCCGGCGTAGGGCCAAAGGGGGCTCTGTCGAGCGACGATGGTCATCACGCTCTCCCAGGAGGCCTGGATGTCCCAGCACGTCCGCCAGAGGTGTCCGAGCACGGGCGCCCACTCCCACGGGCGGTGCCGGCCCCATTCGCAGATCGACAGGACCATCGGACGCCCGGCGGCGTGGACCGCGAGCGCCCACTTCGCGTAGAGCGCGCGCGGCCCGAGGCCGTCGGTGTGGCACCAGTCCACCTTCACGTAGTCCACGCCCCACTCGGCGAACCGCCGCGCGTCGCGGAACTCGTAGCCGAGGCTCGCCGGCAGGCCCTGGCACGTGCGCGTACCGGCGTCCGTGTAGATGCCGAACGCGAGGCCGCGCGCGTGCACGTCGTCCGCGAGCGCGCGGATCCCGCGCGGGAACGTGGCCGGGTCCGCGACGAGGTCGCCCTCCGCCGAGCGCTCGGGCGCCTCCCAGCCGTCGTCGATGACGAGGTAGCGGTATCCCGCGTCGCGCATCCCGGTCGCGACGAGCGCGTCCGCCGCCTCGAGGACGGTGCGCTCGTCGATCTTCCGTCCGAACGCGTTCCACGAGTTCCAGCCGAGCGGGGGCGTCGCCGCGAGGCCGTCGGCGAGACGTCCGATGCCCATCAGCGCCGTCCGGAGCGGAGCCTGAGCTCAGGCCTTCTCGTCGGCGCCGCCGAAGACGGCCTCCGCCTCGATCTCGACGAGGATCCGCGGATCGATGAAGTCGACCTTGATGATCGTCGTCGCGGGCCGGATGTCGCGGAAGACCTCGCCGTGGATGACGGCCACGCTCTCGATGTTGGCGACGTCGTTCACGTAGATCCGCGTCATGATCACGTCCTCGAACGACACGCCGCACGCCTCGAGCGCCTCGCGCATGATCTCGAGCGCGCGCCGCGTCTGCTCCACGATGCCGCCCGGCACCGGATCGCCGTTGTCCTCGAGACCCGCGGTGCCCGCGACGCGGACGACGCTGCCGTGGCGGACGGCGCGCGAGTAGCCGAACTGGAACTCGTAGCGCGTGCGCGTGCTGTGGAGGAAGCGCTTCGCGTCCGCCATCAGGCCCGCATCCGGCGGATGACGGCGTCCGCGAACTCCTT
>DASSSF010000130.1:0-3834 GCA_035708565.1 Candidatus Limnocylindria bacterium
GAGGAGGAGCCCGAGGCGGAGGGCATCGTCGAGGTCGACGAGCCCGCTCGGAACTACAAGCGGCTGTTCTTCCTCAAGGGCCCCGACGGCGCGGACCGTCTGGTCGGCGCGATCCTGATCGGCAAGATGAAGGGCCGCAAGAAGGTGCTCGAGCTCATCTCGTCGCGCACGCCGGTCGAGAAGCGCGAGCAGGTGTTCGAGATGCTCGCGATGCCGGAGGTGCCGGCGAAGGCCCCGCCCGCGGCCGGGTGACCGCCCAGCGCCTCGGCATCCGCGTCGCTGACGCCGAGACCGAGGGGATCCTCCACGTCCCAGAGGTCCGCGCCGCAGCGACCGCGGTCGTGCTTCCCGACGCCGAGCCGGACGTCGCGCTCGCCGGAGCGCTCGCGCGCGAGGGCGTCGCCGCGCTCGCTCTCGCGTTCCGAGAGCCGCGCTCCATCGCGTCCGCCCTCGCCGATGCGCAGGCCGCGCTCCGGGTCGTGCGGGCGCACGGCGGCGTGCCGGAGCGGATGGCCCTCGTCGGATCCGGCTTCGGCGCCGCGGTAGCGGCGATCGCCGCCGGACGCGACTCGCGCGTCCGCGCTGCCGTGCTCGTCGGACCGCCCGCGGAGATAGCGGACGGATGGCGGCCGATGGTGGAGCTCTCGCGCACCCGGGCGCGCGTCCTGCTCGCGCAGGGGGACGCCGCGCGCTACGCGGGCGTGCTGTCGCAGGCGCGCGTCAGCCACCTCATCCGCGACGCGGTCGATGCCGCCGCGGCGGCCGCCTTCATCGAGGAGGCGTTCAGTCCGCGGATGCGCGGTCAGGAGGACTGACCGACCCGATCGCGGCGTCGCGCACGGAGCGCGGAGCCGGTCGACCGATACCGCGCTGCTCCACCTGCGCGTTCCCCCGGAGGTACTAACTCCGTCGGTCGGTCCCGCCCGGCCAATGGGGAGTGAGGGTCATGGGTACGCGAGCCGCCGCTTTCCGGCCGCTGCCGTTCCGCTCGAGGCCACTCGACACCGCGCTGCGCCCGCCGCTCGGCGGCCGCCTGCTCCCGACGCTCGCGTGGGCGCTTCCGGCGGTGCTCATCGTCTCCGTCGGCGGCCTGACCGCCCTCGCGGCGCGTGCCGGAACGCTCTTCGCCTGCATCGTCGCTCTCGCCGCCGTCGTCGCCGCCCTCGCTCAGATGCGTGCCACGGGCGCCATCCGCGCGGAGGCGGAGGCGCGGATCCGCCGCGAGCGCCGCCAGGTGTCCGAGCTCGCCGACTCGAGGGTCGAGGCCCTCACGAGACAGTTCGGCTGGGCCGTCGAGGACACCGCGCGCCTCGGGCGCGAGCTCCGGAAGGTCCGCGCCGAGCGGTCGGCGGCGCAGGCCGGCGGTCTCGCGGCGCACCGCGAGATCCTGCAGCTGCGCGCCCTCGTCGACGACACGACGGCGCGGCTCGCGGAGCTGTCACCGGCCGAAGCGACCGAGCTCGGCGGCGCCGCCGAGCGGATCGCGGGGCGCGCCGTCCGGCTGTGGTGGGGTCTGCACGACGACGGGATGATCCGCTGGCTGCAGCTCGAGGGCGGCACGTGGGACGCCGTCCCCTCGCGCGTCCGGGTCCTCCTCGCCGAGACCGGCGGCGTCGTCGCCGTCACGCAGCGATCGCTCGCCTCGCGCACCGGCGCGCCGGGACCCGCGCGCCGCGGCCTCGCCTCGATGGTCTTCCAGGTGCCGGACGCGGTCGTCGAGGCCCTCGAGTCGGGGAACGCGTGCGCCTACCGCTTCGAGGCGCAGGTCGAGGACGAGTGGTGGCCGGTCGAGCTCGCCGACAGCGGCTGCCGCTCGAGCGCATCGCATCAGCGCCTCGGGCGCGTGGTCGACAAGCGCGGCCGGATCTACGGCAGCGCGGAGGCGGCGGACTAGGAACGTCGCGCGGCTAGCGGTAGCCGCCGACGCGCGGTGGTATCCACGAGGCGTGCCGCCGTTCGAGCGCCTCGCGGGCGAGGACTTCGCGTACCTGACCACGCGCGGCCGCCGCACCGGGCGGCCGCACACCATCGAGATCTGGTTCGCGCTCGACGGCGGGACGATCTACCTGCTCTCCGGCGGCGGCGGCGCGGCGGACTGGGTGAAGAACATCCGGAAGACGCGCGACGTGCGGGTCCGCGTCGGCTCGCGGACCGTCGGCGCGCGCGCACGCCTCGTGCGCGGCGCGGCGGAGGACGCGAAGGCGCGGCGCCTGCTCGACGCGAAGTACATGGGCAGGCGCGAGGGAGAGCGCCTCTCCTCCTGGGCGCGCGGAGCGCTGCCCGTGGCGGTGGACCTCTAGCGCGACCTGCGGGGAAGGCGGCACACGCCGCCTTCCCCGCACGACGCTCAGCGCGTGATGGTGTAGGTCGCGAGCATCCCCGCGTAGATGTGGTCCGCGACGTGGCAGTGGATCAGCCACGTCCCGGGGTTGTCCGCGGTCATGTCTGCCGTCGCCATGCTCCCCGGGAGCAGCTCGATCGCGTCCGTGCGACTGCCGGACCTCGCGAGGGTCTTCCCGTGCCAGTGCACGGTGTGGAGATCCACCTCGTTCCCCATCCCGAGGACGTACCAGCGGACCTTGTCGCCCGTCCGCATCGTGATCCCCGGCAGATTGCCGAAGATGTAGCCGTTGATCGCGTGCATCAGGCCACGCTCCCGGCCTTCGTCCTCGTCGAAGATGAAGAACGCGAGGACGAATTCGCGGTCGATCCCGATCGGGGTCGCGTCGGCCCGCGCCTGGCCCTTCCCCGTGATGACGATCGGTCCGAGCAGTCCCGCGTTCGTCTCGGCCGGCTCGTCGACGTGCGAGTGGTACCACCACACGAGCGAGGAGGGATCGTTCGGACCGGGGCCGCTGTCCGCGTCGGCGATCCAGGTGTAGGTGAACTCGCCGCCGGGCGGGATCTGCGCACCCGCGCCCGCGGGCTCGTAGTGGGCGCCCTCGCTGTCCTTGTCGTAGCGGAAACCGTGCGGGTGCATGCCGTAGGAGCCGCTGGCCCGGTTGCGGAAATGCACGAGGACCGTGTCGCCGACCTCCGCCCGGATGATCGGGCCGAGCACGCCGAGCCACGGTGGTTGTTCCTTCTTCACGCTGAAGGTCGCGTCGGTGTACTCGATGTACCGGGTCTTCGCCCAGATCGTGTAACGGGTCCATGGCGCGGGGATCGCGTCGCCGTGGATGCGGTCCTCGCCCGTCGGGGCGAAGTCCCAGCTCACATCCTCGGCCTGCACGTAGTAGTGACGCGTCGCTGCGAGCGCCGCCGCCGGCGTCCCGACCAGGGTCGCCCCGGCGACGAGGACGAGGGTCGCGCTCGCGACGAGGACGGCACGTGCTGCATTGCGCATCGGTCGGTCCCTCCCTTGCTAGCGGTCGTGTACGCCGCCGCGAGGGAGCGCCGTGAGTGCCGCAGGGGGCGGGATCGGCGGGCCGCGGTCACCGGCCCTGTACGGCCCTACCCTTCGCGGTCAGCCGATCGCCGGGAAGTCGCCGTGCTCGCGCAGGTACGCCACGACGCCGCCCGCCGCGAGGATCCGCCGCGCGAACTCCGGGATCGGCCGCAGCGCCGCGTCGCCGCGTGGCGTGCGGAGGACGCCGGCCGTCAGGTCGAGCGCCACGTCGTCGCCGTCGCGGACGACGCGGTGGGCCTCGGACGACTCGACGACCGGGATCCCGAGGTTCACGCAGTTGCGGAAGAAGATGCGCGCGAACGACACGGCGACGATGCCGCCGACGCCGAGCTTCTTCAGGGCGGCGGGGGCGTACTCCCGCGAAGACCCGCAGCCGAAGTTCTCGCCGCCCACGAGGACGTCGCCGGCGCGCACCTCCTTCGCGA